>WGNW01000067.1 GCA_016124315.1 Alphaproteobacteria bacterium
CCGATGGTGTTGGTGGTCGAGAACAGCCGGAACGAGGGATGCGGATGGATCACCTTGTTCTGGTCCAGCAGGGTCAGCCGGCCCTCGACCTCCAGCACGCGCTGGATGACGAACATCACGTCCGGGCGGCCGGCGTCGTACTCGTCGAACACCAGCGCCACCGGGTTCTGGATCGCCCAGGGCAGGATGCCCTCGCGGAACTCGGTGATCTGCTTGCCGTCCTTCAGCACGATGGCGTCCTTGCCCACCAGGTCGATGCGGCTGATGTGGCTGTCCAGGTTGACGCGCACGCACGGCCAGTTGAGCCGCGACGCGACCTGCTCGATGTGGGTGGACTTGCCGGTGCCGTGATAGCCCTGGATCATCACCCGCCGGTTGAACGAGAAGCCGGCCAGGATGACCATGGTGGTGTCGTAATCGAACAGGTAGGCGTCGTCCAGGGGCGGCACGTACTCGTTGCCGCTGGAGAACGCAGGGACGGTCATGTCCGTGTCGAGGCCGAACACTTCGCGGACGGAAACCTTGGTATCCGGCAACCCGTTGTGTCCGGGCATGTTATTTTCCGACGTCATCGACTTTCTTCCATATTGTCCTTGAACAGGCCGCTCGCCTTCAACTGGGAGTAGGCCTGTATCACGTTACGGAGACGCTCTTCGATGGCGCGGCTCGGTTTGGCGGCCGGGCCCGTGGCGTCAGGATGGTATCGCTTCACCAACTGCTTAAAGCGTTTCTTTATGTCTTGCAATGTCGCTGTCTCCGGCAGTTCCAGCGTCGCCAGCGCCTGCCGGTCCTGCCGCGTGAGCCGCGATATCCCCGCCATCTGCTCGGGCGTCTTGACCCGCCTCGCGCCCGGCTCCGGGCTGTCGGCGAATTCGGCGACGGCCTCGCGCGCCGCCCAGTAGGTCCACGCCTCCCGGTCGCCGCCGCGGTTGCCCAGCGGCCAGGTGGGGCGCTCCCAGGTGGCGCTGGAGCGCACCAGGCTCTCGTACTCGAGGTTCTCCATGCCGGCGAAGTAATCCCACGCGCCGTTGTACTCGCGCACGTGCTGCAGGCAGAACCAGTAGTAGTCCTCCAGGCGCTCGCGGTCCTTGGGCGCCCGGTGGCTGGCGTGCGCCGTGCAGCCGGGCCAGTCGCAGGTCCGGTCGTCTGCAGCGTTTCGTTGGGCGTGCGCGTGGATCATCATCGGATTATGGTGACGCCGGATCAGGTTGAAAAGGGTAAGGCCCAGCCAATGAGCGTAGCAGACAGAATCCGCGAGAAGCTGAGCGAGGCGCTCGCGCCCACCGAACTCCAGGTGATCGACGAATCGTCGCGGCATGCCGGCCATGCCGGCGCCCGGCCCGAGGGCGAGACCCACTTCCATGTGGTCGTCGCCTCGGACAAGTTCAACGGCATGATGCGCGTCGCCCGCCAGCGACTGGTCTACGGCATCCTGTCGGAGGAACTGGCCGGCCCGGTCCACGCCCTGTCGCTGGAGACGAAGACGCCGGCCGATGCGAGGCACGCGTAGCGCGCCGAGCCCGCGTCAACCCAGCGCGTAAGCCATCAGCAGCGGCATGGTGGCGAAGGAGAGGGCGGTGGCGATGATCACCGTGCCGGCCACCTCCTCGGCGTGGTCGCTGTAGCGGGCGGCGAACAGGTAGTTGAACACGGCCGGCGGCATGGAGCACATGATCAGGATCACGCCCGCCGACGGCCCGCTCAGGCCGAACGCCCACACCAGGCCCGCGCCGGTGGCGAAGCCGATGCCCAGGCGCAGCAGCGCCACCATCAGGCTGTTGCGCAGGCTCACCACCCTGAGACGGGCCAGCGACACGCCCAGCGTGATCAGCATCATCGGGATCGAGACGTCGCCCAGCAGCTTTGTGGTGTTGAACAGCCAGGTCGGCACGTGGATGCCGGCCGCCAGGAACAGGATGGAGACCGCCGAGGCGTAGATCACCGGGGCGCGCACCATCTGGCGCAGCGAGAACCGGCCCGAGGCGATCCACGGCGCCAGGGTGAACTGGGTGGTCGCCATGACGATGAAGAAGCCGATGCCCAGCCCGACACCCACCTCGCCGAACGCGAACAGGCACAGCGCCAGGCCCATGTTGCCGCAGTTGGGGAACATCACCGGCCCCACCGACGCGGTCACCGGCAGCCGCAGCAGCCGGGCGCCCAGATAGCCCAGCAGGGCGAAGACCAGCAGCGAGACCACGGCGAGGCCGGCGATCAGCCCGAAGGTCGCCACGTGGCCCTTCAGCGGCGCGACGCGGCTGAAGATCAGGCACGGCGTGGTGACGTTGGTGAGCAGGTGGGTGACCAGCAGGGTGTCGAAGGGCTGCTCCATCCTCGCCCAGACGAAGCCCAGCGCCGCGATCAGGAAGACCGGCGCGACGATGCCGAGCAACTCGGCGATCATATGACGTCGGTCTCGACCGGCTCGGGCGGGGTGATCCGCAGCAGGGTCAGCTGGTTGCGCCGCTTCTGCAGCACCTCGAACTTGTAGCCGTTGAACTTGAAGGTCTGGCCCGTCTCCGGGATGGTCTGGGCCTCGTGGATGATGTAGCCGGCGATGGTGGTCGCGTGGTCGTCGGAAAGCTGCCAGTCCATGGCCCGGTTGAGGTCGCGGACGGAGGTGGTGCCCTCGACGATCAGCCTGCCGTCCGCCTGGGGCCGGATGCCGCGGCGGGCGATGTCGTGCTCGTCGGCGATGTCGCCGACGATTTCCTCCAGGATGTCCTCCAGGGTCACCAGCCCCTGCAGCGCGCCGTATTCGTCGATCACCAGGGCGAAGTGGGAGCGCCGCTCGCGGAAGGCGTTGAGCTGCTCGCGCAGGCTGGTGGTGTCGGGCACGTACCACGGCGTGCTGAGGTCGGCCTCGATCTCCTCCATGGTGGGCGCGCTCTCCTGCTTGCGCAGGGCGCGCAGGATGCTCTTGGCATGCAGGATGCCGATGATGTTCTCCGGGTTGTCGCGCCACAGCGGGATGCGGGTGTAGGGGCTGCTGACCACCTGCTCGACGATGCCGTCCGGGCCGACGCTGGCGTCGATCATCTGCATGCTGCGGCGGTGGATCATGATCTCGGAGACTTCCAGTTCGTCGAGATCGAGGATGCCGCCGAGCATGTCCCGGTGCGGCTTCTTCATGCTGCCTTCGCGGGCGTGCAGGTCGATGGCGCCGCGGATCTCCTCGTGGGCCGACAGGATCGGCTGGTCGGCGGTCACGCCCAGGCCGAACAGGCCCAGCGAGGCGCGCACCAGCACGGTGATGGCGCGGGTGATCGGCGACAGCACCTTCACCAGCACCCGCAGCGCCGGCGCCACCATCATCGCGCCCCGGTCGGGGTCGCGGATCGCCAGGGTCTTGGGCATCACCTCGGCGAACAGGATCACCAGCACCGTCATGGCGCCGGTGGCGGCGACCACCGCGTATTCCCCGAACAGCTGGGTGAACAGGCTGGTGGCCAGCGCCGTGGCCAGGATGTTGACGCCGTTGTTGCCCACTAGGATGGTGCCCAGCAGCCGCTCGTCGTCCTTGCGCAGTTCGCTGACGATCTGGGCGCGGCGGTTGCCGTGCTCGGCCAGCCGGTGCATCCGGGCGCGGGAGGCGGCGGTCAGCGCCGTCTCCGATGCCGAAAAATAGGCCGAGAGCATGAGAAGGACGAAGATGGAGACGGCGGTGATCATGGCGGAAACGCCTCGTGTTGCGTGGCGCGGGGGGTCAGGCGGTCTGGAGGGCGTCGGTCAGCATGGCCTCGACGTCGGCGGTGTCCACGTCGCTGGTCAGGAACGCGTCGCCGATGCCGCGGGCCAGCACGAACGTGATGCGCCCGTCCTTCACCTTCTTGTCCTGGGCCATGTGGCCGATCAGGCGGCGGGCATCGAGCGGCGGGCCGGGGATGTCGGCGGGCGAGGCGGGCAGGTCCAGCAGGCGCAGGTGGCGGCGCACGGTGGCCGGCGCCTGTGGGTCGCACAGGCCGAGCCGGGCCGACAGCTCGAACGCCAGCACCATGCCGATGGCGACGCCCTCGCCGTGCAGCAGCCGCTCGCCATAGCCGGTCTCGGCCTCCAGCGCGTGGCCGAAGGTGTGGCCCAGGTTGAGCAGGGCGCGCTCGCCGGTCTCGAACTCGTCGGCCGCCACCACGTCGGCCTTGGCGCGGCAGCTGGTGGCGACCGCGTGGGCGCGGGCGGCCGGATCGCCGGCCAGCACCTCGGCGCCGTGCGCCTCGAGCCACTGGAAGAAGGCTGCGTCGCGGATCAACCCGTATTTCAGCACCTCCGCGTAGCCGGCGCCCAGCTCGCGCCGGGGCAGTGTATCGAGCACGCCCGTGTCGGCCAGCACCAGGGCCGGCTGGTGGAAGGTGCCCACCAGGTTCTTGCCCTGGCGGGTGTTGATGCCGGTCTTGCCGCCTACCGAGCTGTCGACCTGGGACAGCAGGGTGGTGGGCACCTGGATGAAGCCGATGCCGCGCCGCAGGATGCTGGCGGCGAAGCCGGTGAGGTCGCCGATGACGCCGCCGCCCAGCGCGATCACCCGGTCGCGCCGCTCCAGCCGGGCGTCGAGCATGGCGCCGATCAGCTCCTCCAGGTGGCGGAAGCTCTTGGTCTGCTCGCCCGCCGGCAGCACGTGGACGCCGGCCTCGATGCCGGCGGCGGCCAGTGCGCTCCTGAAGCCGTCCAGATGCAGCGCCGCGACGTTCTCGTCGGTGACGACGAAGGTCTTCGGCCGCCGCAGGGCCGGACGGATCAGCTCGCCGGCCCGTTGCAGCAGGCCGGTGCCGACGAGGATGTCATAGGACCTGTCGCCCAGGCCCACGGTGACGGTGTCTTGGATCATGCTTAGGCGGCCTGCCGGTTCTTGAGCGCCTCGATGACGGCGTCCACGACCGTTTCGTGCGGTCCGTCATGGCTCTCGACGTGAATATCCGCCTCTGCATAGAACGGATTCCGCTTCTCCGCCAGTTCCCGCAGGATGGTCTCAGGATCGCCGTTCGACAGCAGCGGCCGCGTGTCGCGCTTGGAGACGCGGGCGACCAGGGTCGGGATGTCGGCCTTGAGCCAGACGGAAACGCCGGCCTCCTTCACGCGCCGGCGGGTCTCCTCGTTCATGAAGGCGCCGCCGCCGGTCGCGACCACCTGGGGCGGGCCGGCCATCAGCCGGCAGATCACCCGCCGCTCGCCTTCGCGGAAGGCGGATTCCCCATAGCATTCGAAGATGTCCTTGATGGAGCAGCCCGCGGCCTTCTCGATCTCCGCGTCGGCGTCGACGAAGGGCACGCCGAGGCGCTTCGCCAGCCGGCGACCGATCGTCGTCTTGCCCGCGCCCATCAGCCCCACCAGCACCAGCGACTTGTCAAGGCCGACCGGGGGCGGGCCGGCCGGGCCCCCGCCTTCTTCTTCGCAAACGTCCATCGGCTTCAATGTAACTCGTTTCGCCTTATGTTATATCCATTCGCGCGGAAAATCAGCCGTACAGAAAACAGCGCGTCAGAGAGGGCCATTCGGTGAACAAGTTCCGGACCATCATTATCTTTCTCATCATCATCGCGGTGGCCCTGGTCGCAGGCATCGCCTTCCTCTCGTTCTGGGACCCGCCCGCGCCCACCGGCCATGTGGAAAAAGACCTGCCGAGCGATGCCCTGCAGAAGTAACCGGATGCGCGTCCGCAAGGCCTCCGTCCTTCTCCTCTCGGCACTGGCGGCGACGCCCACGCTGCCGGCGCTTGCCCAGTTCGACCCGACGGTCGTGCCGGAAGGCCCGCCGGCTGGCGCCGCGCCGCCGGACGGCCCGGACGTCACCCAGCAGCCGCTGGCGCCTGCTTCCCCGTCCCAGGACGACAATGCGCCCGCCGTCGTGCCGGGCGCCATGCAGGATCAGCAGGGCGACGCCCAGCGCCAGGACCTGCTGCCCTCCGGCGTGTCGCAGCAGGGGCTGGACGCCCTCGATCCGTCCTCCACGGGCACGCTGACGGCGGCGAACGGCGGGCTGGGCGCCGACCTGTGGGCGGGCGCGAGCCGTCGGACGCTCACCGCCCTGCTGCCGCAGGTGCCCGTCGCCACCCGGTCGCTCGCCATGCGCGACCTGATGCGCAGGCTGCTGCTGAGCGAAGGCCGGGTGCCACCGGCGGCCGAGAACGAGGACCAGTACGACGTCCTGCAGGCGCGTGCCGGGCGGCTCGCGGCGGCCGGATTTCCCGGGGAGATCGCCGACCTGTTCAGCCGCGTCCCCGACAAGATCGACAATCTGAAGCTGACGCGCACCCGCGTCGACGCCTTGCTGGTGACCGGCGATACGGCGTCGGCCTGCGACGAGGCGCTGAGCGCCAACCAGCGGGCGCAGGAGCCCAATTGGCTGCCGGTCGTGGGCTTCTGCAAGGCCATCCAGGGCGACGCGGCCGGCGCCGCCCTGGCCACCGACATGCTGCGCGACGTCGGCACCGGCGACGCCGCCTACTTCACGCTGGTCGACTGGCTCTCGAAGCCGGCGGACGCGCGGGGCGACAAGCCCGAACTGGCCGACGTCGGCACCCTGACGCCGCTCAAGCTGGCGATGCTGAAGGCGGCGGCCGTTCCCGTGACGACCGACTCGCTGGCCGATGCAGCGCCGCTGGTTCTGGCCGAGGTCGCCGCCGACAAGGACCAGCCGGCCGACGTACGGCTCGCGGCGGCGCAGAAGGCAGCCGAGGCCGGCGTCATCGACGCCGCCACCGTGGCCGATGTCTACGCACAGGCGCCGCCCAATCCGCCGGGTTCCGACGATCCGGTAGCGGCCGCGGCCGACCTGTCGCCCGCCCAGGCCTACGCGCTGCTCTACCAGGCGGCGCTGGCGGCGCCCGACGACGTGGCCCGGCTCAAGATCCTGCAGGCCGTCTGGCAGCGCGCGCAGGCCGACGGGCTCTACCTGATCGAGGCGCGGGTCAACGGCAAGGCCACGGCCATGCTCGATCCGACGCCCAAGCCGCCTCCGCCGCCGGCCGCGCCCGAAACGGATGCCGCCCCGCCGGCGGACCAGCCGGCCGCCGAACAGGCGCCGGCGGAGGCGCCGCCCGCCGGGACACCCGCTGCCGCGGAACCGGCTGCGCCCGCGGCGCCGGTTCTGACGCCCGAGCTTCTGGCCGCGAGCCCCGAAATCGTCCGGGCTCTCGCCGTCGCGGGCGAGGGCGACGCGGCGCGGCGCTGGTACGACATGCTGGGCGCCCGGGCTGCAAAGGCCGCCGATCAGGCCGGCAAGGACAGCGCCCAGGCGACGGAGGCCGCCTCGCCGCCAGACAATGCGGACCAGCAGGCCGCTTCCGACGCGGCCGAGGCGGCGGGTGCGCCCGACTCCGGTGCGGCGACCGTCGACGCCGCCGCGCTGCAGGGGCGGGTCTGGCCCTATGTCCTGATCGCCGATCACGCCCTCAAATGCGCCGATGAGGACATCGAGCGCTGGCTCGACCGCCCGGTCGCGGGCGACCGGAACGACGCGGCGCTCCAGCCGGTGATGTATGCGGTGCTCGACGGCTTCGGGTGCTCGATTCCTCCGGGCTTCCAGACCGTGATGTATGCCGCGGCGGGCCGGTCCCAGTACGAGCTGCCGTCGCTCGCCGTCTGGCGCGGCATGGAGGACGCGGGCCGGCACGGCCACAAGGGCGAGGCGGTGCTGTTCTCCCTGGTGGCGCTGGGCGAGAAGGGGCCGGCCGGCGCCAGTCCCGCCGTGCTGGCCGACACGATCGCCGCCCTGCGCCAGGCCGGGCTCGACGGCCAGGTCCGCGCGCTGGCGGTCGAGGCGATGTCGGCGGCGGGTTTCTGAGGAAGGGGAACGCATGGGCGACGAGGCACATCTGGTCGAAGCCTTCCTGGAAATGCTCGTCGCCGAACGGGGCGCCGCCCTCAACACCCTCGACGCCTATCGCCGCGACCTGACCGATTTCGGCGGCTTCGTCGCGCGGCGCAAGGGCAGCCTGCGCCACGCCGACACGGAGGCGATCCGCGCCTATCTGGCGCAGCTCGAGGGGGCCGGCTTCTCGTCCCGCACGTCGGCGAGGCGCCTCTCGGCAATCAAGCAGTTCTATCGGTTCCTCTACGCCGACGGCCTGCGCGGCGACGATCCGGCGGTTTCGCTCGAAGGGCCGCGCCGCACGCGCACGCTGCCCCGCGTCCTCAGCGTCGCCGAGGTGGACAGCCTGATGCGCACGGCTCACGGCCGGGCCGATGCCGACCCGACGCCACGGAACGTCCGGCTGGTCGCCCTGCTGGAGGTGATCTACGCCACCGGCCTGCGGGTGTCCGAACTGGTGACCCTGCCTGCGTCGGCGGCGAGGGGCGACGTGCGGGTGCTGCTGGTGCGGGGCAAGGGCGGCCGCGAGCGGCTGGTGCCCCTCAGCGTACCGGCCAAGGCCGCCATGACCGAGTACATGTCGGTGCGTCCGGCGTTCCTGGCGATGTCCGGCAGCAGCGGCGCCGCCTTCCTGTTTCCGTCGCGCGGCAAGGAAGGGCACCTGACACGGGTGCGCTTCTTCCAGCTGCTGCACGAGCTCGCCGCCGAGGCGGGGATCGACCCGCGACGGGTCAGCCCGCACGTGCTGCGCCACGCCTTCGCCAGCCACCTGCTCAACAACGGCGCCGATTTGCGCTCGGTGCAGCAGATGCTGGGCCACGCCGACATCAGCACCACCCAGATCTACACCCACGTGCTGGAGGAGCGTCTCCAGGCGCTGGTGCGCGACGGCCACCCGCTGGCGAACGCGGCAGGGTTGAGCGGGCCGCAGGGGCCGGTCGATTGACTTGCCCCGGTGCGCTCTTTAGCGTGCCGGACAATCATCGGCCCCACTGACAAGAGGCGACCATGTCCATCTATCCCGTCGAGCAGGCTCCGGCCCGCATCAACCGCAGCGAGCTGGCGGTGCCCGGCTCCAATTCCCGGTTCCTCGAGAAGGCCGCCCAGTCCGACGCCGACGTGGTGTTCCTCGACCTGGAGGACGCGGTCGCGCCCGACGACAAGGACAAGGCCCGCAAGCTGGTGATCGAGGCGATCAACGACCTGGACTGGGGCCGCAAGACGCTCTCGGTGCGCATCAACGCCACCGACACCCACTACATGTACCGCGACGTGGTCGACCTGATGGAGCAGGCGGGCGACCGGCTCGACCTGATCATGCTGCCCAAGGTCGATATCGCCGAGGACGTCTATGCCCTCGACCTGCTGTGCACCCAGATCGAGGCGGCCAAGGGGCGCAAGAAGAAGGTCGGCTTCGAGCTGATCATGGAGACGGCCCGCGGCCTGATGAACATCGACGCCATCGCCGCCGCCAGCCCGCGCAATGAGTCGCTGCATTTCGGCGTCGCCGACTTCGCCGCCTCCATGAGCATGCGCACCACCCAGATCGGCGGGCCGCACCCCGACTACGTGGTGCTGAGCAACCCGGACGACGCCGGCAACCGCGAGACCTACTGGGGCGACATGTGGCACTACGCCATCGTCCGCATGGTGGTGGCGGCCCGCTCCCACGGCCTGCGGCCGGTCGACGGCCCGTTCGGCGACTTCTCCGATCCCGACGGCTACCGCGCCCAGGCCAACCGCGCCGGCGTGCTGGGCTGCGAGGGCAAGTGGGCGATCCATCCGTCCCAGGTGGCGCTGGCCAACGAGCTGTTCGGCCCGTCCGAGGCCGAGGTGGAGAAGGCCAAGCGCATCCTCGCCGCCATGGAGCAGGCCAAGAAGGACGGCCGCGGCGCGGTGGCGCTGGACGGCAAGCTCATCGACCTGGCCTCCATCCGCCAGGCCGAGGTGCTGATGAAGACGGTCGAGAAGCTGAAGTCGCTGGACGCCTGACGGACGACGGCGGAGTTTCGTCCTCAACAGCATTTCTGCACATCTGCTGAATATCCGCTTGCAATGGGTCCCGCGCGGTAGACACTGCGACCGCTCAACCAGCGGAGAGGACTCATGAAGCAGCTTCAGGACAAGGTCTGCATCGTCACCGGCGCGGGCCGCGGCATCGGCCGGGCGACCGCCATCGCCTACGGGCGCGAGGGCGCCAAGGTGGTGGTCGCGTCACGCACCCGGGCCACGGTGGACGAGGTGGCCAAGATCATCCGCGACGAGGGCGGCACGGCGCTCGGCGTCACCGTCGACGTCGGCCACAAGGACCAGGTGTTCGCCATGGTCGACAGGACGGTGCAGGAGTTCGGCACCGTCGACGTCATCGTCAACAACGCCCAGGGCTTCGGCACCGAGGCCAAGCCGCAGGCGTCGACCGTCTATGTGGCGATCGAGGACACCAACGACGACGAGCTCTACTACACCTTCAAGACCGGCTGCATGGGCACGCTTTGGGGCATGCAGGCGGTGTTCCCCCACATGAAGGAGAAGGGCGGGCGGATCATCAACTTCGCCTCGGGCGCGGGCATGATCGGCAACCCGGGCAATACCTCCTACAACGCCACCAAGGAGGCGATCCGCGCCATCAGCAAGACGGCGGCCAACGAGTGGGGCAAGTACCAGATCATCGTCTCGATCGTGAACCCGGCGCTGCGCACCGACGCGTTCGAGGCCTGGGAGAAGGCGCGGCCGGAATACGTGAAGACGGTGCGCGAATCGATCCCGCTGAAGCGGCTGGGCGATCCGCTGGAGGACGGCGGCCCGACCATGGTGTTCCTCGCCAGCGACGGCAACCGGTTCATGACCGGCATGACCTACCATCTGGTCGGCGGACGCTACATGCCGTGAGGAGGAAGGGTCGGCCTATTCCGCGGCCTGGGATGCCTGGGACGCGGCATGGTCGATGGCGCGCAGCAGCATGTCCGACTCCTGCGCGCCCACCATCACCAGCTTCTGGTCGACGATGAAGCAGGGCACGCCGGTGACGCCCATGCGGCGGGCGATGGCTTCCTCGCGCAGCACCAGCTCGCGGTCGGCGTCGCCCTTCAGCAGTTCGGCGACGACGGCGGCGTCCATGCCGGCCGCCTCGGCGACGCCCACCAGGACCTTCGGGTCGCCGATGTCCTCGCCCTCGATGAAGTACTTCCGGAACAGCGCCTCGACCACCGCGTCCTGCACGCCGGCAGTGAGCGCCCAGTGGTTGAGCCGGTGGGAGTCGAGGGTGTTGGGTAGCCGCTTCTGCTTTTCCAGGGCGAAGTCCAGGCCTTCCTCCTGGGCGGCGCTCAGCACCATCTTGTAGACGCCCTTCGCCTGGTCGGTGCCGCCGAACTTCGCCTGCAGGTAGGCCTTGCGGTCGTAGCCTTCGTGCGGCGTGTCGGGGTTGAGCTGGTAGGGGCGCCAGATCACCTCGAACGCGATCTGGGGCCGCTCGGCCATCGCCTTCTCGAGGCGGCGCTTGCCGATGAAGCACCAGGGACAGATGGAATCTGAGATAACGTCGATTTGCATGCCTTGAATAATAGGACGCCGGCAGTCCGTCCCCAACCGGATTCTCGTCACGCCGCCGGTGCGAATGCGCACCAAGCTCTGCGGGAGGGCATCTTCCGTTGACATGCCGGGCGGCCGGGCGCGACAGTGCGCGCCTGTGGAAACGGCACGGTCGCGACCGACATCATAGGCATGGAAGCAGTTCTCGAATTCGAAAAGCCCATCGTGGAGCTGGAGAGCCAGATCCGCGAACTCAAGCGCCTCTCCGATGGCGGCGGGGTCAACGTGGTCGACGAGGTGGTGCGCCTGGAGGGCAAGCTGGAGCAGCTGCTGCGCCAGACCTACAAGAGCCTCACCCCCTGGCAGAAGACCCAGGTGGCGCGGCACCAGCGGCGCCCGCATTTCGGCGAGTACGTGGCAGGCCTGTTCACCGACTACACGCCGCTGGCCGGCGACCGGACCTTCGGCGACGACCGGGCGATCCTCGGCGGCCTCGCCAGGTTCCGCGGCGAGGCCGTGGTGGTGATGGGCCACGAGAAGGGCCGCGACACCGAGACGCGGGTCAGGCACAATTTCGGCATGGCCCGGCCTGAGGGCTACCGCAAGGCGGTGCGCCTGATGGAACTGGCCGACCGCTTCCGGCTGCCGCTGATCACCCTGGTGGACACGCCCGGCGCCTATCCGGGCATCGGCGCCGAGGAGCG
>WGNW01000016.1 GCA_016124315.1 Alphaproteobacteria bacterium
AGGTGGCGATCGTGCGGCCCGGGCCGATCCAGGGCGACATGGTGCATCCCTATCTGCGGCGGCGGAAGGGGCTGGAGCCGGTGTCGTTTCCCAAGCCCGAGCTGGAGACGGTGCTGAAGAAGACGCTGGGCGTGCCGCTGTTCCAGGAGCAGGCGATGAAGATCGCCATCGTGGCGGCCGGATTCAGCCCCTCGGAGGCGGACCGGCTGCGCCGCGCCATGGCCAGCTTCCGCAACATGGGCACCATCGACCAGTTCCGCGACAAGATGATCGGGGGCATGGTCGCCAACGGCTACGAACGGGACTATGCCGAGCGCTGCTTCCGCCAGATCGAGGGTTTCGGCGACTACGGCTTCCCGGAAAGCCACGCCGCCAGCTTCGCCCTGCTGGCCTACGTGTCGGCCTGGCTGAAGCATCACTATCCCGAGGCGTTCACGGCCGGGCTGCTGAATTCCTATCCCATGGGCTTCTACGCGCCGGCGCAGCTGGTGCGGGACCTGCGCGACCATGGCGGCGAGGTGCGCCCGGCGGACGTCAACCATTCCAACTGGGACTGCACGCTGGAGCCGTCGGAAGGGCGGCCGGCCTTGCGGCTGGGGCTGCGGCAGATCAAGGGACTGCGGGAGGACGAGGCGGGGAAGCTGGTGGCGGCGCGGGAAGCCGGCTACCGGTCACCCCTCGATTTGTGGCAACGGGCGGCGCTG
Organism: Alphaproteobacteria bacterium; assembly: GCA_016124315.1. Classification (GTDB taxonomy): domain Bacteria; phylum Pseudomonadota; class Alphaproteobacteria; order SMXS01; family SMXS01; genus RI-34. Next base: position 705 of record WGNW01000016.1, read on the forward strand.
CTGCCGGCGACGCTGGTGAGGCTGGCCGAGGCGGACGCGTTCCAGTCGCTGGGGCTCGACCGGCGCCAGGCCGCCTGGGCGGTGAAGAAGCTGACGGAAGCCCGGCCGCTGCCGCTGTTCGAGGCGCTGGAGCATGGCCGGGAAGCGGAGCGGGAGCCGCATCTGCCCGGCATGGGTCTGGGCGAGCACGTCATCGCCGACTACCGGACCACCCAGCTTTCCCTGAAGCAGCATCCGGCGGCGTTGCTGCGCGGCCGGCTGGCGGCGGAAGGCGTGGTGAGCGCGGCAGACCTGGCTCGCGCGGTCCATGGCGACCGGGTGCTGGTGGCCGGGGTGGTGCTGGCGCGCCAGCGGCCGGGCACGGCGAAGAACGTCATGTTCATCACCCTGGAGGACGAGACGGGCGTGGTGAACCTGGTGGTGTTCTCCAGCGTGTTCGAGGAATACCGGCGGCCGACGCTCACCGCCCGGCTGATGGCCTGCCACGGCAAGCTGGAGCGGGCGGACGGCGTGACCCATGTCATCGTCTCCCGCGTGCACGACCTCAACCACTGGCTGACGCTGCTGACCGACCAGCAGGAGGAATCGCCGACGCCGTTCCTGGCGCAGGGCCGGTTCTTCCACTGACCCGCGAAACAGCCTCTGCGAAAGCGGGCGATTACAGGGCGGTCATGATGTTGAGCGCCTCTTCCTGGCCTTCCAGGCTGAAGCCGATCGCCATCTCGACCTGATAGCTGTCGACCTTGCCGTCGGCGATATGTCCCCTGATCTCCCTCACCTCGAACCAGGACAGGTGCCGCAGCGACTTGCCGGCGGTGTGCACGGCGCTCTGGATCGCGCCTTCGATGCTCTGGCGCGAGGTGCCGACGACCGTGACCTTCTTGTAGACGGGCGCTGACATGGTTCTCCCCTTTCATTCGACGACAATAGGCTTGAGATGGAGCGATGCAGGGGCGGGACCATCCCTTTCGGCCGGCAGCCTCGGGACTTTCGCGGTGGCCGGACAAGACAATTGCCCCAGGAAAGCAAGCCGACTAGGATGCCGCTTCCACTGGGGAGTAGCCGCTTCCATCTCCAGGAAGGGATGCGTCAACAGACTTGGCTGCGGCCATGGCGCATCCGGCCTTCGGGCCTGGCGAGACCATTGGTTCGGCGCCCCGGTTCTGGGCCGGGCGGCGCGACGGACCATGGTTGAAGCCCGGCCCAGGGGACATCGATGCAAGCCTTCCTCGTTTCCACCGGCGTCGTCGCCATCGCCGAGATCGGCGACAAGACCCAGCTTCTCACGCTGCTGCTTACCCTGCGGTTTGGCCGGCCGGTTCCGATCATCCTCGCCATCCTGCTCGCCACCCTGGCCAACCACGGCATCGCCGCCTGGCTGGGCGTGCTGGCGGCGGACTGGCTGAGCAGCGACCTGTTCGGTTGGTTCCTGGGCCTGTCGTTCATTGCCATGGGCGTTTGGACGCTGAAGCCCGATGTGCTGGAGGACGCGGAGCGGGAGAGAATCACCGGCACGAGCGCGTTTCTGGTGACGCTGGTGTCGTTCTTCCTCGTGGAGATCGGCGACAAGACCCAGCTCGCCACGGTGGCGCTTGCCGCCCGGTTCGACACCGTGTTCTGGGTCGCGGCCGGCACGACGCTCGGCATGATGCTGGCCAACGTCCCGGTCGTGCTGCTGGGGGAAGCGGCAGCGTCGCGGCTGCCGCTGAAGGCCATCCGGATTTGCGCCGCCATCATCTTCATCGGGCTCGGTACGGCCACGCTGCTGAGCCTGATCTTCTAGGGTCCGGGCGTTTCCGGCATCGGGAAGAGCAAGGTCCGCAGCCGGTCCGTCAGTTCCGCAAGCGGGAACGGCTTGCGAAGTATCTCCAAGTCCCCGATGTCGCCCAGCCGGGCCAGTTCCTCTGGTTCCACATGACCCGTCATGCACAGCACCGGACACTCGGGAAGCATCTCGCGCACCCGGGCCGCCAGTTGCAGGCCGTTGAAATTGCCGGGCAAGGCGACGTCGGTCAGGACGAGATCGGGCCGCAGCCCGTTCTCCAGCGCGGCGAGCGCGCTGTGCGCATCGGGATAGGCCCGGACGGCGAAGCCGCCGCGCTGAAGCAGGCGGGCCATACTGCGGCGGAGAGGCTCGTCGTCATCGACCAGCATGAGCGCCTTGTCGGCGGTATCGGCAGATCCGAGCGGCGATCGTGATGGCGCCTGGGCGCCTGGCTCGTGGCTTTCGCCGGCAGCGCAGGGGAAAAACAGGTGAAAGGCGGCGCCGTTGCCCGGCGTGCTTTCGACTTCGATGGCGCCTCCCGACTGTTGCACGAACCCGTAGACCATGCTCAGGCCGAGCCCGGTGCCCTTGCCGTGCAGCTTGGTCGTGAAGAACGGCTCGAAGAGCTTCTGGCGAATGTCGTCGGCGATCCCGTGCCCTTCGTCGATGACCGACACCTTGAGATAGTCGCCAGGCGGGACGTCGCCGGTCACGGAACATGTCCAGGCGCCTTCCAGCGATATCGGTGCCGAGCGAATGATCACCCTGCCGCCTTGAAGCATGGCGTCTCGGGCATTGATCACCAGGTTGAGAATGGCCGTGTCGAACTGGGCGGCGTCCAGTTCCGCGGGGCGCAGGTCCGGCGCCAGCTCCAGCTCGATCGACACGGTGTCGCCCGCCGAACTGCGCAGGATCGGATAGAGCTCCGAGATCCGGTGGTTCAGATCGATGCGCTGGGGCTTGAGCAGCTGCTGGCGCGAGAACGCCAGCAGCCGGTGGGTAAGATCGCCCCCCCGCTGAACGGCCGCCAGCGCCGTGCCGATGAGTTGGTCGTCGCGCGACGACGCGTCCTCCGCCATCAGCTCCAGCGACATCTGGATCGTCATAAGCAGGTTGTTGAAGTCGTGGGCGAGTCCGCCGGTCAGTCGGCCGACGGCCTCCAGCCTCTGGGCATGGATCAGCGCGCGCTCCGTGGCGCGCAGCTTCGTGATGTCGATGACCGCCGACAGGCGGCAGCTTTGGCCCTCATAGTCGAACGGGATGATGTTGGCGATCACCGTCAGGTGGCGCCCCTTGGCGGTGAGTAGCTGCAGTTCGCGGCCGTCGACGAAGCCCTGTTCCTCGAATTCCCGGTTCATCAGCAGGCGGTCCGACGGATCCTGGTAGGCCGCCTCGGCGAGCAGCGAGGTCAGGTCGCCGTTGAGCTCGTAGAGTTCTTGAAAGGCCTGGTTGGCGACCAGTATTTCCCCAGTCTTCCACCGGCTGAGCGAGACGGGAATGGGGAGCGCCTCGATCAGCGCCCAGAGGGTGCGTTCGTGGCGGCGGACTTCCTCCTCGCGGCGCACGTGTTCGGAGACGTCGCGGGTGAGGACGAGCACCTCGAGGACCTTGCCGTCGGGCGCTCTGAGCGGATTGGCCATCACCTCGTAGATCAGCGGCGGGTCGCCGAAGTCGTCCGTCATGAGCCGGGTCCGGACGTCGCCGGTGGCCAGCGCCTCCCGAACCATCGCCATGGCATCGTCGGCGTTCGGCGCGCCGAGCTCGGCGTAGGTGCGGCCGAGCATGCGGTCCTGGGTCAATCCGGTCACGTTCAGGAAGGCCTCGTTGACGAAGGTGAGCCTTTCGTCGCGATCCGCGATGCCCGCCGGATATGGATATTGGTCCATGGCGAGACGGAAGCGCCGCTCGCGGCGCACCAGCTCCTCGGCCGCCCGCTGACGCTCGCTGATGTCTGCCAGGACCATCAGCACCGCAGGCAGGCCCGCTTGGCCCGCCCGGGCATGCTGCATCCGGATTTCCACCGGAGTCGTCTCTCCGTTCCTTCCCGCCAGCGTCCCGGTCCATTCCGCCTCGCTGCGTTCGCCGGCGAGCACCGCACGCCAGTCGTCCTGCTGCGGAAAGGTTCGTTCGAGCACGGAAGGGAGGGACACGGCGGCGTCCGGCCTCTCCAGATCCAGCAAGTCCGTCGCCCCCTGGCTCGCCAGCAGGAGCCGGTGAGGCGGTTCCGCCTCCATGACGACCACGGGCAGGCCGACCACCTGGAAGACGTCGGTGAGCAGCCGGCCTCGGCGCTCCAGGTTGCGGGAAAACCGGTAGACCAGCGCGAAGAGCAGCAGGGAACTGACGCCGACGAACAGCAGCCCTTTCACGATCTCCCCGCGAACCATGATCTCGGGGGAGTTGACCTCGCTGCCCAGCAGGGTGCTGGAGACCACGATGTAGATGCTGGTGAGGACCAGGTAGCTGCCGCCCGTGAGCAGGGCGATGCCGAACGGCGTCTTGCTGAAGGGAACGGCCTTGCGCCCACTCAATGTCGCGGCGGTAACATGCATTCCTTCAGCCTCTCAAATCATCCCGTTTCAAACGTGCACCGTGGACCGCTCATTCTAGTGGCGGTGCGCCTGCAATGACAGACGGGCTGACGGGCTGGAGAACGGCGCGGACAGCAACCGTTTCCGGCGGTCCGACTGTGAGCCGATCCGTCCCGCCACCGGTTTTCCCTTTCAGGAGGATGATCTAATCTGGGTCGACCGTTCAACAGGTGATACCCATGAGCACTCCCGCCCTGCGGATCCATCTCGGAGAGGAAATCGACGCCCTGCGCGAGACGACGGCGCGCTTTGCCCGGCAGGAAATCGCTCCGCGGGCGACTTCCATCGACGCCGACAATGCGTTTCCGAGAGACCTCTGGCCGCGGCTGGGCGAGCTTGGCCTGCTGGGGATCACTGCCCCGCAGGATTATGGCGGCGCCGAAATGGGCTATGCCGCTCACGTGGTCGCCATGGAAGAGATCTCGCGGGCCTCGGCGAGCGTCGGGCTTTCCTATGGCGCTCATTCCAACCTGTGCGTCAACCAGATCGTGCGTCATGGGACCGAGCAGCAGAGGCGGAAGCATTTGCCACGGCTCATCGACGGCACCGCAGTCGGCGCTCTCGCCATGAGCGAAGCCGGGTCCGGTTCCGACGTTGTCTCGATGCGCCTGCGCGCCGATCGCCGGGGCGACCGTTACGTGCTCAACGGAGCGAAGATGTGGATTACCAACGGCCCCGACGCGGACGTGCTGGTGGTCTACGCCAAGACGGATCCGGAGGCGGGGCCGCGCGGGATCACCGCCTTCCTGGTGGAAAAGGGCATGGCCGGATTCGCCGCGGGCGCCAAGCTCGACAAGCTCGGCATGCGCGGGTCGAACACGTCTGAACTGGTGTTCGAGGACTGCGAGGTGCCGTCGGAGAACGTGCTGGGCGGCGAGGGCCGGGGGGTGGAGGTGCTGATGTCCGGCCTCGACTACGAGCGGGGCGTCCTCGCGGGCGGTCCGCTGGGCATCATGGCGGCGTGCCTGGACTGCGTGCTGCCCTACGTGCATGAACGGGAACAGTTCGGCCAGCCTATCGGCTCGTTTCAGCTCATGCAGGCCAAGCTGGCCGACATGTATGCCGGCTGGAGTGCGTGCCGGGCTTATGTCTATGCCGTCGCCCAGGCCTGCGACCGAGGCGAGACCACCCGGACGGACGCGGCCGGATGCATCCTCTACGCGGCCGAGAAGGCGACGTGGATGGCGTTGCAGGCGATCCAAGCGTTGGGCGGCAACGGCTACGTGAACGACTATCCGACGGGCCGGCTGCTGCGTGACGCCAAGCTCTACGAGATCGGCGCCGGAACCAGCGAGATCCGGCGCATGCTGATCGGTCGCGAACTGTTCTCACGGTCCGGCTGAGATGCCGGCCGGCTGAGGCGGAGGCCGAGCTTGCTAGAAAAAGAAAGGGCCGCTGAGGCGGTCCGACAAGGGGAAAGTCGGCAGAGCGAAGCGGCCCGTGAGGTCAGTCGGGGAGGGGAGGTCAGTGAAGCATCGGATCGAGCACGGTCCGCACCTTCGAGGCCAGCGCCTGCAGCGTGTAGGGCTTCGATAGCAGTTCGACGTCGGATTCGAGGCGTGAGCGCATTACGAGATCGTCGCCGATATAGCCCGACGTAAACAGCACCTTGCCCTGGGGGAATATTTCGAGGAACCGGTCGGCGACGTCCGGGCCGGACATGCCGCCCGGCAGCACGACATCGGAGATCAGCAGATCGATCTGCTCGGCGCCGGTGGCCACCTCGACGGCCTGCGGCCCGTTCTCCGCCGACAGCACCGAATAGCCCAATCGCTTCAGGGCGTTGACGATGAACTGGCGGACGTCGGGATCGTCCTCGACGACCATGATCCTGTCGCTGCCCTGCTGAATTTCGCGCAATTCGTTCATGATATCCTCCGCATGTCCCGTCTGGACCTCGGCGCGCGGCAGAAGAAGGGTGACAGTCGTCCCCTTTCCAGGCTCGCTTTCGATTTCCACATAGCCCTTTGACTGGGTGACAAATCCATAAACCATGCTCAGCCCCAGACCGGATCCGGTGGCACCAGGAGAATCGCCTTTCTTCGTCGTAAAGAAGGGTTCGAAGGCCTTCTCCAGGACCTCCTGGCTCATGCCGGTGCCCGTATCCCGTATCGAGATGGCGACGAGATCCTTCGAGCCCGACCGGCGATGCCGGGACCGGTTGGCAGCCGCGCTCTGGGGACGGGTACTGGTGGTCACGGTCAGCGTTCCGCCTTCGGGCATGGCGTCGCGGGCATTGAGCGCGAGATTGAGGATCGCGTTCTCGAGCTGGCCGGGGTCCACGGTGGCCTGCACCGCCGACGCGTCGAAGTCGCGTCGGATGGAAATGGTTTCCGGGAACGTCCGCTCGAGCATGCCCATGAGGTCGTCAAGCAGGTGATGCACGTCGGTCGTCCTGGGGTGCAGCGCCTGCTGGCGCGAGAAGGCGAGCAGGCGCTGGGTCATCTCCGCACCGCGCTCGGCGGCCCGGGCAGCCGATTCCGCATAGGCTCTGAGTTCGCCTTCTCCCTCCACCTTGTCGGCGATCAGATCGACATTGCCGAGGATGGTGGTCAGCAGATTGTTGAAATCGTGCGCGACGCCGCCCGTTAGCCGGCCGACGGCTTCCAGCCGCTGCGCCCGGTCGAGCCGCTGTTCGATTTCTACCTGGCGCTTGAGGTTGCGCTCGAGGGCGCGCTCGGCGGCCACACGGGCGGAAACGTCGAGGGCGACGCCGACGATGCCGGCGACCTTTCCGCTCTGATCGTAGCGCGGGCTGATATGGGTCTCGAACGATACGGAATCGCCGCACTGCCAGTCGAAACGGGCCGATTTGCCGACCAGCACCCGGGCGACGTGACGGCGGATGTCCGGTACGTCGCGGAACAGGTCGTACATGGAGGTGCCGGGCGCCGGCCGCAGCATCGACGTTCCTTCCTCGATCAGCTGGCGGATCCTGTCGAACCCGCGGCCGCACACCAGGCCGATCTCGCCGTCCATGTCCGCGGTCCAGAGAAGAATCGGCGCGCTTTCGACGATGTTGGTGAGCAGCGAGTTGCTGAACTTGAGCTGGCGCTCCTTCTCGCGGCTGTGGCTCATGTCGGCGAACGAGCCGATGATGGCCGTCGGCGTTCCTGCCGCGTCCCGGGTGAGCGACGCTTGGAGATCGACCTCCTTGACCAGGCCGTCCGAACGTCGGGCCATGACCTCGCCACGCCAGCTCCCGTTTTCGCGGATCGCCGCAATGACCTCCTGGGCCTTCGACGGGTCAAGGAAGAAGTCGTGGGTGTGGCGGCCCAGCACGTCCTTGCGGACCTTTTCCCCGACCAGCTTGCAGAATGCCGCATTGGCGTACTGGACTTTGCCGTCCAGGCCCGCCACGGCGATGCCCGTGATCGAATTGGCCAGCGCGGTCTCCTGGATGCTCCGCTGCTGGCGGTACTGTGCACAGAGAAGAATCGCCAGGAGCATGGGAATGCTCGAGAGGGTCAGCAGCAGTTGACTGGCGCCGCCATTATCCATCTGCATCGGCGACAGCGTCACGAAACCAGCCTGGATGCTGGCCGCCAGCGCGATCAGGACGACGGACGCCGTTCCGAACAGCAGCCGGATCCCACGGATCGTGATCAGCACGTACAGGGAAACACAGGCCGCTGCGCCCCAGATAACGGCACCGGCGGCTGATATGCCGCCCATTTGTGCGCCTTCCAGCATTGTAGCCCCTGACCTTGTCGATTCTCGTCTCGTTACGGCTACGCCCCACAACCAATAAACTCAAATAATTTTTTTTTCTTAAAACTTGTATTAGTGGCGCTATTGCTATTTTTATTAACTAATTATATAAAATTTTATGCAATATTCTGAAATATAGGTGATCTATTACATTCCGATAGGCCGGCCTCGGCGGCCTGTTCCACGGCGTTGCCGTGCCTGCATCGAGGAACACTGCACGCGCCACTGGTCTGTGGCATGATCCTTCAGACAAAGGGTCGGTCCTTGCAAGGGGATGAGCGTTGGCGCTGGGAGAGGAACTCGTCGAAGCGGGCCTGGTGACGGCAGAGGACGTGGCGGGCGCGCTGCAGCTGCAGCGTCGCAGCGGACTTCCCCTCGGCGAGTGTCTCCTCGAAATCGGCGCCATCACTGGTGAACGGCTGGACGCGCATTTCAACTACGCGATGCCGTCGCTGACGCGGATCGAGGATACCGGTCTCGGCCGCTTCTTCCTGCTCGATCTGATGCTGAAGATCATGTTCTCCTACGGCTTGGAGACCAAGAAGGCGATCGCCGAGGAAATCAAGCTGCCCCTCGGCATCGTCGACAAGCTCATGGAGATCGCCTACGAGCGCCGGCTGGTGGAATCCCTGGGCGCCACCGACCAGTCCGCCCTGGTCGCCGAGATCCGCTACGGGCTGAGCGACGTGGGAAGGACCACGGCGATCCGGGCGCTGGAACTGTCGAGCTATGCGGGGCCCGCCCCGGTGACGCTGGAGCAGTTCTCCGCCCAGGTGGGCCGTCAGCGGATCGTCAATGACCGGGTCGACGGCGACCGTCTGAGGCGGGCCTTGTCACGGTTGACCCTGGCCCCCGGAATCCTCGAGGGACTGGGCCCGGCGGTCAACTCGGGCCGGTCGATGCTTTTCTACGGCGAACCGGGAAACGGCAAGACGTCCATCGCGGTCGCCATCTCGCAGAGCTTCGAACAGTATGTCTACGTACCCTACGCCATCTCGGTAGGCGGCCAGGTCATCAACATCTACGATCCGGCATTGCATGTGCCGGTGGGCTCGAACCTTGAACAGCGCGAAGCGGACGCCCGGGCGTCGCTGCTGAAGAGCGCGGAAGACCCGCGCTGGCTGCGCTGCCACCGCCCCATCGCCATCGCCGGTGGCGAACTGACGCTCGGCATGCTGGACATCATCCACAACGAAAGCACCCGCTACAGCGAGGCCCCTCTCCAGCTCAAGGCGGTCAGCGGCGTCTTCCTGATCGACGACCTAGGACGCCAGGAATCGCGGGTGGAGGATATCCTGAACCGGTGGGTTTTCCCGCTGGAGCGCGGGATCGACTTCCTCACCCTGCCCACGGGCAAGAAGTTCTCCGTGCCGTTCGGCAGCCTGATCATCTTCTCCACCAACAAGCCGCCGTCGCAGCTGGTCGACGATGCCATGCTCCGCCGCATCCCCTACAAGTTCTATATCGGGCCCCCCTCCCTGGAGGAGTTCGAGACGATCTTCCGGAGCGTCTGCGCCGAGCAAGGCGTGGAGTTTTCTCCCGCGCTCCTCGAGGAGCTGCTGCGCGACTTCTATCCCCGCCACAATCTGCGCCTCGCGCGATTCCATCCCGCCTTCATCATGCGCCACGTGGTGGCGTCCTGCCGCTATTACGGCCGGACGCCGGCGCTCGGCCGCGACTTGCTGTTCGAGGCGGCCGAGCATCTGGTGGTCAACGATTAGGTGATCCCCGGTTTAGGAGGTGTGGTCTCGGCCGGCTCTCAGAATGGGCTGCTGGCAAGGATCGCCCTCGAGGCCTGATGGACATCCGTCAGCCCCGTCAGGCCGACGGACACGTCGAGTTCGTTGCGGATGATGTCGAGCGCCTTGGCGACCCCCTGTTCGCCGCCGGCCGCCAGACCGTAAAGGTGGGCCCGGCCCAGCAGGCAGCCGCGCGCGCCCAGCGCCATGGCCTTCAGGATGTCCTGCCCCGAGCGCACGCCGCCGTCGAGCAGGACCTCTCCCCGACCGTCGATGCCTTCCACCACGTCCGGCAGGACGGAGATGGTGGATGCGGCGCTGTCCAGGTGATTGCCGCCGTGGTTCGAGACGCTGACGGCGTCGGCACCCGCGTCCATTGCCGAGCGGGCATCCTCCCTGTCGCAGATTCCCTTGATGATCAGCTTTCCGGGCCAGATGCTGCGGAGCCACTCCACGTCTTTCCAGCTCGTGGTGGCGTCCAGTTCGCCAATCACCCGCTCGATGGTGGCCTCGCCGTCCATCCGGCCGACGAAATTGTGGAACGCGACCCTTTTGCCGCGCATGGCCCGCCAGACCCATCCCGGCCTGCTGGCGAAATCCATCACCATTCGGGGCGACAGCTTCGGCGGCAGGTCGATACCGTTGCGGACCGACCGGCTCTGCAGGCCCGAGACCGTCCACGTGACGGTCAGGACGAGAACGGGACATTCGGCTTCCCGCGCGCTGTCGACCAGCGAGCGCACGAGGCCGCGATCCTTCAGCATGCAGAGCTGAAACCAGATCGGCCCGACGGCCGCGCGAACCTCCTCCAGGGTGCACACCGACATCATGCCGAGCGTGAAGGGAATGCCCGCCGCCTTGGCCGCGCGCGCCGCGGCGATCTCGCCGTTGCCGCCCCAGAGCATCCCGCTCAGGCCGGTGGGCGAGATGGCGGCCGGCATGGAGGTCGGCTGTCCCACGATGGTGGTGGCCAGCGACCGGACAGAGACGTCCTTGAGCACCCGCTGGCGGAAGCGGACCCGCTCGAAGTCCTGGGTGTTGGCCCGCAGCGTCACCTCGCTGAACGCCGCGCCGTCCACGAAGTCGAAGATGGGGAGCGGCAGCTTCCGGCGCGCAGCCTCGCGCAGGTCCGAGATCGTCGCAATTCTGTCCATGAATGACTCCTCCCACTGACAGTATCGTCAGTCCATGGTGCCCGACGCAAGCGGCTTGCGGGCGACTTCGGCCCGTTGGAAAAGGCCGCCACCGTGGCATTATGGCAGCGGAGAGAGACAACCGGGGAGACGATGATGGAAGAGTTGAACGGACGCGTCGCGGTGATCACCGGCGGCGCGAGCGGCATCGGACTGGCGACGGCGCGCCGACTGGCCGACGAGGGCATGAAGCTGGTGCTGGCCGACATCGAGCAGGGGGCGCTGGACGAGGCGGTCGCCGAGTTCGAGGCGCGCGGGACGCCGGTGGTGGGCGTCAGGACGGACGTCGGCGACCGGTCCCAGGTGCAGGCCCTCGCCGGGACGGCCTGGGATGCCTTCGGCGGCGTGCACGTGCTGTTCAACAACGCCGGCGTCGCGGTGTACGGGCCGGTCCAGGAGATGCGGCACGAAGACTGGGAATGGTCGATCCGGGTCAACCTCTGGGGGGTGATCCACGGCATCGAGGCGTTCGTGCCGCGCATGCTGGCGCAGGGCGAGGAGGGCCACGTGGTCAGCACCGCCTCGTTCGCCGGGCTGGTGCCCAACAGCGGCCTGGGCGTGTACTGCGTCACCAAGTACGGCGTGGTGGCGCTGTCGGAGTGCCTCTACCGGGATCTCCGCGGCACCAAGCTCAGCGCATCCGTGCTCTGCCCCATGCTGGTGCGTACCAAGATCGGCGACAGTGCGCGCAACCGGCCGGCCGAATTCGGCGGCAATGCCTTCGTGCGCAAACGCAACCAGGAGGAACAGGAGTCCCTGCGCGGACGAATCCTGGAAGCTCCCGAGGCGGCCGAGCGCGTGCTGCGGGCAATTCGGCGTCAGGAACTCTATATCATTACTCATGACGAGAGCCGGGAATACGTGCGGCGTCGCTTCGAACGAATCGACCGCTCCTTCGAGGCGGCGCCCTAGCCGGGCGGACCGCCGAGTCGGTTTGCTATTTCCGGCAACCGCGCTAGGCTGGAGTAAATCATGATGTGGTTGCGGTCCGGCATGCGCCGTCGGCCGCGCCCGGTCAGCGTGCGGCGGCGAGCGAAGAAAGGCCACGCCGGCGGAACAGGAGGACAAGTGGACGCTCTGGTTAGGACCGGCCGGGTCCGATCCCGGGAGGGGACGCGGCAGGCGGAAAAAAGCGATCACACCCGGCGACAGATTCTCGACGCCGCCATCGAGTGCCTGGCGGTGCGGGGCTTCAACAGCACGACGATGACGGTCATCGCGAAGACGGCCGGCCTGTCCCGCGGCGCCATGCAGTACCATTTCGAAACCATGACGGACGTGCTGCGGGCCACCCTGGCCTACATCCAGCAGATTCGCCTGACGCTGTTGCGCAAGTCCGCTACCCGTCCCGGAAACGATGCCGTCGAGGAGCGGTTCGCCATCCGCATCGAACGGATGTGGCGGTTCCTGTTCGAGCCGGTGAGCATCGCGTTCTTCGAGATTGCCGTCGCGTCACGGACGGACCCGTCCCTTGCCGCGCTGATGGAGCAGGCACATCAGTCGTTCTGGGACGAATGGGTGGCAGCGGCACTGGCGTCCTTTCCGGAGTGGGAGGGCAGGCAGGCCGACTTGGAGCTGGCCTGCGGCCTGGCCCAGACGCTGCTCGAAGGGCTCGTGGCGCAGGAACTGACCCATCGCAGCAGCGCCGTGGGCGCCGAAAAGCTGAAGGCCTACCTGGTGGATTGCGTGCGGGAGATCTTCGACCGCGGCCAGGCGGAGCAGCCGGCGCCACGATCCGCCGAGACGGCTGCCTGACGCGTCAGCCCAAGGCAATCACCAGCTTGCCGAAGTTCTCGCCGCTGAACAGCCGAGCGAATGCAGACGGCGCGCTTTCCAGCCCTTCCACCACGGTCTCGCGGTATTTCAGACGGCCTTCCCGAAGCCAGCCGGCGGCCTGGGCGATATAGGCCTGGATGTCGTCTGCATGGTCGCGCACGGAAAAGCCGCGCATGGTCAGCCGCTGCCGGATGAACGCGGTGATGTCGGGGACGCAAGGGCGGGGAGTTCGCTCGTACTGGGAGATGGCGCCGCAGACGACGATCCGACCGTCCACGGCCATGGAGCGGAAAACCGCGTCGAACACGGGGCCGCCCACATTCTCGAAGTCGACGTCGATGCCCTCGGGACAGGCGGCGGCGACGGCGGCGGTCAGGTCCGCCTCCCGCCGATGATTGATCGCCGCGTCGAACCCCAGTTCGTCGCGTATCCAGGCGGCCTTCTCGTCGGTGCCGGCGCTGCCGACGACCCGCAGCCCCCAAATTTTTCCGAGTTGTCCGGCCACGGAGCCGACGGCGCCCGAGGCGGCCGAGACGAACAGGGTCTCGCCCGCCTGCGGCTTGCCGTAGTAGGTGAGCCCGCTCCAGGCCGTCAGGCCGGTGAAGCCCAGCACGCTGAGATAGGCGGTCGGCGGCGCCACCGCCACGTCCACCGGGCGGGCCGCCTCTCCGGGGACGACCGAAACCTCTTCCCACCTGCCCATGGCGAAAACCCAGTCGCCTTCGCGGAAGCCGGGATGGCGCGATTCGGCGATCTGGCCGATCACCCGTCCCTCCAGCGGCAGGCCGAGCGCCGAGCGCTGGTTGAGCAGGCCGCGCATATAGGGGTCGAGGGAGAGGAAGCGGTTGCGGATCGCCACCTCTCCTTCTGCCGGTGCCTGGCGGGGCGCATCGATTATTTCGAAGTGGTCGGCACCAACGGGGCCTTCGGGACGTTTAGCGTAGACGACTCGTCTGGTTGTCTGGTCAGGCATCAATGTCTCCCGGCGACCCTAGGGTCTTGTCCATAGTCACGGCCGAAGCTCACCAATAACGGAGTACAGAATGAAGTTCACGACATGGATTGCCGCCGCAGCGGTCGTTGGGGGATTGGCGGTCGCCGCATGCGACGCCGACGACGGCCCGATGGAGAAGGCGGGCGAGAAGATGGACAATGCCGCGGACAGCGCCGGCGACGCCATGGGCAAGGCCGCCGACAAGACGGGCGATGCCATGGACAACGCGGCCGACAAGACTGGCGATGCCGTCGACGATGCAGGCGACGCCATGGAGAAGCAGGGCGACAAGGTCGAAGACAGCATGGATCACTGATCCGTCCGCTCCTCCTGCGGAATCAAAAAGGGCGCACCGGAGTGCGCCCTTTTTTCGATACGCTGTCCGTGCCGAAAATAAGCACGGTGCGAAGCGGTCAGTCCGTTGCAGGAGTGTCCTCTTCTGCGCGCATCAGCCACCGCGATCATTGCCTCGCCTGCTTCGGCCGGCAACCTAGCCGGTTCCGTAGGGTGGCTGGTGCGAAGGCGGTCATTTGTGAAACGACCGCTCGTCCCTGCCGTAGCCGTCCTCGTACCAGTGCGGGGGCTCGCGCGGTCCGCCCATGCCCGAGTCCATGCCCGTACAATGGCTGGACGTTGCGCATATGCCCTGCGCCACATCGTAGGGCAGGCGCTGCCAGCTTCGGGCCGACTGGTGGCTGGTGCACGCTGCCAGCAGCGTGGCGGCGATCACGATGGTGCTAGCTGTCTTCATCGGGCACGTACTCCAGGATGTCACCGGGCTGGCAGTCGAGATAGGCGCAGATCGCCTCGAGCGTGGCGAAGCGGACGCCTTTGACCTTGCCCGACTTGAGCAGCGAGAGGTTGGCCTCGGTAATGCCGACATGGGCCGCGAGTTCTTTCGACCTCGCCTTCCGCAACGCCAGCATCCGGTCCAGGGTGACGCGGATCGGCATCAGACGAACTGGGCGTTGTCGTCGGCAAGTCGGCAGCCTTCGTTCATCAAGTGCGCCACGGCGAGGAAGACGGCGCCGACGAACAGCGTCTCCAACTCCGCCGAGCCGAAGCCGACGGCCAGCGAACGCTGGCCGGGCGGATTCTGCAGGGTGAGCAGTACGCTGAGGAGCGCCGATGCGACCGGCCGCAGCAGCGCCTGGAGCGTGACGGCGAGGGCGAAGGCGCGCAGCCCGTCGGTGGTGGCTGCAGAGAAGAATTCGCCCGTGGCGAACCGTCGGAATACGGCCTGCAGGCGAAGCAGACCCCAGATCAGGACTCCCGCAGGAATCATGCTGGTCAGGAAGGCTGCGGCGCGCTGCGCGCCGTTCACCTCGCGGGGATCGAAGGCGATGCGCGACAGGTCGGGCGACGCGGCTGCGATCCAGTCGAGCTGCCACCAGAGGAAGGCCAGCAGCAGCGGGATCCCGACTGCGCCTGCCATGCAGCAAACCCGTAGCATGCGGCTGATGCGAATCAGGCCGCGTGCGCTCAATGGAGTCATATTTCTGCCCTGCGATATTTAATTATCGTAAAACAGAAATTATCATCCGGTCGCCGCGCGTCAAGCGCGATCGTCACTCGCCGGGGACGAGCCGGGCCGGTTCGATCGCCGAGACAAGGGGCTTCAGGAAGAATATGGCGACGAGGGCGGGCACCAGGAGGGCCAGGAAGATCTGGATCACCAGATCGTAGCTCCCGTCGATGTCACGCAGCCGGCCGGCCAGCCAAGGGCCCGCCGCGCAGATCGGCGTGAACAGGCCCACCAGCCCCATGACCCGCCCGAAGGCGTGAGGCCCGAAGCGGGTGCCGACGATGCAGCCGAGCAGGGGCAGGAACCCGCCCTGGGCCACGCCCATCACCGCCGCGCCCAGGCAGAGGAGCGGGAAGGCCGGCGTGGTCATGAATATCAGGCCCGAACAGGCGAGCAGCCCGATGGCGCCGGTGAACAGCAGGCGCAGGTCGTAGCGGTCGGCGACGGCGCCGAAGCCGATCTTTCCCAGCACCATGGCGCCAGACAGAGTGACGACGACCCACGATGCGCGGGCGGCGTCGATGCCGGAATCCGAGGCGATCTGGGCCAGGTTGTGCTGCAGGGCGCCGAACACCGTCGCCATGGGAACGAAGGCGCCGATGGTGATCCAGAAGTTCCGCTGCCGCAGCAGCATGCCGGTGGTCCAGTCGGGATGGGCCTGGGCGGGCTGGCGCGCCGCGGCATGGCTTTCCGGCTCGGGCGGGACGCCGGCCTCCTCGGGCGAATTGCGCACCACCAGCCAGATCATCGGCACCACGGTCACCACGATCACCCCGGCCAGGATGAGATGGGCCTCGCGCCAGCCGTAGCTGAGGAACAGCCACGCCACCACCGGCGGCAGCAGGAATCCGCCCAGCGAGGTGCCGATGGTCGAAAAACCGATGGCGAGGCCGCGCCGGCGACTGAACCATTTGGCCGCCAGCGTCTGGGCGGCCAGCGGCCCCGCGAGCAGGGTCCCGAGCGCGACGATCGTGCCGTAGATCGCCAGGATCTGCCAAAGCGCCGTGGCCTGCGAGATGAGGACGAAGCCTCCCGCCGTGATCACCGCGCCGGCGCAGATCAGCGCCCTGATCGACATCCGGTCCATCGCCCGGCCGGCGAGCGGCGCCATGACGCCCTGGCAGACGGTGAGGATCATGATCCCCAGCATCACGTCGCCGCGCGCGGCGTGGAAGGCGGTGCGCCATTGCCCGGCCCACAGGGTGTAGGAGAAGAAGCTGACGCCGAAGATGATGGTCTGGAACGCGATGCCGACGGCGATGACGTTCCAGCCGTAGTACCACGGCGTGGTCGGGGGCGCGCGCACCTATTCCGCCGGCGCCACGGGCGGGTGCGACGGCACGTCGACGTCGCGCATAAACAGGATGGCAAAACCGGCGATGGCGATCATGCCCAGGAAGATCTCGAAGGCCAGAACGTAGCTGCCGGTGACGTCGAAGATGTGACCGGCGAGCGGCGGCCCGACGATGGCGACGGGCATGGTGAACGGGCCCAGCAGGCCCATCACCCGGCCGAAGGCCTTGGGTCCGAACCGGGCGGCGACGACGGCGCCGAGCAGCGGCAGGAAGCCGCCCGTCGCCAGGCCCAGCAGGCCGCTGGTCGCCGCCAGCAGCGAATAGTCCAGCGGCTCGCGCAGCAGCAGCATGGCGGCGGCGAGGATCGCCGAGGCGATGTAGAACAGGGTCCGGTGGTTCATCCGGTCGGCGGCGGCGCCGAAGACGATCTTGCCGAGGATGCCGGCGCCGGCCATCACCGACATGAGGGCGGCGGCATCGGCCCGGCTCGCCCCGGCATCCTGCGCGTAGGGTACCAGGTTGGCCTGAACGCCGCTGAATACCATGGTCAGGAAGCCGAAAGCGATCGCCGCGGCCCAGAAGCTGCGTTCGGCCAGGATGGTCCGCGTCGTCCAGGTCTTCGCGTGGCTCGCCGGCGGCGTACGGCTCTTCTCGGAGTCCGCCTCGGGCTCGATGCCCTTGTCTTCCGGCGTGTTGGCCACGACCAGCCAGACCAGCGGCACGAGTACGACCACCGAGGCGACTGCCATGGCGTAGTGGGCGCCGCGCCAGCCCCACGCCGACATGGCGATCGCCAGCAGCGGCGGCAGTGCTAGGCCGCCGATCGACGTGCCGACCGACGACCAGCCGATGGCGAGGCCGCGCCGGGCGCGGAACCACTTGGCGGCGAGCGTCGAGGAAGGCAGCGGACCGGCCAGGATCATGCCCAGCGAAACGAGCGAGGCATAGGCGGCGACGAAAACCCATGTATCCGGCGCGGCGCCGGCGATGGCGAAGCCGGCCGCCATGGCGAGCACGCCGCCGATCACCAGTCCCCGGATCGAGCCGACGTCCATGGCGCGTCCCGCGAACGGCGCGACCAGGCCCATCACCAGGTTCAGGAGTGTCAGCCCCAGCATGACGTCGAAGCGGCTGGCGCCGAACGTGTCGGCAAGCGGTTTTACCCAGAAGCCGTAGACATAGACGGTCAGTCCGAACGAGAAGGCCTGGAACAGCATTCCCACGCCGACTACGTTCCACCCGTAGTACCATGGCATCCCGCTTGTCTCCCCAGATAAGCGAGCGTTCAGCTTAGGCAGGCCGCAAACCCGCCGTCTACAGTTATGTCTGCTTATTTTGCCATGGTCGGACGCGGGAAAGCGGCCTGCCGGTGCCGGCCTACCGCATCATTCGCGGGGTGCGCGCCCGGTACAGCACCATGGAGACGGTGCTGCTGTCGATGGAATCGCTCATGGTGAACCCGCCGCCCTTCACGGTGTCCATCAGCGCGCCCATGGCCACGTCCGCATCGCCTTCGATCTCGTACACGGCCATGTAGCGGGCCGGCTCGTCGCCCTCCTGGGCCGGTTCATAGCGGCGGGCGCCGACGAAGCCCGGCAGGTTGAGGACCTCGCCCATGTGCACCGTCTCGTACCATGCGTTGAATTCGTCCTCGCGGCCCGGCTGGGCGCTGCTGATCGCGACAAGAAGATGATCCGACATGGTGTCAACGTCCCCTTTCCTTGTTGAAGCCGCGGTAGGTTAGCGGAGCACGTGGGAGGCCGCTATATTTCTTCGGTCTTCCGGATCACCCGGCCGACCACCTCCACCCCGCGCTCAGGCTCTATGGGCTGGTAGTCGGGATCGCTGCTCCGGGGTTCGAGGCGCGGCGGCGGACCCTCCCTCCAGGTCTTGAAGGTCGCGCGCCCGTCGTGGCGGAACACGTAGTGGCGGCCGTCCACCAGATCGCGGTCGTTCAGGTCGACGATGATGGTCGTCCCGTCCGCGGCGATCAGATCCATGCTCTGGCCCCGCACCCTGAGGGCGATGAGGCGGTCGTGCGCGTGGGCGACGGGCACCCACTCGGCGGCGTCGCCGGGGCCATAGGGCTCCAGCGCGTCGACCAGGTCACCCGCTTCCACCCAGCTGACCAGCGGCACCCGGACGACCTCGGCCGGCGGGCGCCCGGCGGCCGAGGCGCCGATGTTGCGGCCGGCCAGCCAGCCGACGTCCACCTCGAGAACCTCAGCCAGTTCCACCAGGTAGCGGGGAGCGCCCACATCCCCCTGCTCCAGCTGGTTCACCGATTGCTGGCGGACGCGCCCCTTGCCCAGCGCGCGACGGCGCGCGCTGACCCGGCGGGCCAGCTCTGCCTGGCTCCAGCCGCGGGCTTCCCGCGCCTGAGCCACTCTCTGCGCAAGGTCGCTCATGGCGGCGAATATACAATTTAATTTGTCAAAACGAAACCAAAATATCCCCGTTATCTACCAGAAAAATTGTTGACCATGGCCGGCAGGCGCTCCTAGGCTACAAATGTTCTTGTTTTGTTCATATGGAGGGACCCGTGAGAGAGCCGGCATACAAGTCCTGGGCAGGATCGAGGCAGGTGAAGCCGCGGTGCCGTCTGTGCCAGATCGTGCTGGTGAGGGGTCGGCCGCCCAGTTCGTGCCACCGGGCCGGTTGCCGCTTCGCGGTGCCGCCCGAAGCCGAAGAGGCAAGCCCCATCCCCAGTTCTCTGGGCGGCGGCGACTATTCGGAGGGCGGCTGATGCCGGGCCGGGGCACGGGCGCAGGTGCACCAGGCATGGCAGGCGAGGCCCTGTCCACCTAGACTATGTAGATGGCGCAAAGAGTTGGGGGAACCGATGATGACGATGCGAGGGACGCGATGGCAGCCGATAGTGCTGGGTATGACGATGCTGGCCGCGGCAGGCCTGGCTCTCGGCCAGGCGCGGGCTCAGGATCAGCCGGTTCAGGATCAGCCGGCGCAGGAACAGCCGGCGCCGTCGGGCGGCGTGGACGCGCAGGTGCGGATCGACGACCTCGTGGAAAGCTACGACCGGGCGCCGCGCTCCATGGCCTATCTGCTGCGCAACATCAGCCTCGGCTACGAGGTGACGATGAGCGGACGCGGTGTGTTCGACGTGCCGCGCACCACGCTGCCGCGCGAGACCGTCGATCAGAGCATCACGAGGCAGCGGGAGCCGCGGGGCATCATCATCGACCAGGGGCGCGACGGACAGCCGATCCTGAGGTTCCGTTTCGCCGACACGAAGGTGGAGATCAGGGTGCAGGGCACGTTCATCCGCAGCACCTGGGAGATGCTGGCCCAGGGACGCGATGTGACCATCATGGCGCCCGTCGAACCGCTGACCATCGTGCGGCGCATTGCCGGCCAGGTGGGTCAGGGTGTCTCCCCGCTCGTCAGAAAGCAGCTGTCGGGCACGTCCACGGCCACGATCGAGGATCTGACCCTGCGCCAAACGCGGACGGAGGGCGACAAGGTGATCATCCAGTGCGACAGGGGCGGCCTGACCATCAGCTATCCCCCGATCATCGCCACCTACGACGCGCCCGCCAAGGCGGTTTCCGCACCGCAGTGAACCGGGTGCGGCGGCTGGCCGTGGCCGTGGCCGCCCTCGCGTGCGCCGTCCTGCCCGTTGCCGGCGCGCAGGCCCAGCCGGCCGCCGGCATCGAGGTATCCGTGCAGATCGATGGCATGACCGAGACCTACGCCCGGGGCGAGACGCCGCTCAGCTTCGTGGTCAGTCGCCTGCGACTCGACCATGTGCTCTCGGCCAGCGGCAGCGGACTGATCGCCACGGCGCCGATCACTGGCGAGAAGGGCCGGATCGACGAGACGTACCCTCCCGGCGCCGAGCCGCGCGGCTTCGCCCTGGAAAAGGGACGCAACGGCCAGCCGCTGCTGCGGGTCTGGGCCGACCAGTTGCCGCGCGGCGCCGTCGTCGAGGCCCGTTTCCTGCGGGGCGGCTGGGCCGACCTGGCGGCCGGCCGGGCCGTCGCGCTCGTGGCGTCGGTCAGGGCACTGCAGCGGATTCACGGCGTTGCCGAACAGCTCGGCAAGGCGATCGGCCTGGGGCTGCGGCGGCAGCTGGCGGATGCCGTGCCGTTTCTCACCATCCAGGTCGGTGATCCGGTGCTGCAGAGCCTGCGGCTCGACGGCGACGACGTGGTGCTGGAGGGCAGCCGCAACGGCCTGACCGCCACCTATCCGGACGCCCAGGCGACCTACGCGGCGCCGGTCTCGATCGGCCGGTGATCAGGTGGTGGCCGACGGCTGCGCCCGGTCGCGTCGCAGCGCCGCATTGACGACGACGAAGATCAGGAAGAAGCCGGCCAGCCCGTAGACCATGCCGTTTGGGTCCACTAGGTCCATGGCCTGGCCCAGGATCGGCGGCCCGCCCATGGCGCCGACATTGTAGGCCAGGATCAGCGCGGCGTTGGCGGAGGCGAGGGCGAGGCCGCTGTAGCGGTGGCCCAGCATGGTGAGCGCCACCGTGTACATGCCGGTGATGGTGCCGCCCCAGACGAACAGCACCGGCCACATGGCGGGCGAGTCCTTGAGGGCGGGCAGCAGCACGCCGCCGGCCACGCCGATCAGCGCGCACAGCCCGAGCACCCGGCGCGGCTGGGTCTTGTCCGCCAGCCAGCCCACCGGGTACTGCAGCATGATGTTGCCGGCGGCGATCACCGTGAGCTGGGTGGCGGCCGCCACCTCGGAGAAGCCGGACCGGACGCCGTAAACCGGCAGCAGGCCGAAGATGCCGGTCTCGATGGCGCCGTACATCAGTCCCGCCAGGATGGCGACAGGGCTGGATCGGACGTAGCGCAGCGGCGACCGGTGGCCTTGCGGGTCCAGGTAGGGCCGGTCGCCCCGCGCCAGTGCGATGATCGCCATGGCGAGGGCGATCAGTCCCGCCGCCGCCAGGAACGGCGTCCAGCCCCCCACGCCGGTGACGCGCATCAGCAACGGCCCCATGCCGAAGCCGGCTGAGATGCAGGCCGCGTAGGCACCCAGCAGGCGGCCGCGATTCTGCGGCGTCGCGATCTGGTTGATCCAGATTTCGCTGATCAGGAAGGGTACGACGATGGCGACGCCCATGGCGAAGCGCAGCGCGAACCAGATGCGGTAGTCGTCGAACGCCTTGAACGCCAGCAGCAGCAGGGCGGTGACGCCCAGCGTGGTGAAGAGCATCCTGAACGGCCCGACGCGCACCGCCACAAGGGGGATCAGCGGCGTGAAGACCAGCGCGCCCAGAGCGGTCATGGCGCCGTTGAGGCCGATCATCCGGCCGCTGAGTCCGTGCCGCTCGAGGATCAGGTTGAGCAGCGGCGCGGTGAGCCCGAACACCAGGCCCACCACCGTCGTCATGCCGGTGATGGCAGCCAGGCTGCGGATGCGCGAGCGGGGCGCCATGGCCCGTCAGTCGTCGGCGAAGGGAACTCCCGTCGCCTCTCCGAAGCCGTGCATCCGCCGGGACCACTGGAAGGCGACCAGGGCGCCCTTGATGCGGGGCAGCAGCGTCAGCGACAGGGCGAGGGTACCGAATACGCCGATCACCATCTGGTGCCACAACGGCGGCAGGAAGGCCCGTTCGTAGACGATCATCAGCGCCACGATGACGTGGCCGACGATCAGGATGGTGAAATAGGGCGGCGCGTCGTCGGCCTGGTGATGGTGCAGCTCCAGCCCGCAGACCTCGCACTCGTCGCGCACCTTCAGGTAGCGGTAGAAGACGTGGCCCTTGCCGCAACGCGGGCACTTTCCCTTCCAGCCGCGCTTCAGGCTCTCGCCGAGCGGCCGGTCGGATGTACCGCCGAACTGTAACGGGGAGTCTTCGCTGGTTGCGGTCATGTCGTCCCTTACCGTCTGCGCCGGGGAGGCCCGCCCCTGCGTCCTGCGCCGGACCGGGGCCGGCGGTTCGCGCCATCATAGAGAACCTCGAAGCGGAGGCCACCGGTAATGGGCGTCGCCTCCGCGAGGCGCACGGTCACCGGGTCGCCCAGTCGGAATATGGTTCCCGATTCGTCGCCAACAAGGGCGTGGGACTTCTCGTCGTGGCGGAAGAACTCGCGGCCCAGGGTGCTGATCGGCGCCAGGCCGTCGGCGCCGGTCTCGTCGAGCGCAATGAACAGGCCGAAGCGCGAGACGCCCGATATCCGGCCTGCGAAATGGCTGCCCACCTTGTCCGACATGTAGGCGGCCATGTAGCGGTCGTTGGCGTCGCGCTCGGCGGTCATCGCCCGCCGTTCGGTCATCGAGATGTGCTCGCCCGTCTCGGTAAAGGTCTCGCCAGCGTCGGGCTTCAGGCCGTCGGGCCCGAACTTCAGCGCCCGGACCAGGCCGCGATGCACCAGCAGGTCCGAGTAGCGGCGGATCGGCGAGGTGAAATGGGCGTAGCGGTCGAGCGCCAGGCCGAAATGCCCCTGGTTCTCCGGGCTGTAATAGGCCTGGCTCTGGCTGCGCAGCACCACGGTGCTGACGATGTGCGACTGCTCTGTCTCCCTGGCGCGCTCCAGCACCTTGTTGAACTGGTGCGGCATCAGCCGCTGGCCCTTCGGCAGCTTGAGGCTCAGGGTCTCCAGGAACTCCCGCAGCGACGCCAGCTTCTCGTCGCCGGGCGGCTCGTGCACCCGGTACATGCAGGGTGTCCGGTGCTTCTCCAGTTCCTCGGCGGCGGCGACGTTGGCGGCGATCATGAATTCCTCGATCAGCCGGTGCGCGTCGTAGCGCTCGCGCAGGGCGATCTGCTTGACGTTGCCGGCCTCGTCCAGCTCCACCTTGCGCTCGGGCAGATCGAGGTCGAGCGGGCCGCGCCGCTCGCGCTCCCTGAGCCGGGCGTAATAGGCGGCGTAGAGCGGCTTGATCACCGGTTCCAGCAGCGGCCCCGTCTCGTCGTCCGGATGGCCGTCATGGGCGGCCTGCACCCGTTCGTAGCTGATGTTGCCGGCCGAGCGCATCAGGCCGCGCATGAAGCGGTGCCGCAGCTTGTTGCCGTCGGCGTCGAACCACATGGACACCGCCAGACAGGCGCGGTCAACCTCGGGCAGCAGCGAGCACAGGTCCGATGACAGCTCGTGGGGCAGCATCGGCACCACCCGGTCCGGAAAGTAGACCGAATTGCCGCGCCGGTAGGCTTCCCGGTCGAGCTCGCTGCCCTCGCGGACATAGTGCGCGACGTCGGCGATGGCCACCATCACGTGCCAGCCGCCGGGGTTCTTAGGGTCCGGGTCCGGCTCGGCCCACACGGCGTCGTCGTGGTCGCGGGCGTCCACCG
>WGNW01000072.1 GCA_016124315.1 Alphaproteobacteria bacterium
CCCAGTCGCAGGGCAGGTCCTTCAGCGTGCCGTCGATGTTCCAGATCCAGGCGTGGAACGGGCAGCGGAAGTCGTTGCCCGACAGGGCGTAGCCTTCCTCGTCGCGGCCGGGGCGGAGCTGGTTGCCACGGTGCAGGCAGGAATTGTAGAACGCCTTCACCTCGCCGCTGTCGGTGCGGGTGATGATGAAGGAATAGTCGCCCACCTCGTAGACGATGTGGTCGCCCGGCTCGGGAATGTGCTCCTCGCGGCAGACCCACTGCCACACCTTCGGCCACAGCTTCTTCATCTCCAGGTCGAAGAACTCCCGCGACGTGTAGCGGTCGAACGGGATGTCCTGATCGCCCAGGTACCTGTACTGCTCGGTCACGATCGGCTGGGGCGCGGGCTTGGGGTCGCGCAGGATGATGTCCTTGGTGCTCTGGCCCGGCGTCCGGGCCTCGCCCGGCTTCAACGACTTGGGGTTCTCGATGTTCATCCGAGGTCTCCTGATGCTTGCCTGACCGGCGTCTTCCGCGTGCGGCAACCCTACCCTTCCAGCCCGCGCGAGACAATACAGCACGCCTGCTGAATCCTGGGCGCCGGGCCGCTCCTCGCTTTGTCGTCCGCGCCGTGACGATCTATAATACACCGGCCGTGACGGAGCCGTCCGCCCGGCAGCAGTCCTTCTTCATTCCAGACGTCGCAATCATTCGGAGGCTGTCAGGCCATGCGCGCCCTCGCCCTCGCCATCCTGGCGCAAGCCGCCCTGCTGTCGGGGCCGGCAGTCGCCCAGGCCGTCGACTGGTCGGGTCCCTACGCCGGCGTCCTGGCCGGCTACGCCTGGGGACGCGGCCACGCCACGTCGCCCTATGACGCGGCCACCGGCTACTACTACAATTTCAGCGGCGACCCCTATGGCGTTAGCGCCGGCGGCGCCATCGCCGGCGGTGTCATCGGCAACAACTGGCAGATGAGCGGGGGGATTCTCGGAGTCGAGGGAGAAGCCGGCTACATGGACATTCGGGGCCGGCGACTCGACCCCAACGCCGTCGCCCACGGCTGGGACGACACCTTCACCAGCCTGAAGGGTGGCGTCTACGGAACGGCTTCCCTGCGGGCGGGCATCCGGGCCGGCGATGGCCTGCTCTACGCGAAAGCGGGTGTCGCCCTGCTCGGCGCCAAGGGGGCGACCATCGATGCCTGCGTCGCGCCGCCCGTCGGCTGCGGCACGGAGATGCTCACCATGACCGGCGACAAAACGCTGGTCGGCTGGTCGGTGGGCGCCGGCCTGGAATGGCCGCTCGACGCCCACTGGAGCGTGCGCGCCGAATATGCCTATTTCGATTTCGGCAAGATCGCCGTCGCCGGCGGCGGCACCGCCAACGACTTCTACACCCAGACCATCGGCGTGAAGGCCCATACCGCCCGAGCCGGGGTCAGCTACCGTTGGTGACGGCCGGTTCGAACGGCGACGCCGACCTCCAGCAATCGCGCTGAAACCCTCCGCATCGTGCTATTGTCCCCGCGCGAAACCGGGGAGATCAGCGATGACGAAGGAAGCGATTACCATACCCACGGCCGACGGCGTCGCCGATGGCTACTTCTTCCACGGCCCGGCGCCGGCGCCGGGCGTGATCCTGTACATGGACGGCATCGGCCTGCGCCCGGCGCTCTACGACATGGCCGAGCGGCTGGTGGACAATGGCTATTCGGTGCTGCTGCCCAACATGTTCTATCGTTTCGGGCCGGCCGAGCCGCTCGACCTGTCGAAGGACAGGGACCGGATGATGCAGATGGTAGGCACCATCACCCCCACCACCTCGAAACGCGACACCGCCGCCTTCCTCGACTATCTCGGCACCCGGCCCGAGGTGAAGGGCAAGAAGGTCGGCACCACCGGCTACTGCATGGGCGGCGCCCCGTCGCTCACCGCCGCCGCCGCGTTCCCCGACCGGGTGGCGGCGGCTGCCGCCTTTCACGCCGGCCGGCTCGCCACCGACAGCGAAGACAGCCCCCACCGCCACGTGGGCGACATCAAGGGAGAGGTCTACGTGGCGGTCGCGGGCATCGACCCGTTCCTCGGCCCGACGGAGACCGACGACATCCGCGCCGCGCTGGAGAAGGCCGGCGGCCGGCACCGGCTCGAAGTCTACGCCGACGTCCAGCATGGCTTCACCATGCCCGACCTGCCGGTCTACGACCGCGACGCGGCGGAGCGGCACTGGGACAGCCTGCTGACGCTGCTTCGCCGAAACCTCCAGGCGTAGCCGCCGGGCGATTCCGTTCCCGCGGATCGGGGTTCGCCGGCGCCTGCCTGCGCCGCGCCCCGTCGCGATACGGGGTTTCCCGTCGTCGTCTCGATCTGCGCCATCCGGCGCCCGCCTTGCCTGGCATCCACTTCGGTACCTGCTCGAAGGGATGGTGAGAACCCCCACCAGAGCGGTTTCCGCGGCGGGCCTCTTCCCGAACGAATTGGTGCATCGCCCGCGCCTGTGATGCCTCAGCCGGCGGATGCGCCGATGGAACCGGGACGACCGGGCGGTCGTTCCACCCCCATTCAACGGATCAGAGGAGCAACCCCATGATGAAGAAAGCGCTGCGCTACGCCTCTCCCCTCGTTCTGGCCGGCGCGATGGTCTGCGGACAGGCGTATGCCGCCGACATGGCGGCTCCGGCTGCGTCCCAGAACCAGATGGCGCACGCCTCGGCCGACCGCGATGCTGCCGCCGACGCGGTCGACACCTTGACGGACGCCGGCAAGGTGCTCGCCAAGATGCAGGCCGACCCGAACATGCAGGGGTTCCTGTCCCGCGCCCACGGTCTGTTCATCGTACCCCATTACGCGCGCGGCGGCCTGGTGGCCGGCGGCTCTGGGGGCGAGGGCGTGATGGTGATGCGGGGCACCAAGGGCTGGAGCAACCCGTTGTTTTACAACGTGGGCGGCATCAGCGTCGGCGCCCAGGCCGGGTTCGAGGCGGGCGCCGTGGCGTTCCTGTTGATGAACGACAAGTCGACCGCGAGCTTCGCCCAGCAGAACAACTTCTCGCTGGACGCCGATGCGGGCCTCACCATCGTCGACTATTCGGCGGCGGGCCAAGCCTCCGCCGGCAAGGGTGACGTCGTGGTGTGGTCGGACACCAAGGGCGCCTTCGCCGGCGCGATGGTCGGAGTGAGCGACATCAACTGGGATGACGACGAGAACGCCGCCTATTACGGCTCCAAAGTCACCGCCGCGGCGGTGATCAAGGGCGAGGTCAGGTCGGCGGCGAACAACCCGCTGGCGACGCAGCTGACCCGCTAGAGCATGATCCGCTCGGGCTGGTCCAGCCTGGGCGGTAAATCATGCTCTGTCCGGTCGACTCTGGAGCAAAGTACGCCGATCAGGTGGCCTCGCCTGATCGGCTTTTGCTTTATCGGGCGCGGGCCGCGGCGAAGGAAGGCCGCGCCAGGCTGGCGTCGAACCATGTCTTGACGTTGGGGTAGGGCGAAAGATCGACTTCGGCGAACGCCGACAACGACAGCACCCCGGCAACGTTGACGTCCGCCACCGTGAACCGCTCGCCCAACATGTAGCGCTGTTCGGCCATGTGCAGTTCCAGCACCTTGAGCGGGCGGTCGAGCTTGGCCCGCGCCTCACCCTCGAGCTTCTCGTCCGGCGGCATCATCGCGATCTTCGGATGGCGGACCACCAGGGCGATGATGCTGTCCTCGAGCTCGGTCAGCGCCCACATGCTCCACTGGATGGCAAGCGCCTCCTCGTGCACGGTCCGCGGCGCCAGCTCGCGGCCATACTGCTTGGCAAGATAGAGATTGATGGCCAGGGACTCGAACAGGATGAAGCCGTTGTCATCCATGGCGGGCACGCGGCCGTTGGGATTGATGGCCAGGTACGCAGGCTGCTTCGCGTCCTTCATGAAATGGGTCGGGACCAGCTCGTATTCGAACCCCGCCTCACGCTTGAGTTCTTCTGCCATCCACAGGCTGCGCAGCGCGCGCGAGCCAGACGTGCCGTAAATCTTCACCGCAGCCATGCCGGTTCTCCTCCCGAAAATGCCGGAGGGCACGCTCGCATCATCCGGGCGATGGAACAACGGAAATTCCCGTGACCGCCGGCCTCGGCGGCACGCTACCGCGGTTCGAGGATGACGCGCTCGATGGCCGACTTGTTGACGAATTCGAGGCGTCCGCCATCCGGCCTGAACGCTGTGAACATGCCACCCTTGTTCATGTGGTCGGAGACCCGGCTATAGGTCGTGAGCATGAGGACGCCGGACCGCTCCTCGCCGCCCATCACCATGATCACCCGCTCCTCGTGGCGGTCGGCGACCAGCAGCCCGATCCGTTCGTCCTTCAGCGACACGACGCGGCGGATGAGGTCCCGCTGGATCAGCTGTACCGCGCCCTGCCCGTCCTCGAATACCAGGAAGGGCGTGTCGGCATCGATGACATCCTCGAAGATATCGCCTTGATCCAGAAAAACGTTGCCCGTGAGGATCGCGCCGGCGGGCGCGTCCTTGAGTTCGATGCCGACGCCGAACCGCGACTTGGGACGCTTGATCTCGAATTTCATGCAGCACCTCCGCGCCCGCCGGTCGATGGCTGCGAACGCCCGGCGATTGTCCCACAACCGCCGACGATCACAAGCCCCTTGCCGCACCGGCGGCGGGCTTTCGGCTGCCGCGCTGCTAGCGATTCTCCGGCGCCATGGCGGCCTGCGCCGCCAGCACCCGGGAATGCCGCGCCGCCCGCGACCGGTGCTGCCGCTCGGGGAAGTGTTCGGTCACACCAGGCGTCGAGGCCTCGTCCCGGTACCGCGCCGACTGCGGATCGTTCCAGATTCGGCGCGCCAGCCGCCAGTACCGGAAGCCGAGACCGACGTAGCGGAGGTGCTTGGAGACGATCTCCCAGCCATATTTCGCATAGAAGGCGACGACGTTTTCCTTCGGCAGGCCGGAACGGCGCTCGTCGCGGGCGCGCAGCCGGAAATAGCCGGCGTCCAGCGGATGCAGCTTCTCGATGGTCTTGCAGCCATTGAACCAGACGGCCATGGCCAGGATTTGCTTCCAGTCGATGCCGCTCGCCCGCGCCCGCTTCAGCAGGGTCTCGACATGCTCGTGGGTGTAGTAGGTGCGCCACGCGGTCTGGTACGCCTCCCACAGCTCGTCGGGCGACATGTTGCCATGCCCGGTGGTGACGTGGTTGAGGTCGTACTTGTTGAGGTCCGGGTCCATCCAGGCTCCGGCCTTGTAGAGCTTCTGGTGGTCCTCCGAGCCCGGCAGCGGCGTCAGGATGAAGAACTCCAGGATATCGAGCGGCAACTCCTTCTGGACGATCTGCACGTCCCGCTTCACCGTCTCCGGCGTATCACCGGGGAAGCCGATGATGTAGCCGGCGAAGATGATCACCCGCACGTCGTGCCAAGCCTGCATCATCTCGCGGTATTCGCCGATGCGGTTCTGCTTCTTGCCGGCGGCCATCAGGGAATCCGGATTGATGTTCTCCAGCCCGATGAACACCTTATTGCAGCCGGCCTTGGCGGCCTTGGCGATGAAGTTGGGCACCCGGTGGCAGAGGGTGTCGACCTGGATGGTGAAGCGGACGCGGATGCCGTCCCGCTCGCGCAGCAGGATCAGGCGGTCGAACATCTCCTCCCAGTCCTTGTTGCGCGCCAGATTGTCGTCGGTGATGAAGAAATCGTCGATGCCCTGCTCGTGGTTGGCGCGGACGATGCGCTCCAGGTCGTCGGCGCTGCGCCGCCGCGACTTGCGCCCCTGCACGTTGATGATGGTGCAGAAGCTGCACTGGAACGGGCAGCCGCGGCCGGCGTCGAAGCTGGTCTGGACACCGATGCTGCGCGCGATCCGGTCGCGCGGCAGGAACGGCACCGGCTCGCCCTCGATGTTGGGCAGGTCGTTCAGGTAGTTGTAGAGCGGCTCCAGCCGCCCGTCCCGCGCATCCATCAGCACCTGGTCCATGCGGCCCTCGGCCTCGCCGGCGAACAGCGTGATGCCCAGGTCGAGCGCCTCCTGCAGTTCAGGCTGGATGCCCGGCAGCATGGACAGGCTGCCGCTCACGTGGAAACCTCCGATGATCACCGCGACGCCCGCCTCGCGGAACCGCCGCGCCAGGTCCATGGCTCGCGGATACTGGTTGGACTGGACGCCCACCAGGCCGACGAAGCCGCCGCCCGCCGCGCGGATGCGCGCGATGATGCCGTCCACGTCAACCCGCGTGTTGGTCTCGTCGATGGCGTCGCAGACGATCTCGGTATCCTCGCCCAGGACCTGACGGTCCGCACAGTCCATCACCAGCCCGTACACCGCCGCCAGCGTATTGGAGGGAATCACCGAACGCCGCCACCTGATGACATAGCCGTCGTCGTCGTAATGCGACGGCTTTATCAGGATGACGGGAAATGGTCTGGCTGGCATCGAGTCAACTCCTCTTGGTTCCCGGACGAAATGCCCGGGCTGGACCGCCCCTCAGCTCCGCGTAGATGGGACAGTGTGGCACATATGTCCGGCGGTTACGACCCCGGGAGTTGCCGGGGCCCGGCTGGACCGGGACCGTCACCCGCCCGCCGCGCCCGTCCACAGTCTTTCGGAGCGGGGTTCGTAGCGACGCCGTGACGATCCCGTCGCACGGGAGACGCCGTGCCGAGGCTGTACCGGGAGACGTCCGGCCGCGCGGCCCCGCGGATGCCGTCCTCAGCGCCCCCGCGCCTTTGCCGCGAGGCCGCTGAAGTCGCGGGTCGAGCCGCGCATCCGGGCAGCGCGCGGCGCGTTGTCCGGCTGGAAGGAGTAGCAGACCGGCGCCATGCCCATGGCCGCCGCGTCGGGAAACCGGTCGATGTTCATGCGGCGGCCGGCGGCGGTGCGGGCGCTCTGGCGCAGCAGCAGCACGGCGTCGGCCTCGACGCCGGCGAACCGCTCGCGGGCCCAGCCGCCCATCCCGGCGAGGGTCTGGCCGGCGAATTCGTCCGGCGCCTCGATGCGTTCGCCGTCGAGGCGCCAGTCCAGCGGCGCCGTCAGGTTGGAGCGCAGCGAGGCGCGGCAGACCCCGTCCACCGGATCGCTCACCACGCAGTCGAACCAGCCCGGGCCGGTCGTCCGCGCGGCGTGCGCGAGGGTAAGGCCGGCGATGTCGAACTGGTGGGTGCACTGGGCGGCGTAGTCGGTGGCGTCGTAGACGGCCCGGCTGCGCCCCTCCAGCTCCATGCCGACGAGCCGCGCCAGCATGCGCGGCGCCTCAACGCAGGTGCGCCAGGGGTAGCGCCACGCCTTGCCGGCGATCGCGGTGACCCGGCGGCCGTCGTGGCGCAGCAGCACGCTGAACACATGGAAGTCGTCGACCACGATGCCGACCGCCGACCGGGCACGCGCCTTCATCCGAACGCGTCGGACGAAGGCGCCATGCCCGGCTGGGGAGAGGTCGTCCGTTGCGTCGCAAGCCATGCCCCGATTATGGCGCGGCAGGCCTGTCTGGCAAGGGCGGCCGGGTCAGTGGAAGTGCACGGTCACCTGGACGCCGATCTGGCGCGGGCTGGCGATGGTGGCGTCCAGGTCGGCCGGCACGCCTGCCGCCGTGCCGGTGCCGGAACCGGTCAGCGGCCGGTCGCCGCCGCCGACCGAGTAGTACTTGTTGGTCAGATTCTGCCCGATCAGCTTGAACTCCCAGCCATGGCCGTCGTCATAGAGGGTGAGCGAGGCGTCGAGGGTCACGAAGCCCTTCTGGCGGCCGTCGGGCCGGTTGAGGCCCTCGGTCTCGTAGGAGCTGGTGAAGCGGAGGTCCGTCGCGAGCGTCGCCCTGAACAGGTTGCCGACCGCCCAGTCATAGGTGAAGCCCACATTGCCCGAATGGCGCGGCGCGAAGATCAGCGGCACGCCCGACATGTCCTGGGAGGTGGGAACGCCGTTGTTGGGCAGCTCGGTGCAGCCCTGGGCCGGAGTCTGGCCGGCGTAGCAGGCGCCGATGAAGTTGGTGTAGACGCCCTTGTTGAAGTTGTAGGCGCCGCGGATGGTCAGCCCGTCGACGCTGGGCGGCGCATAAAGCAGGTCGACGTCGAGGCCGGTGGTGCGGGCGGCCGCGGCGTTCTCCACCTTGAAGGAGGTCGACGCCGCGTCGAACACGTTCACCTGCAGGTTCTTGTAGGTGTAGCGATAGGCGGCAAGATTCAGCCGCATGCTGTTGTCCAGCAGGCTCATCTTGGCGCCGATTTCACCGCCCTGCGCCTTCTCGCTGTCGAAGTTGGCGTCGTCGGCCGTCGAGCCCGCCACCAGGGTGTAGCCGTTGGAGAAGCCACCCGACTTGTAGCCGGTCTTGTAGGCGCCGTAGAAGGTCAGGTCGCGGTTTGGCCGCCAGGTCAGCGTCACCTGGGGCGAGACGTTGTCATCGACGAAGTGGTCGGTGATCGCCTGGCCCTCGGGCAGGAACAGCGCCGCCAGATAGGCATGGACGAAGGCGTTGTACATGGACGAGTCCTTGGTCTCCCTCGTCCAGCGCGCGCCGCCCGCCAGCTCGATCTGGTCGGTGACGTTGATGGTCGCCTCGCCGAAGATCGACCAGGTCTCGCCGTCGGTCCGGGTCGGCCGCTCCCAGGAATGGTACTTGCCGTTGCGCGGATCCGGCGGCAGCGGCGCGATGCGCGAGGAGTTCTCGAAGCGCAGCGCCGTGTTCTGGTAGTAGACGCCGGCCAGCAGGTTGAACGGCCCGTCGAAGGTGGTGTTGGCCCGCAGTTCCTCGCTGATGGCGGTGTACTTGGTGTCCTCGCCGGCGAAGACCTGTCCGGAGCCGGAGAAGTCATAGTTATCGAAGTACTTGGTCTTGAAGTAGTAGTAGCCCGTGACCGACGAGACGGTCACCTTGTCGAAGCGCTGGTTCATGGTCAGCGAGGCCAGGATCGAGTGGTAGTCGGTGTAGATCTTGCCGCCCTTGGCGTCCGGCCAGTCCACGACGATCTCCGGCGGCGCGCTGCTGCGCGACATGTGCTTGTTGAGGACGCAGTCCTCCGCGGGGTCGGAGACGCCGAAGATGGGCTGCGCGTGACCGCCCACCGGACAGCTGCGCAGCTGGATCAGGGAGCCAGCGCCGTCGTCGGTGAAGGTGGTGCCGCTGACCTTGAGGTTGGCGTCGAACCGGTCGGTGGGCTTGAACGTCAGGGTCAGGCGCCCGAGGAACTGCTCCTTGCCGCCGACCCGCTTCTGGTCGGCGCCCGGAATGTCGAAGCCGAGCGGGTCGGCGCCGGCGCGGTAGGGCGCGTCGTTGTGCATGAAGCCGCTCGAGCCGGTGCCCCGAACCGCCAGGCGCGCGCCCACCTTGTCGTTGATCGGGCCGGAGACGATCGCTTCGCCGTAGACCTCGCGGGAGGTGAACTCGTAGCCCAGGCGGGCCAGCGCCTCGAAGCTGTCGCCCGGGTCCGCGGAGCGGATCGAGATGATGCCGCCGGGGCTGTTCTTGCCGTAGTAGAGCGACTGCGGCCCCTTCAGCACCTCGACATGGGCCATGTCGAAATAGCCCTGCTGCACGGCGTTGCCGCGGCTGATGGCGATGCCGTCCAGGTTGATGGAGACGGCCTGCTCGAAGCCGGCGCTGGTCGACGGCGTGCCGATGCCGCGCAGGTAGATCGCGCCGCCCGAGCCGCTCGACGAGGCGACGATGGTCAGGCTCGGCGTCAGCGTGGACAGCTTTTCCAGATTGTCCGTGTTGTACCGCTCCAGGTCCTTCATGGTGAAGGCCGTGGCCGCGACCGGCACCTGCTCGAGGTTCTCCGCCTTCTTGCGCGTGGTGACGATGATCTGCTCGATCTCCGCCAGCGCCGGGACCGTCTCGGCCACCAGAAAAAGCAACCCCATTCCCAGCACGGCCGCAGCGCCGCGCAGGGTCCTCCCTGCAACTTTGGACATTGTCACTCCCCTTCTCGATCAGACGTCTTGCAGCCGATTGTCCGGAAGGCGGCCGCCTCCCATCGACTCCCCATCGGCCACACGCTCTGTCGATGACGGCATGATGCCGATTATTTGATGACGTATCAATATTTAAAATTGGACCATGGACCATTTTGTCCGCGCCGTGTTGTCCGGGGACGGCTTGACCCTCTCGGGACAGGCGGCCAAACTCCCGTCCGGGAGACCTCCATGAACGACCAGCCGGCATCGGCCGCCCTCTCGCGCTTCACCGTCATCGACCTGACCCGGGTGCGGGCTGGCCCTACCTGCGCGCGCCAGCTCGCCGACTGGGGCGCCGACGTCATCCGGGTCGAGGCGCCGGCAGGCGGCGGAGCGGCCGACTTTGCCGCCCGTCACGACCCGGATTTCCAGAATCTGCACCGCAACAAGCGCAGCCTGACCCTCGACCTGAAGACGCCCGAGGGCGTGACGGTGCTGCAGCGGCTGGTGGAGCGGGCCGACGTGCTGATCGAGAACTACCGGCCCGACGTCAAGCGGCGGCTGGGCATCGACTACGAGAGCCTGCGCCGGATCAATCCGCGCCTGGTCTATGTCAGCATCTCCGGCTTCGGCCAGGACGGCCCCTATGCGGACCGGCCCGGCGTCGACCAGATCGCCCAGGGCATGGGCGGGCTGATGTCGATCACCGGCGAGCCGGGGCGCGGCCCGATGCGGGTGGGCATCGCCATCGCCGACACCTCCTCGGGCCTGCTGGCCGCCTTCGGCGCCGTCACCGCGCTGCTGGAGCGGGAAACCTCGGGCGAGGGCCAGTGGGTCACCACCTCGCTGCTCGAGGCCCAGATCTTCATGCTGGACTTCCAGGGCGCTCGCTGGCTGGTGGGCGGCGAGGTGCCCGGCCAGGTGGGCAACGATCATCCCACCTCCGTGCCCATGGGCGCCTTCCCGACCACCGACGGCCACGTCAACCTGGCGCCCATGCCGGCCGCGTGGAAGAAATTCTGCGCCGTGCTCGGTGCGCCCGAGATGGCGGAGCGCCCGGACTTCGCCACCCTGCGCAATCGCCGGCAGAACCGCGCGGCGGTGAACGCGGCCATCGGCGAGATCACCCGGACACAGACCAGCGCCCACTGGATCGAGACCATGAACCAGGCCGGCATTCCCTGCGGCCCGATCTACAGTATCGACCAGACCTTCGCCGACGCGCAGGTCCGTCATCTGGGGATCGCCCGGCCCGTCGATTCCGCCGCGCTGGGCAGCATCGAGCTGATCGGCCAGGCCGTCAGCCTCAGCCGGACCGGCAGCCGGCTGGTGCGCGCCGCGCCCGAATGCGGCGAGCATTCCCACGAGGTGCTGGGATGGCTGGGCTACGACGACGCTGAAATCGCGGACCTCCGGGCCCGCCACATCATATGAGGATGCCATGACGGATTCCGTGCTGACCCGCCGCGACGGCGCCGTGCGCTGGCTGGTGTTCAACAAGCCCGAGAAGCACAACGCCCTGTCCATGGACATGACCGCCCGCGGCCTGGAGATCGTCCAGGCCTTCGCCGAGGCCGACGAAGAACGGGTGCTGGTCGTGGCCGGCGCCGGCGGCAAGGCGTTCGTGTCGGGCGCCGACATCTCCGAGTTCGAATCCCGCCGCAACAATGCGGAGACCGCCGACGAGTATGCCCGGACGACCGCGCGGTTCTTCTTCGCCCTGCGCGACGTGGAGAAGCCCACGGTGGCGATGATCGAGGGCTACTGCTTCGGCGGCGGTGTCGCGCTGGCCTGCTGCTGCGACATCCGGATCGCCGCCGAGACCGGCCTGTTCGCCATCCCCGCCGCCCGCTTGGGCATCGGCTACAGCGCCGACTTCGTGAAGATGCTGGCCGACCTCGTGGGCCCGTCCTTCGCCAAGGAGTTCCTCTATACCGCCCGCCGCTATCCGGCCGGGGAGGCGCAGGCCATCGGCCTGATCAACCGCATCGTACCGGCGGCCGAACTGGAGCGGCACGTGCAGGACTACGCCCAAGCCATGGCGGGGAACGCGCCGCTCACCCAGCGCGCCGCCAAGATCGTCGTGTCGGAACTCTACGCCGCCACCGGCGACGGTACCCGCGGCCGCGCGGCCGTCGCCGCCTGCGCCGACAGCGAGGACTTCCGCGACGCGCGACGCGCCTTCATGGAAAAGCGCAAGCCGGTGTTCCACGGCAAGTGACCGTCGGCCGCCGACAGCGGTCCTCCGTTTGATTCAGCGCCCAGGAGACATGACCATGACCCAGATCCCTCTCGAAGACCGCGTCGCCCTGGAGGACCTGCTGACGAGCTACTGTTTGGCCGTCGACACGCTCTCCGACATGGACGCCCTGCTGGGCGTGTTCACGCCCGACGCGGTGTGCGACCTGAGCGGCATCGGCCTGCCCAGCCTGCACGGCCACGAGGGCATCCGCGGCTTCTTCGACAGCGTGTTCGCCGACATGACCCACCACGCCCACTTCGTCAGCAACTTCCGCGTCGACCGCTACGAGGGCGACACCGCATCGATCCGCGCCTACGTCATGGGCATGGGCCGGTCGCGGGACGGCAACGACGTGCTGGTCTATGTGCGCTATTTCCTGGATTGCGTGCGCACGCCGGACGGCTGGAAGGTGACGCGCTTCTTCGAGGACGCGCTGATGCCCCTGCCCGGCTCGCTCGACGAGATCCACGGCAAGCGCTGACCGGCGCAGCCGGCCCGAGGGAAGAGACGACGATGGCCTTTCCGGACGAGTTCAGACTGGACGGCCAGGTGGCGGTGGTCACCGGCGGCGGCAGGGGCATCGGCGAGGCCATCGCCCATGCCCTGTCCGAGGCGGGCACCGCCGTGGTGCTGGCGGCAAGGCGCGCCGACGAGGTGGAGAAGGTGGCCCGGGACATCGCCGCCCGGGGCGGCCGTGCGCTCGCCGTGCCCACCGACGTGACCGACCCGGATGCCGTCGACGCTCTCGCCCGCGCAGCGGTGGACGCGTTCGGCGGCCTCACCATCTGGGTCAACAACGCCGGCGGTTCGCGCTATTTCGGTCCATTGCGCGAGATAACCCTCGCCGACTGGCGGGACTGCCTGGACCTCAACCTCACCGCGGTGCTCACCGGCACCAACGCGGCGGCGCGGCACATGGCTGGTGGCGGCTCGATCGTCAACATCTCGTCGCGCTCGGCGGTCGGCCCGGCGCCGGGCAGCGGCCACTACGCCGCGGCCAAGGCCGCCGTCAACAGCCTGACCGTCAACTTTTCCCGTGAACTGGCGCCGTCGATCCGGGTCAACGCCATCCAGCCGTCCTCCATTCCCACCGAGGTGGTGATGGACGCGTTGGGCCTGACCGAAGCCGACCTGCCCGCCTTCGCCGAGCGCAAGCGGATTCCGCTGGGTCGTCTCGGCCGGCCGGCCGACGTGGCCGGCGTCACCGTCTTCCTGTGCTCGCCCGCCGCCGCCTGGATCACCGGCGAGGTCTGGACCGTCTCCGGCGGGCTCTGACGGGTCCGCCCTGATCCAATCCCGTTCCACGCCCGTACCGGATACCGCGATATAAAAACGACTCCGTGACGAGAGCCAAAGGGACGGAATGAATCAGCGAACCGCTCTATGCCTCGCGGGCCTGCTTCTCGCAGCCGCGCCGCCCGCCCATGCCGGCGACCTGTTCGACGGCGGACGCCTGCTCGCCACCGGGGGCGTCACCCAGGTGGAGGGTGCGGCGGGCGCCGGGCTCACCACATGGGCGGTCATCACCGGCTACGGCACCGAGCACGGCGTCGGCGTGAACGCCCACCACACCTTCGTTGCCCTCGACGATTTCACCTTCAACGCCAGCGGCGTGGCGGTAGGCCTGTTCGACCGTGTCGAGCTGTCCTACACCCATCAATGGTTCGACACCCGCAAGGCCGGCGGCCGGTTGGGCCTGGGCGACGGCTTCACCTTCTCCCAGGACGTGGTGGGCGCCAAGGTCAGGCTCTTGGGCGACGCCGTCTACGACCAGGACACCTGGCTTCCCCAGATCGCCGTCGGCCTGCAGTACAAGCACGCCGCCAAGAGCGCGGTGCTGGCGGCGGTCGGCGCCGGCGGCAACGACGGCACCGATTTCTACATCGCGGCCACCAAGGTGCTGCTGCGCCAGAGCCTGCTGCTCGACGTCACGGCGCGACTGACCAAGGCCAACCAGTTCGGGCTGCTGGGCTTCGGCAACGCCGGCGGCGCCGACTACCGGCTGGAATGGGAGTTCTCGGCCGTCTACCTGATCACCCGGCGCCTGGTGGGCGGCATCGACTACCGCACCAAGCCCGACAATCTGGCCTTCGCCCACGAGGGCGACGCGGCTGCGGTCTACCTGGCGTGGTTCGCGGGCAAGAACCTGTCGGTGACCCTCGCCGGCGTCGATCTGGGTCCGATCGCCCTGCAGGGGCGCCAGCGCGGCGTCTACCTCTCCGTCCAGGCGGGATTCTGACAATGAACACGCTCCGCACGCTGCTCCTCGCATTCGCCCTCGCCGCCGCCGCCGTCCCCGCCGCGCGGGCGGCAAGCCTCTACACCGACCTGGGCGGGCTGGACACCATCCGGACCTTCGTCGGCCGTACCGTCGACCTCGCCTTCACCGATCCGCGCATCGCCAAGGCGTTCGCCCATTCCAAGCGCGATTACCTGAAGAAGATGATCACCCAGCAGGTCTGCGACCTGTCCGGCGGTCCGTGCCGGTACAACGGCCTGACCATGAAGAAGGCCCATGTCGGCATGGGGCTGACGACGGCCGACTTCAACGCCCTCGTCGAACTGCTGCAGCAGGCGATGCGGGAATCGCACATTTCCTACCACACCCAGAACCGGCTGCTGGCGATCCTGGCGCCCATGCATCGCGACGTCGTGGAGAAGTAGCC
Source organism: Alphaproteobacteria bacterium (assembly GCA_016124315.1). GTDB lineage: Bacteria > Pseudomonadota > Alphaproteobacteria > SMXS01 > SMXS01 > RI-34. The sequence continues at coordinate 14,775 of WGNW01000072.1, forward strand.
CGGCGGTTCATTCCGCCGCCCGGCCCAGACCCCACGGCGACTCCTCGATGAACCGGTTCAGCTCGTCGACCGGCACGGGGCGGCTGTAGTAGTAGCCTTGCGCCAGGTCGCAGCCGAACTCCCTCAGCAGCTTGGCGGAGGCCTCGTCCTCGACCCCCTCTGCCGTGACGTGCAGGCCCAGGCTGTGCCCCATCTCGATGGTCGAGCGCACCAGGATCTGGTCCTGCGGGCTCGACGCCAGGTTGAGCACGAAAGACCGGTCGATCTTCAGCTCCTGGATGGGCAGCTTCTTCAGATAGCCCATGGAGGAATAGCCGGTGCCGTAGTCGTCGACCGAGAGGGTCACGTTCATCCGGTTCAGTTCCTCGAGCACCTTGATGGCCTGTTCCGGGTCCTTCATGACGGCGCTCTCCGTCACCTCGAGCACCAGCCACGACGGATCGATGTCGTGCTCGCTCAGCAGCGCCGCCACCGTGGCCGGCAGCGCCCGGTCCGACAGGTCCTGGGCCGACAGGTTGATGGCGACGCGGATCGGATAGTCCATCTCGCGCCAGACGGCGCACTGGCGGATGGCGCTTTCCAGCGCCCAGGCCGTCAGGTAGCCGATATGGCCGGTCTGCTCGGCGAGGGTGATGAACTCGACCGGGGGCACAAAGCCGAGCTCGGGATGGATCCAGCGCACCAGCGCCTCCACCTGGGTGATGGTGCCGGACGGCAGGTGGATCTTGGGCTGGTAGTAGAACTGCACCTCCCGGTTCGCCAGGCTGCGCCGCAGGTCGCCCATCAGCGACAGCCGGCGCGCCGTGCTGGAGTCCCGCTCCGGGTCGTAGACGCCGACCACCAGGCCGCTGCTCTGCGCCTGCATCACGCCGATGCTCGCCTTCTGGATCAGCCCGCCGACCGTGGAGGCATGCTCCGGATGGTTGGCGATGCCGATCTGGGCATTGGCGTCGATGGTGAAGCCGTCAATGACGAACGGCTCCTCGAAGCCCGACCGGATGCGCTCGGCGGCGCTGCGCGCTTCATCGCCGCCGCAGCCGGGGAGCGCCAGGATGAACGACACGGTGCTGAGCCGGGCCAGCACCCGCTCGCCCGGTACGCTCCCGGCGAGCCGAGGACCGATCAGCGCGATCAGCTTGTCCCAGGTGGAATAGCCGAACGCATTGCGCACCTCGTTGACCCGGTCGACGGTGACCACGATGACGCTGACCGTGCCGGCGCCCCCGGGGCCGATCAGCGCTTCCAGTTCCCGCTCGAAGCGGCGCCGGTTGGGCAGGCCGGTCTCGCTGTCGTGCTCGGCCTGGAAGGTGATCTGCTTCTCGCGCTCGTCGATGCTCGAGACCATCCGGTTGAAGCTGCTGGAGAGCTGGGCGAACTCGTCGCGCCGCGGGCCCACCTCCACCGGCTGGTAGTCGCCTCGCGACACCTTGGAGGCCGCCTCCGCCAGCCGGTGCAGCGGCCGCGAGACGGTGCGTGCGACCAGGGCGCCGCCGACGGCGACGACAATCAGGCCCAACGCCAGCAGGCCCAACAGGACGAACACCAGGGTCCGGTAGGGTCCGAAGGCCACGTCCAGTGAATAGCGCAACACGGCGAAGGTGCCCTGGTCGACGCCGTCGTCCGGCAGATCGACCGCCAGCGTAAGATAGTCGCTTCCGTTCTCCGCAAGCGTCACCGGCTCGCTGTTCCCGCCGGGCACCGGCCGAGGCAAGGCGTCGAGGCTCTTGGGATCCAGCGGCAGGGTGGAGGCGAGCACCCGCCAGTTCCCGTCCGCCGCCCGGTGCACGAAGTTGATGTCCATGCCCCGCGGCATCAGCGCCTTGAGGCTGACCGCCTGGGCATCGTCGATGCGGGTGCCCAGGCCGACCCAGGCGATGGGGACCGGCGCCATGACAGGCACGACGACGAAGTTGTAGAGCGCGCCGTCCAGCACGACGAAGGCCGAGGACCTGCCGTGTTCGTCCGCCAGGTCGACCAGCCGGCCGAGCGGAAACGGCTTGCCCCGCAGCCCGCCCGTATCGGCGACGACCTGCCGGTCGAGGGAGACCAGCATGGCGCGCTGGGCACCGATCCGCTGCGCCAGGTTCACCAGTGCCGACAGGATCGTCGGGCTGTCGCCGGTGGCAACCGCCTCGCGAAAGCCGAAATCGGTGGAGAGGACGGCGGCGCCCTCAACCAGCTTGTCGGCGCGGTCATGGATGGCGCGGTGCAGGGTTTCGCCGCTATAGAGCAGGTGCTGGCGGGCCTGGCCGCCCAGGTTGCGGCTGGTGACCATGTAGACCGCGCAGTAGGTGGCCACCTGAACCAGCACGAACAGCGACAGGAAGAGCAGCAGCAGCCGGGTCTGGAACCTGCCGAACAGCGCCGCTCTCATGGGTGGGGCACGCCGAGCAGGAGGGGCGGCTTCAGCGACATCGTGTAGCTCGCCGTCACACCGGCGTCCGCCGTCACGGTGACCTCCTGCCCTGCCAGGGGCGCGCGCTGGCGGGGGTGCCAGACGTTGATCCGGTAGGGGCCCGGCTGCAGGCCGTCGACGACGGCGACGCCGTCGGCGCCGGTCACCGCGAAGTTGCCGGTTTCCAGCACGTAGATGTAGCCGAGCATGGTGTCGTGGATGTTGCAGCCCAACGCCACGACACCCGGCTTGTCGAACACCTCCCGCTTGTCCTCGTCGCCGCTGTAGAGGCTGATCTGGAAAGTCTTGGCGGGGGAGAACGAATAGACCTGATGGCGGAAGTCGTCGTGGTTGGGAAAGCTTACCGTCGTCCCCACCCGCACCGGCAGGACATGGGGCACGAACTGCTTGTCCTGCTGCGCCATGACGGCGACGGCGCCCTTGCCGGGCGGCCCGTTCAGCGCCGGGTCCGGCGACGTCAGGCTCACCACCGCGTGCTCGATGGGTGCGCCCTGGTCGTCAGTCACGGTGACGACGGCCTGGGCCGCTCGGGCCGACACCACGCTGCCCAACAGCAGAACGACGGGCAGGAGGCCGTGAATCGTCCCGGGCGCTGCGCGCAAGCCTCTCATGTACCCCCCAAACCCTGGTCATTGACAGGCAGCATAAATGACGGCGGCGCCGAAACAAACCGGGCAACCGGCACGGGTGCAGAATCATGTGCTCATTTTGGTGGCCTGGGCTGGGCGGAACCTCTATATATAACGCGCGATACAAACAGAACGGGGAGTCGAGGGATGCAGGAATACGACGTGATCGTGCTCGGCACGGGCGCGGCCGGCCTGACGGCGGCCATTACGGCGGCGGAAGGCGGCGCTTCGGTCGGCGTCTTCGAGAAGGCCGACAAGGTGGGCGGCACCAGCGCCTGGTCGGGCGGCCAGGTTTGGATCCCCAACAACCCGCACATGGGCGACCACGGCATCGCCGACAGCCGCGACAAGGCGCTGACCTACATCATGTCGCTGTCGCGGGACATGATCGATCCCAAACTGGCGGAATCCTATGTGGACGCGGGGCCGGAGATGGTGCGGTTCCTTGAGGAACGCACGCCGGTGCAGTTCTATTCGGTCAAGGACATGCCCGACTACCACCCGGAATTCCCCGGCGGCAGCCCCAAGGGCGGGCGCACCATCGAGTGCCCGATCTATCCCTATGACGAGCTTGGCGACTGGGCCGCGAGGGTGACGCCGTCGCCCTACTATCCCAACCCGCACATCACCATGTCGGAGACGCCGCTGGGCAAGTCGGTGCCGCAGCCGGCCTCGGACGAGGAGATCGCCCGCCGCAAAATCCGCAACGAGCGCGGCTGCGGCCAGGCGCTGATCGGACGGCTGCTGAAGGGCTGCCTGGACCGCGGCATCGAGCCGTTCACCGAACATGCCGCCAAGGAGCTGATCCTGGAGGACGGCGCGATTACCGGCGTGATCTTCGCGACGCCCGACGGCGAGAAGACGGTGCGGGCGCGCAAGGGCGTGATCCTGGCCACCGGCGGCTTCGAGTGGAACGACGACCTGAAGCGCGCCTTCCTGCGTGGCCCGCTCACCCACCAGGTGTCGATCCAGACCAACACCGGTGACGGCCTGAAGATGGCGATGAAGGCCGGCGCCATGCTGGGCAACATGCGCGAGGCGTGGTGGACGCCGGTCGCCTCCGTCCCCAAGGAGGAGAACTCCATGGAGCGGATGATGATCATGGGCCAGCGCACCATGCCGGGCGGCATCATGGTCAACCGCAAGGCGCGGCGCTTCACCAACGAGGCGGCCAACTACAACGCGTTCGGCGCCGCCTTCCACGTGGAGGACGTGGCGAAGTTCGAATACGAGAACATCCCGAGCTGGCTGATCTTCGACCAGCACTACCTGGAGACCTACGGCTTCGGCATGCTGCAGGCCGGACCGGGCGAGGCGCCCGACTGGGTGATGCGCGCGCCGAGCCTGCAGGCGCTGGCCGACAAGCTGGGCATCGACGGCGATGCGCTGGAGAAGACGGTGGAGCGCTGGAATGCCAACTGCGCCGAGGGCCACGACCCGGACTTCGGCCGCGGCGAGAGCGCCTTCGACTGCTGGTGGGGCGACCCCTACAAGAAGGGCACCAAGGCGGCGACGCTCGGACCGCTGGTCAGGGGGCCCTACTACGCCGTCGAGGTGTGCAGCGGCGCGCTCGGCACCAAGGGCGGGCCGCAGACCGACGTCCACGGCAACGTCGTCGACATCGACGGCAACCCGATCCCCGGCCTCTACGCCGCCGGCAACGTGATGGCCTCGCCGTTCGGCATGACCTATGGCGGCCCGGGCGGCACGCTGGGCCCGGGCATGGTGTTCGGCTACCTGTCCGGCAAGCATGCGGCTGCCCGCCTGACCAACCGCTAGCCCGTGAGCGGCTACGACTACATCATCGTCGGCGCCGGTTCGGCGGGCTGCGTGCTCGCCAACCGGCTGTCCGCCGACGGCCGCAGCAAGGTGCTGCTGCTGGAGGCAGGCGGCGACGACACCAGCCCGCTGATCGCCATGCCCAAGGGCATCGGCAAGCTGGTGAAGGACCCGCGCCACGCCTGGCACTTCGCCGTGGAGGAAGAGCGCGTTGCCGGCGTGCCCTCCCGCGAGATCTGGGTGCGGGGCAAGGTGCTGGGCGGCTCCAGCTCGATCAACGGGATGATCTATTCCCGCGGCCATCCCGCCGACTACGAGGACTGGAAGGAGGCCGCCGGGCCCGGCTGGGGCTGGGACGCGATGAAGGCCGCCTTCATGGCCATCGAGGACCACGACTTGGGCGCCACCGACTACCGCGGCGCCGGCGGCCCGCTCCGCGTCAGCGCCGGCAAGTTCCGCTACCCCGTGTCGGAAGCCGCACTGGAGGCGGGCCGCCAGATGGGCCTGCCGGCGCGCGACGAACTCAACCACCCCGAGCTGGAAGGCGTCGGCTACTACGCCCACACCATCCGCAACGGCCGCCGGGTGAGTTCGGCCAGGGCGTTCCTAGACCCGGCGCGGCGCCGCCCGAACCTGCGCATCGAGACCGAGGCCATGGTCGACCGCATCCTGTTCGAGGGCGGCCGCGCCGTGGGCGTCGCCGCGCGGGTGCGCGGGGTGCCGACCGAGTTCCGCGCCGATGGCGAGGTCATCCTGTCGGCCGGCACCATCATGTCGCCGGTGATCCTGCAGCGCTCCGGCGTCGGCCCCGCGGCGCACCTCCAGGCCGCGGGAATCGGTGTGGTCCGGGACAGCCCGGACTGCGGCCGGCGGATGCGCGAGCACCTGGGCTTCGGCATGCCGCACCGGCTGAAGGGCACGCCCGGCCTCAACCGGCGCTACCAGGGCCTGGGCCTGATGGCGAGCGTGCTGCAGTACTACGCCTTCCACAACGGCCCGATGGCGACCGGGCCCTACGAGATCGGCGCCTTCGCCCGCAGCGCGCCCGGCCGCGACCGGCCGGACATGCAGCTGTTCATGGGCGCGTTCACCTTCGCGCGGTCGGGCGACAACTTTCCGGTGCCGCTGGACAAGCCGGAGAAGCAGCCGGGCTTCAACATCTACGGACAGCTGCTGCAGACCACCAGCGAGGGCACGGTGCTGGTGAAGACCGGCGACGCCGACGAGCCGCCGGGCATCCGCCCGCACTGGCTCGACACCGACTACGACCGCGAAACCGCGATCCGCATGGTCCGCTACATGCGGGCCTATGTCCGTCAGCCGGCGCTCGCACCCTATGTGGGCGAGGAACTGGCGCCGGGCGAGGCCTGCGCCTCCGACGAGGATGTGCTGATGGCGGTGCGGCGCATGTCCACCAGCGGCCTGCACGCCACCGGCACCTGCCGCATGGGCCGCGACAACGCCGCCGTCGTCGACGGCTCGCTGCGGGTGAAGGGCATCGACGGCCTGCGCGTCGCCGACTGCTCGGTGATGCCCGGGCTGGTATCGGGCAACACCAACGGCCCCGCCATGGCGCTGGGCTGGCGCGCCGCGGAGATCATCCTGTCGGAGCGTCCCTGACGCCACAAAATCGGCTGCGGCGCCTGCACCTGACGTGTCATTCTGCAAGCCAAACGACAAGCAGCGGCTTTCCGCAGGGAGGACATGAACATGCCAGCGCCAGTCGACCACGAGGCGCGACGTCGGCAGGTCGGCGCCATCGCCGCCGAACTGCTGGCCGAACGCGGGCCGGACGCGCTGACCTTCCGCGACATCGCGCGGCGCGCGGGCTACAGCACGATGATCGTGTCCCACTATTTCGAGAGCAAGCACCACCTGCTGTTCCACATGTTCCAGGCGGCGGCGCGCCACGGCGTCGACCGGATGCGGAGGGCGATCGCCGACGGCAAGGCCGCCGAGGACTGCATCGCCGTGCTGATGCCTCTGGACCAGCAGAGCCGGACCGACTGGCACGTGGTGCTCGCCTTCTGGGGCAAGGCGACCGCCGACGCCGCGTTCGCCAAGGAACAGCGCTTCCGCGGGCGGGAAAGCCTTGAGCTGGTCGCCCAGCAGCTCGCCCGCCTCGATCCGGCGCTGATCGACGCCGAGCTGCTCGACGTCCGGGCGCGCATGGTGCTCTCGACCGTGGTCGGTGTCGCCACCCAGGCGGTGTTCAACCCGCGCGACTGGAGCGCGAAGCGCCAGCGCGCCGTCCTGCACGACGCGCTGCGCGGCATGATCCCCGAAGGCTGAGCCCGGACTGCTTGGTCGCGCGGGCCAGTTCGACTACGCTTCGTCCGGAACCATCCAGGGGAGGAACGAGATGGAGATCGGCAGCCTGCTCAAGGGCAAGACCGCGCTCGTCACGGGCGCGGCCAGCGGCATCGGCAAGGGCCACGTGGAGGTGTTCGCCCGCGCCGGCGCCCAGGTGGTGGCGGCGGACATCCAGGAGGACCAGGGCAAGGCCGTGGTCGACGCCGTCAATGCGGCCGGCGGCGACGCGCAGTTCGTCCGGCTCGACGTCACCCGCATGGCCGACTGGAAGGCGGCCGTCGCCTTCGCCGTCTCTGCCTACGGTCAGCTCACCACCCTGGTGAACAACGCCGGCATCTACCATCCCGGCGGCGTGGAGGACGAGACCGAGGACGGCTGGAACCGCATGGTCGCCGTCAACCAGACGGCGGTGTGGTACGGCATGAAGGCGGCGATGCCCGAGCTGCTGAAGACCGGCAACGCCGCCATCGTCAACATCTCGTCGCTCTACGGCCTGATCGGCAGCCCCGGCTCGCTGTCCTACCACGCCACCAAGGCCGCGGTGCGGCTGATGTCGAAGTCGGCGGCGCTCGAATACGTCAAGCGCGGCGTGCGGGTGAACTCGGTGCATCCCGGCCAGATCCGCACGCCCATCCTGGGCAACCTGACCGCCGAGCTCGACGCCCAGATCAAGGCGGCGATCCCCATGGGCGACATGGGACGGCCCGAGGACATCGCCTACGGCTCGCTCTACCTGTGCTCTGACCTGGCGGCCTATGTCACCGGCGTCGAGCTGCCCATCGACGGCGGCTGGAGCGCCGCCTGACATGGTCGAGCAGGCCAGCGATTTCCGCGACGAGAGCGAGGCGCTCCACCGGCTGCTGGAGCGGCTGGACGAGGAGGCCTGGGCCAGCCCGACCCAGTTCAAGCGCTGGACGGTCAACGACGTCATCGCCCACCTGCACCTGTGGAATTACGCCGCCTGCCTGACGCTCAGGGACGCCGACGCGTTCCTCCGCTTCCGCCGCGAGCTGGCCGGCTATGTCAAGGGCGGCGGCACGCACATGGCGTTCACCCACGCCTGGCTGGGCGGCGTGCGGAACCGCGCGCTGCTGCGGCGCTGGCGCGACCTTGCCACCGACACCGCCGAGCAGTTCGCCGCCGCCGACCCGAAGGCGCGGGTGAAATGGGGCGGGCCGGACATGTCGGTCCGCTCGTGCATCACCGCCCGGCTGATGGAGACGTGGGCACACGGCCAGGCGCTCTACGACCTGCTGGGCGTCGAGCGCCAGGAGGCGGACCGGATCCGCAACGTGGCGGTGATCGGCATCAACACCTTCGGCTGGACCTTCGCCAACCGCGGGCTGGACGTGCCCGAGGCGCCCCATGTGCGCCTGACCGCGCCGTCCGGCGCGGTGTGGGAATGGCACGAGCCCAGCGACGACAACCGCATCGAAGGCGCGGCGGTGGACTTCTGCCGGGTCGTCACCCAGGTGCGCAACGTGGCCGACACCGGGCTGCGCGTCACCGGCGAGCCGGCGCGGCGCTGGATGGCGCTGGCGCAGTGCTTCGCCGGGCCGCCCGAGGACCCGCCGCCGCCCGGCAGCCGCTTCCGCCGGTCCTCCCGCGAAGATTGAGGGTCTCGCGGCCCCGGATTCGTGCCACCATGGCGCGGCCCGCTCCGGCATTTCCCGGGCGCGCATGGCTGGCCGAGGGTGGATGACCGACAATTCGCTGATCGAAGTGGCGCTGTTCCTGGCGGCCTCGGTGTTCGCCGCGCCGCTGGCGAGGCGCCTCGGCATCGGCTCCGTGCTCGGATACCTGCTGGCCGGCGTGGTCATCGGCCCGTTCGGGCTGGGCCTGATCTACTCGGTCTACCAGGTGGAGACCATCCTGCACTTCGCCCAGTTCGGCGTGGTGCTGCTGCTGTTCATCATCGGCCTGGAGGTGCGCCCCAAGCGCCTGAAGACCATGCGCGGCCCGGTGTTCGGGCTGGGGTCGGCCCAGGTCGCCGTCACCGGCGCGGTGCTGGCCGGCGTCGCCCTCGCCACCGGGCAGCCCCTGCCCACCGCCCTGCTGATCGGCCTCACCCTCGCCCTGTCGTCGACCGCCTTCGCGCTGCAGGTGCTGGAGGAGCAGAAGGAGCTGACCACCCGCCACGGCCGCACCGCCTTCTCGATCCTGCTGTTCCAGGACCTGGCGGCCATCCCGCTGATCGCCCTGCTCCCGATATTCGCCGCCGGCAGCGGGGCGGCCGCCACCATGTCGGCCTGGGGCGCGGTCAAGGCGGTAGCCTACATCGCGCTTGTGGTGCTGGGCGGACGCCTGCTGCTGAACCGGGTGTTCCCCCTCGTCGCCCGCTCCGGCGTGCGCGAGGCGATGACGGCGGCGGCGCTGCTGACCGTGGTCGCCGCCGCGATCCTGATGGAACTGGGCGGACTGACCGCCGGCCTGGGCGCCTTCATCGCCGGCGCGCTGCTGTCGGAGTCCGACTACCGGCACGAGCTGGAGGCGGACATCGCGCCTTTCGAGGGCCTGCTGCTGGGCGTGTTCTTCACCGCCATCGGCATGTCCCTCGACCTCAGCCTGCTGCTGCGCGAGCCGCTGCTGGTGCTGAGCGCGGTGGTCGCGCTGCTGGCGCTGAAGGCGGCCATCCTCTACTTGGTCGGCCGCGCCGGCGGCCTGGGCGACCGGCCGTCGCGGCGGCTCGCCCTCGCCATCTCCCAGGGCGGCGAATTCGCCTTCGTCATCCTGACCGCCGCCACCGCCGAGCGGATCGTGCCGGCGGAGACCGCCGGCCTGCTCAGCGTGGTCGTCACCCTGTCCATGGTGGCGACGCCCCTCCTGTTGCGACTCGATGCCCTCATGGTGCCGCCGCCCGTCCGGCAGCCCGAGTTCGATGCCATGCCGGAGCCCGATCCGGGATTCGTGGTGATCGCCGGGCTGGGCCGGTTCGGCCAGATCGTCGCCCGCGTGCTACGGGCGCGGCACATTCCCTTCACGGCGCTGGACGCCAGTGCCGAGCACGTGGACTTCGTGCGCCGCTTCGGCAACCAGATCTACTACGGCGACGCCTCCCGCCCGGAGATCCTCCACGCCGCGCGGGTCGGCGAGGCCCGCGCCTTCGTGCTGGCGGTGGACGACCAGGAGGCGGCGCTGCATATCGCCCAGCTGGTGCGCAGCCTCTACCCCCACGTGCCGGTCTACGCCCGGGCGCGCGACCGCCGGCATGCCCACCAGCTGATGGACCTCGAGCCGGCGGTGATCCGTCGCGAAACCTTCCATTCGGCGCTCAAGCTGACCGAGGACCTGCTGCTCGGCCTGGGGCTGAAGCCGGCGGAGGCGGACCGGGCCATCGAGACCTTCCAGCGCCACGACGAGCAGCGGCTGCTCAACGACTACGAACTGGCGGGCGACCTGGAGCGCCTGCAGCAGCGGGCGCGCAAGGACGCCGAGGAACTGGAGCGGCTGTTCTCGGCGGACGCCGCCGAGTTCGCACCCGTGGAGGAACTCCCCGACTCCCGCTGACGTTCCGGCATCGACGCCGCGCTTCGCGCGGAAACCGCTCCCTGGAGACCGGCCATGACCAAGACACTCGCCACCGCCGTGCTGTTCGTCTTCGTGGCGCTGGGCGCCCGCGCCCAGCCGGACGACACGGCGCTGACCATGGCGCCCGTCGACGAGGTGTTCTCCTTCATGGGCGGGCAGCTCAAGCTGGTGACCGACGACTCGAGCCCCTACCCGGCCGCCCTGCCCTCGCCCGGCGAGGCAGCCCGCTTCGAGAAGTTCCTCGAGGTGCACCCCGACGACACCCTGCTGTTCGTGCGCGGCGACCGCATCCTGCGGCGGGTGACGCCGCGGGACGACCTCTACCGGCTGGGCGGCGCACTGCCGCTGTCCGACAGCAGCCGGGAAAGCGACCGGGCGCTGGCAAGCGAGGCGCCCGACCGGATCGAGGTCTACGCCATCTCCGCCCGGCTGACGCTCACCGACCAGATCACCGGCTTCGAGGAGACGACCGGTGATGCCGGGACGCCGGCCGTCGTGCTGAGCCTGTCGCCGGCGGCCTCAGCGGCCCTCAAGGAGATGACCACCCGCCATCAGGGCCAGCAGGTCGCCACCATCCTGGACCGCTGGCTGCTGTCGTCGCCGCTGGTCGAGCAGCCGCTGGACACCGACAGGCTTGTCATCGACGTCGGCGGGCAACAAGATCCCTCGACGCGGACCGAGATCATGAACATCCTGAAATCGCTGGTCCGCCCGCCCGAGTAGGCAGCAGCGGAAGGACCGTGCAGCAGTTCCAGACCGTTCTCGACGTCGCTACGCCCGGCCCCGGCCTGACCGAGATCACCGGCAGCGTGTCCGGCTGGATGCGCGGCCAGCCGGTGACGGACGGCCTGCTTACCCTGTTCATCCGGCATACCTCGGCGTCGCTGGTGGTGCAGGAGAACGCCGATCCGGACGTGCTCGCCGACCTGCGCGACTTCTTCGCCCGGCTGGCGCCGGCCGGCGGCCCCTACCGCCACGACGCCGAAGGCCCCGACGACATGCCCGCCCACATCAAGGCGGCGCTCACCCAGACCCAGCTGTCCATCCCCGTCGCCAGCGGCCGCATGGCACTGGGCACCTGGCAGGGCATCTACGTCTTCGAACACCGCGACCGGCCGCACCGGCGGCAGGTCGCCCTGCATCTGCTGGGCGAATGAGGCGGGCCGCCGTCGCCGCCTTGCTGCTCGCCTTCTCGGCGTCGCCGACGCTGGGGCAACATGCGCCCGCCCCGCCGGCGGCCGCTTCCGTGCCCGCGCCGTCTGCCGCACGCCAGCCGATGCTCAACATCACCACCGGTTCGCCGGCTACGCCGGGCGGCAAGGCGCTGATCGACCTGGCGGAGCAGGCCCTCGTCGACGCCCGCCACGCCGCCGACCGAATGGTGGCGGGAGGCCCGGCGTCGGCCGTGGCCGCCGCCCTCGACGGCACGCCCGGCGCCGGGGACCGCATCGGCTTCGTCCGGGCGGTGGCCGGCATCGCCGCCAATGCGGAGCTGGCCGCCCGGGCCAAGGACGCGCCCGGCTCGCTGCCGGCGGCCGCAGCGCGCGTCGATACCTGCGCCGGCACGCTCATCGACCGCGCCGAGGCGGCCGCCGGACTGTCCGACGCAGCCGCCGTGAAGCGCGACCTGGATGCCCTCGCCGACGGCATCGACGTGAACGGGGACGGCACCGCCGGCTGGTCGGACGGCGAATGCGGGCTGGCGCAGCTGAAGGCGCTGGTCGCGCAGATGGCTGCGGACGCCGGCGCCTGACCGCTCAGGCGGAGCGGGCGAGGCCGGCGATCGACTCGGCGATGGTCTCGTAGAGCTGGGGCGGCAAATTGTGGCCCATGCCCTCGATCACCTCGATCCGCGCCCCCGGGATCAGCCGCGCCGTGTCCCTGCCGTGCTCGACCGGCAGCAGCGGGTCGCAGTCGCCGTGGATCACCAGCGTCGGCGCGGCGATGGTCGGCAGCAGCTTCTCGCGGCTGCCCGAGGCGACGATGGCGGCGTACTGGCGGGGCATGCCCTGGGCATAGAACGACCGGTCGTAGGCGATTTCCGCGAAGCGCCGCAGCGCCGTCTCCGAGACCGGATAGGCCGGGCTGCCGATCACCCCGGCCAGCATCACCGAGTGATCGACGATCGACGCGCGGTCGATGCCCGCCGGCCGGGTCAGCAGCGCCTGCATGGCCTCGGGCTTGCCCGGCGGCAGGCCGAACCGGCCGCTGGTCGACATGATGGAGGTGAGCGAGCGGGTGCGCTCGGGCGCCTTGGCGGCGACGATCTGGGCGATCATGCCGCCCATGCTGGCGCCCACCACATGGGCACGGTCGATGCCCAGCGCGTCGAGCACGCCCAGGGCGTCGGCGGCCATGTCGTCCAGCAGGTAGGGCACGGGCACCGGCTTGCCGGCGATCATGCCTTCGACGATGGCCTGGGTCTCGGGCGCCGGCGCGCCGTCGAACTTCTGCGACAGGCCCACGTCGCGGTTGTCGAACCGGATCACCCGGAATCCCTTCGCCGCGAGCAGGTCGCAGAACGGGTCGGGCCAGAGCAGCATCTGCGCCCCCAGCCCCATGATCAGCAGCATGGGCGGCGCCGCGGCGTCGCCGCGCTCGTCATATTCGATGGTCAGCCCGTTGGCGGTAACCTGCGGCATGGCGCTTCCCCCTGAATCAGTCGGGACAGCATCGCATGCCGGGCCGCCGCCACCAACCCGCGACCCGTCGACGAGCGAAGGGCGCCCGGCCAGGCCGGACGCCCTTCTGTTTCAGGCCGAAACCCTATTCGGGCTGCGGGCCGGGCCCGTCCTCGTCGTCGGGGCCGGGGCCGCCGGGACCGCCCGGACCGCGGTGATGGTGACCGCCCCACTGAATCTCGTCGGGCGTCACCTTGCCGTCGCCGTTCTTGTCGAGGTGCTGGAAGAAGCCGGCGGACTCGAACTCCTCCTTGGAGATCTTGCCGTCCTTGTTGGCGTCCAGCCGCTCGAACATGAACCGCTCGCGGGCCTTGCGGCGCTCCTCGATCTTCTTCTGGTGGTAGGCCGAGAGCTCCGCCGGCGAGATGGTGCCGTCCTTGTTGGTGTCGGCCATGGCGAAGTCGGCGTCGCGGCGCGCCTCGAACTCTTCCTTGCTGATCACGCCGTCCTTGTTGGTATCCAGCATCTCGAAGATGTGGCCGCGGGGGCCGTCGGGGCCGGGGCCCCGATCGTGGTCGCCGCCCGGCCCCATGCCGGCCATGGCGCCGCCGCTCACGGCGATGCCCGCCGCCAGGATGCTGATGAAGACTTTTCGGTTCATCTGGTTTCTCTCCGTATACGTCGCTGTGGACCTACCGTTGAACGGACGGTCCACGGAAACCCTTCGCGGAGAGACCGGATTTCCTTTTCCGGGCCGTGCGGGAGCCCGCTCAGGCTCCCGGGTCGTCGGCGATGCGCACCAGCTGCTTGCCCATGTTGGCGCCGGCGAACTGGCCCAGCGCGGCCTCGGGGACCGTGTCGAAACCGTCCGCCACGTCGAGGACTTCCTTGACCTGGCCGGCGTTCATCCAGCGCGCGAGCCGGTCGACCCCCTCGCGGAAGCGGCCGACATAGTCGAAGAAGAAGAACCCGGACATGGTGCAGCCCCGCATGGCCAGCGCCATGTGGTTCTGCAGGCCCGGCGCCTGGGAGTTGTAGCCGGCGATGCCGCCGCAGATCACCAGGCGGCCGCCATGGGCCATGTTGGCCAGCGCCGCGTCGAGGATCGCGCCGCCGACATTGTCGAAGAACACGTCGATGCCGTCGGGGCAGAGCGCGGCCAGGCGCGCCGGCACGTCCTCGTTCTTGTAGTCGATGGTGGCGTCGAAACCGAGGTCGTCGCGCAGCATGGCGCCCTTGCGCGACCCGCCGGCGATGCCGATCACCCGGGCACCGCACAGCTTGGCCAGCTGGCCCGCGACGGTGCCGATGGCGCCGGCCGCACCGGACACCACGACGGTGTCGCCCAGCCTGGGACGGCCGAAATCGGTCATGCCGAAATAGGCGCACAGCCCGGTCATGCCCAGCGTCGCCAGGCCCGACGCCAGCGAGAACCCGTCGGGGATGCGCTGCAGCGGCGTGCCGGTGCGGTCGAAGGCGCCTGTCGTGGTGTAGTCGGCGAATTCGAGGAAGCCGGTCACCGCGTCGCCTTCCTTGAAGTCCGGGTGGCGGGACTTCATCACCCGTCCCGACACGCCGCCGCACATGGGCTGGCCCACGGGAATGGCAACGAACCGCTCCTCCATGCCCTTGACCCAGGCATGGTTCATGGGATCGCAGGAGAAGTAGACGTTGCGGATCAGCACCTCGCCCTCCGCAGGCTCGGGGACGGCCGACTCCCGATATTCGAACTGCTCCCGGGTCAGCCCCAGCCCGGCGCTGCCCGGCGCGTCGGCCACGCACCACTGTCGGTTCACCTGCGTCATCTGCATGCTCCTCCCATGTCGCTGCGACAGTAGTACGACAATGGCGGCCCGCTGCCAAAGCTTCCGCTCCCCTGCGCCCCTGCGGCATTGACGTGCAGGTCCGCAGAGGGCGCGGACGGCCTCAGGCCGCCGGATCGTCGCCGATCCTGACCAGCTGCTTGCCCAGGTTGGCGCCGCTGAACAGGCCGATCAGCGCCTTGGGCGCCTTCTCGAAGCCATCGGCGACGTCGAGCGTCTCCTTCAGCCTGCCCTGCGCCAACCACTGGCTCATGCGCGCCATGCCCTCCGGGAACCGGGGCATGTAGTCGAGGACGATGAAGCCCTCCATGCGCGCCCGCTTCATCACCAGCTGCATGTAGTTGGCCGGGCCCGGGATGATCTTGGTGTACCCCGCGATGCCGCCGCACAGCACGACCCGGGCGTTCATCGCCAGGTTGGCCAGGCCCGCTTCCAGCACCGAGCCGCCCACATTGTCGAAGAACACGTTGATGCCGTCAGGCGCCAGCGCGGCCACCCGGTCGACCACCTTCTCGGACTGATAGTCGATGCAGGCGTCGAACCCCAGTTCCTTGACCACCCAGTCGCACTTCTTGCCGCCGCCGGCGATGCCGATGGTGCGGCAGCCGGCGAACGCGGCGAGCTGCCCGACGAGGGAGCCGACGGCGCCGGCGGCGCCCGAGATCAGCACCGTGTCGCCGGGCACCGGCCGGCCCAGGTCGAACAGGCCGAAATAGGCGGTCATGCCGGTGGTGCCGAGCGCGCCCAGCACCGACGCCGGCGCCACCTTCTTCGGCGCCTTGCCCACCGCCACGCCGTTGCGGTCGCGGCCGTCGGAGAGGAAGTAGTCCTGCCAGCCGAACACGCCGTAGACGAGGTCGCCCACCGCATACTCCGCTTGCTCCGACTCGACCACCCGGCCGACGCCGCGGCCGAGCATGACGTCGCCGATCTTCATGGCGGGCATGTAGTCGGCCAGCTGGCGCATCCAGCCCTGCATGGCCGGATCGATCGACAGGTAGAGCGTCCGGACCAGGAAGGTGCCGGCGGTCACCGCAGGCCGCTTCGCCTCGTTGAACCGGAAATGATCCTCGATGACCACCGGATTGCTTTCGTCCGGCCGTCCGTTCAGCAGCCATTGGCGGTTGACGTCGTTCATCCCCACTTCCTTCCCGATATACGCTTCCTGGCCGAGCATAAGAGCGTTCGGCGGCGCCTGCCGTCAACCGTCGGCTAGCAGGTCCCCGTGGGTTCGACAACGCGCCGATCTCATATGGAAATCGCCCCGCGAACGGGTCGCCGGCGGCGTCAGTCGCGGAATTCGCGGATCAGGTTGCGGGCGATCACCAGCTGCTGGATCTGCGAGGTTCCCTCGTAGATGCGGAAGATGCGGACGTCCCGGTAGAACCGCTCCACGGCATATTCGGACATGTAGCCGGCGCCGCCGTGGATCTGCACGGCCCGGTCGGCGACCCGGCCGACCATTTCGGAGGCGAAGTACTTGCACGAGGCGATGTCGCCCGAGCGGCGGTTGCCGGCGTCGTAGTTGCGCGCCGCGTCGAGCACCATGCACTGGGCGGCATAGGATTCCGTACGGCTGTCGGCGATCATCGCCTGGACCAGCTGGAAGTCGGCGATGGCCTGGCCGAACTGGGTCCGCTCGACCGCATAGCGCACCGATTCCTCGACCAGCCGCTGGGAGACGCCGACGCACAGCGCCGAGATGTGCAGACGGCCGCGGTCCAGGGTCTTCATGGCGGTCTTGAAGCCCTGCCCCTCCACGCCGCCGATCAGGTTCTCCGCCGGTACCCGGCAGTCCTCGAAGATCACGTCGTAGACGTTGGCGCCGGCCTGGCCCATCTTCTTGTTGGGCTTGCCGACCGTGAGGCCGGGGCTGTCCTTCTCCACGACGAACGCCGAGATGCCGCCGGCGCCCTTGTTGGACGGGTCGGTGCGGGCCATCAGGGTGAAGATGGAGGCGTCGGCGGCGTTGGTGATGTAGCGCTTGGTGCCGTTCACCACGTAGTGGTCGCCGTCGCGGATCGCCGTGGTGCGGATGCTGGCCGCGTCCGATCCGGCGTCCGGCTCGGTCAGCGCGAAGGACGCCACGTATTCGCCGGAGGCGACCTTGGGCAGGAAGCGCTGCTTCTGCTCGTCGGTGCCATCGATGACGATGCCCTGGGAGCCGATGCCGTTGTTGGTGCCGATCTTGGAGCGGAAGGCCGGCGAGGCGCGGCCCAGTTCCATGATCACCAGTGCCTCCTCCTCGGTGGTAAGGCCAAGCCCGCCATACTCCTCGGGCACGGTCATGCCGTAGAGCCCCATCTCGCGCATGTCGCGGAGGATTTCCGCCGGGACAGCGTTCTCCTCGGCCACCCGCTCCTCGGCAGGAATCAGGCGCTCGTTGACGAAGCGGCGAATGGTGTCGCGCAGCTGGTTGAAGGTTTCCTGGTCGCGGATCATGACGGCATCCCGGTTTCTTGTTTGAATTCTGGAACGGTGTCGTCGCTTATAATGGGTTCCTCCGGCCGCGCAAACCGGCAGTCGCCGTCCCTGCGCGCGGTCGCCTGCCTGCGACGGTGCCATGCCCGACATCCAGACCTTCGTGAACCTCGCCATCGCCCTCGGCATCGGCGCCATGATCGGCGTCGAGCGTGGCTGGTCGCAGCGGCGGCAGCCGGAAGGCGGCCGGGTCGCCGGCCTGCGCACATTCACCCTGTTCGGCCTGCTGGGCGGCGTCGCGGCGGTGCTGGCCGGTCTCTACGGCATCGCCGCCCTGGTGGTGACGGCCGCCGCGGCCGGGGCGGTCGTGGTCGTGGCCATGGTCAACGACCGCGGCAATCTCACCGACCGGGGCATCACCACCGAGATCGCCCTGCTGGTGACGTTCGCGCTGGGCGTGCTGGCCGGCTACGGCGAACACCAGGTGGCGGTGGCCTGCGCCGTGGTGGTCACCGTGCTGCTGGGGATGAAGCCGCCGCTGCACCGCTGGCTGGAAACCCTCCACCGGGCGGAGATGCTGGCCGCGTTCCGGCTGCTGGTCATGTCGCTGGTGATCTTGCCGGTGCTGCCCAACCGGGGCTTCGGACCTTGGCACGCCCTCAATCCCTACGTGATCTGGCTGATGGTGGTGCTGATCAGCGCCATGTCGTTCGGCGGCTACATGGCCGTCAAGTGGGCGGGACCGCACCGGGGCCTGATGGTGACCGGATTCCTGGGCGGCATGACCTCCTCCACGGCGATCTCCGTCGCCATGGCCCGGACCGCGCGCGACGCGCCCGGCCTCGAAGCCATATCCGCCGCCGCCGCACTCGCCGGCTCCACCGTCATGTATCTGCGCATCCTGGTGGCCGCGGCCGTGTTCTCGCCCGCCCTGGCGCTGGCGCTGGCCGCCCCCATGGCGGCCATGACCCTGGCGGGATTGGCCACCCTCGCGGTCATCTGGCCCCGCGGCGCCCAGGCCCGGACCGGCGGCACCGCGCCGCCCAGGCTCAAGCCGTTCGATCTGGGCATCCCGCTGCGCTTCGGGGCCATCCTCGCGGTGGTGATGGTGGCGGCGGCGGCGCTGCGGGCGTGGCTGGGAAATTCGGGCCTGCTGGTCGTCTCGGGCATCGCCGGCCTTACCGACGTGGACGCGCCCACCCTGACGGCGGCCAACATGGTCACCGCCGGACTGGACCCGGCGATCGGTCGCGCCGCGGTCCTCATCGCCGCCGGCGTCAACGTGCTGGTGAAGCTGGGCGTGATCTTCTGGATCGGCGGGCGGCGCATGGGCCTCAGGGTGAGCGCCGGCTTCCTGGGCGCGCTGGCGGCGGGCGCCGCCGCCTGGTGGGCGACGCTATAGAGCGTGATTTTGCCGCTCAGGCTGGACCGGCCGCAGCGGATCATGCTCTGGCAGGCTCTCGGAGTGTCAGTCGCTGCGCCAGAACGGATCGGCGGCCGCGAAGTCTGCCCAGGCCCGCGACAGCGCCTTGTCCGACACGTGCCCCCGCTCCTCGTGCCAGCTGAGTAGGGCGGCCGTGCCGGTCAGCAGCGCATCCCCGTCGCTCTCATCGGCATCCATCAGCCGGCCGCAAAGGGCCTTGGCCACGGTCAGGTCGTTGAGCTTGCCAAGATCGTCGAGAAGGCTCGTCAGGCCGTCGCGGAACCGCTTGACGTCCTTCTTCGGGAACAGGCTGCGGAAGAATTCGCCGGCATAGCGCAGCTTCTTCAGGACGATGCGCAGTTCGTGCTTCTCGTGCACGTCGAGCCGATCGAAATCTCGGCCGGCGCGCATGACCTTGTCGTAGAGCCGGTCGAGCAGATGGCGGGCGTGCTCTGCCATGGGCCGCGCCAGCGCCGCCGCCTTTTCGCCGTTGAGCCCCTGACGCCAGGCGGAGCGCTCGACCCATCCCGACAGGCGCAGCGCGAACACCGTGTAGGCCGGCGACGCCATCGCCACGCGCGCCTCCTCGTAGCCCTCGCGGCGGGCCCGCTCCGCCGCGTCGTTCAGCGCCCGCAGGCCGCGATGCTCCGGCCACATGTCGAGCAGCGGCGGCAGCGTCTCGGTCAGGAACACGTCCCAGTCGCGTGCCGGGCCCAGGCTGGCGGCGATCCACCGCGATTCGTCCTTGAACTCGCCCAGCGGCGGATCGGGGATGAAGTCCCTGAAAAACATCAGCGCGGAACGCAGCCGTCGCAACGCCACGCGCATCTGGTGAACGCCCTCCAGGTCGCGACCGTCCATGGCGGCCGCCTGGTTGGCGAACCACTGCTCGATGCAGGCGCGGAAGCTGTCGCGCATGCCGTCCTCGAGCGAGACGTCCGGCTGGAATTCCAGCTTCTCCGCCTTGACGGCGGCGGGCGGCTCGTCGTCCGCAAGCCGGAAGCCGCGCGCCGACTTGCTGTCGACGGAGAGCTGCAGCGGCACCTGCTCGGCGATCCGGGCACCAAGGTCGAAGAGATCGGCCGGCTTGCCGTCGAGAAGTTCCAGTTCCACCTCGCAGACGAGCTGCCGCCCGGCCGCGGAGCGGATTTCGCCCGTATCGATCGCCAGTTCCACCTGCGATGCGCCTGGGCGGCCCGGCGGGTACGAAGCGTTCAGCGTCCGGCGACGGATGTCGGTGACGAACACTTCCTCGAGGTTGGGCGGCCCTTCGGGGAACTGGGGAGAGAAGGACGCCACGTCCATTTCCCATTCGCCGCGCGCGAACAGGCCGCCGCCACTGCCATTGGTCTTGACCGTCTGGACGTAGCGCTCGCCGGCCCTGCGCACGCGCAACGCCACCTTGCGTCCGGCCAGGCAACGGTCGGGCGTGTCGTAGTAGCGGCTCTCCAGCCGGCTCGACGACGGCGCGCCCTCTACCGCGGCGATGCCTTGGATGACCCGCAGCACGGCGTCGAGGTCTTCGGGACTCGCCTGAAGCTTTATCTCTGTTTCCATGCAGAAACGATCGGCGGCTATCCTCGCAGCGGGGCTTCACCCCTCGGGCCGGCGCAGTCTAGGGGGCGATCAGGCCGCTTTCAACATAGGACGGATCGTAGGTGAAGACGAGGTCCGGATTGGGCTGGAGCGCGGCCGTGTCCTTGCCGTCGTACTCGATGCGCATGAGCAGGTCGGCGATCAGGCCGAGGCGGGCCTCCTTCTTGTCGTCGGCGCGCACGATGGTCCAGGGCGAGATGGGGCTGTGGGTCCGTGAGAACATCTCGTTGCGCGCCTCGCTGTATTCCTTCCACAGCTTGTTGGCGACGTTGTCGATGGGGCTCACCTTCCACTGCTTGAGCGGATCCTCGCGCCGATCCTCGAGCCGCGCCGCCTGCTCCTTGCGGGAAATGTCCAGATAGTACTTGAACAGGGTGAGATTGGAGTGCAGCAGCATCTGCTCGAACGGCTCGACGATCTCGAAGAACTCGTGCAGTTCCTCGGTGGTGCAGAATCCCATCACCCGTTCCACGCCGGCCCGGTTGTACCAGCTCCGGTTGAACAGCACGAACTCCTCCGCGGCGGGCAGGTAAGGTGCCCAGCGCTGGAAGTACCACGTCGTCGTGTCCCTGTCGGACGGCTTGCCCAGCGCCACCACCCGCGTCTCGCGCGGGCTGAGA
The DNA here is from genome assembly GCA_016124315.1 of Alphaproteobacteria bacterium. GTDB lineage: Bacteria > Pseudomonadota > Alphaproteobacteria > SMXS01 > SMXS01 > RI-34. The sequence continues at coordinate 35,944 of WGNW01000072.1, forward strand.
TGCTGGGTGATGCGCTTGATGGTACCGTCCTTGCCGGCCGCGTCCCGGCCTTCCAGGATCACCAGGACCTTCTTCTTGTGGGCGATGATGTGGCGCTGCAGCTTCACCAGCTCGACCTGCAGGCTTCTCAGGCGCTTCTTGTAGCCGCCGTTGGAGTCCTCCTCGTCGTCGTCCTTGTGCTTGTCCTTGGCCATGCGCATTCCCCGGTTCCGAGCGTTCATGCTATACCTAGGTCACTCAACTCACTAATGCATCGGACCGCAGGGGGCAAACAGTCGCGCCCCCGACGCGGAAGGAGACTTCATGACCGTCAATCGGCAATGGATCCTGAAGCGGCGCCCGGCGGGCGTGCCGCGGGACGACGATTTCGAACTGGTCGAGGCGCCGGTGCCGCAACCCGGAGAGGGCGAATTCGTCGCCCGCAACCTGATCCTCTCCCTGGATCCGGCGCAGCGCGGCTGGATGGATGAGGGCGGCAACTATTTCGACCCCATCCCGCTGGGCGCGCCCGTCACCGCCGGCGTCATCGGCGAGGTGGTCGCGTCGCGCAACGACGACTTCCCGGTGGGGCAGCGCCTCTACGCCATCGGCGCCTGGGCGGACTATTCCCTGCTGGGCTCGGGCTTCGTGTTCCGCAAGATACCCGCCGACGCCGGCATCCCGCTGCCCAAGTACAACAGCCTGCTGGGCGGGATGGGCTGCAGCGCGCTGATCGCCCTGCGCGAGATCGGCAAGCCGAAGCCGGGCGAGACGCTGTTCATCTCGGGTGCCGCCGGCAACATGGGCACCCTCGCCGGGCAGATGGGCAAGCTGATGGGCTGCCGGGTGGTCGGCTCGGCGGGCACCGACGCCAAGTGCCGCTACCTGGAAGACGAGCTCGGCTTCGACGCGACGCTCAACTACCGCACCGCCGGCGACCTGACGGCGGCGCTC
>WGNW01000054.1 GCA_016124315.1 Alphaproteobacteria bacterium
ACTACCAGGTGGACGTGGCGCTGGAGATCCCGCGCGAGGAGAACGTGGAGATCATCGGCAATTCCATCGCCGAGATCGCCCGGCGCGGCCGCGAGCCCATGCTCGACGCCGAGCACTTCTTCGACGGCTACAAGGCCAATCCGGACTACGCCATGCAGTGTCTGCATGCCGCCGCCGAGGCCGGCGCCCGGTGGATCGTGCTGTGCGACACCAATGGCGGCACGCTGCCGCAGGAGATCGGCCGCATCGTCGCCGACGTGGTGAAGGAGATCCCAGGCGACCGGCTGGGCATCCACACCCACAACGACACGGAGAATGCCGTCGCCAACACGCTGGCGGCGATCAACGCCGGCGCCCGCCAGCTGCAGGGCACCATCAACGGCCTGGGCGAGCGCTGCGGCAACGCCAACATGATGTCGCTGATCCCCACGCTGATGCTGAAGCCGGAATACGCGGACCGGTTCGAGACCGGCATCCCGGCGGAGAACCTGCGGCGGATCACCCACGTGTCGCGCACGCTGGACGAAATCCTCAACCGCACGCCCAACCGCTACCAGCCCTATGTCGGCGAGAACGCCTTCGCCCACAAGGGCGGCCTGCACGCCTCGGCGGTGGCGAAGGACCCGCATACCTACGAGCACGTGCAGCCGGAATCCGTGGGCAACGCCCGCAAGATCCTGGTGTCCAACCAGGCCGGCAAGTCCAACATCATCCAGCGGCTGAACGAGCTGGGCCTCAACGTCCCGTCCAATCATCCGGGGATCGGCCGGCTGCTGGACGAGGTGAAGGAGGCGGAAGCCCAGGGCCTGTCCTATGACGGCGCCGAGGCCAGCTTCGAGCTGATGGCGCGCCGCGCGCTGGGCCTGCTGCCCCGCTTCTTCAACACCCAGAGCTACCGGGTGCTTGTGGAGCGGCGCTACAACGCCCAGGGCGAGCTGGTCACCGTGGCCGAGGCGACGGTGAAGGTGTCGGTGGACGGCGAGAAGCTGATCTCGGCGGGCGAGGGCAACGGCCCAGTCAACGCCCTCGACCAGGCGCTGCGCAAGGATCTGGGCCGCTATTCCTCCTACATCGAGGACATCCGGCTGATCGACTACAAGGTGCGCATCCTCAACACAAGGGGCACCGAGGCGACGACGCGGGTGCTGGTCGAGAGCGGCGATTCGAAGGGCAACCGCTGGTTCACCGTCGGCGTGTCGCCCAACATCGTCGACGCCTCCTATCAGGCGCTCAACGACAGCCTGGTCTACAAGCTGCTCAGCGACGGCGCGCCGCCCTCGGGCCGGTAGCCCCGCGGCCCGTGGCGCGCGAGCCGATCATGTTCCGGCCTTAGACCCTAAAGCGGCCTGCGTTCGCGAAGAACGCAGGCCGCTCCAGCCCCCTCTTTAACGACGAGATGCAGCGGCTCCTCGGCTCCATGCCGCGGCTGCGCAACCTGCATTGCGCCGCAGCGACAGCCGCGCTTCCCGTCCGACAAATGTATACATATAGACATCTATTAGTAACAATTAAGATAGGCTGGAACCGCTTCCTGCGTGGTCGCCCTGGTCCCTGCCTGTCCGTCCGGCGGGCCAGTCTGATCGGGGTCTCCAGCACGCGGCACGGCCTGTTGCGTCGAGGTGCCGCGAGGGTGGCCGCAGGTTGGGGAGAGGATGCCACCACCGGCTCCATTATCATAAGTTAATTTCCTTTATGAAATCTGTACGCAACCTTTTGTCCCTGCAAACGGAAATATTTCGGCAATGAGGAATCCCCGACCGGAGAGCGGTGGGCGCTCGACGGGCCGGCCACGTCGCGCCGGATCCGGGCGACGGACCGCGCTGCGGTCGCCGACGCCTTCGAATTCCCGCGCCGAATCGGCCTCGGCCTCGCCGTTAAGGCGTCCATTTCCTGTGTGACGGGAAGATGTCGGTTCCTTGGGGTTGCGCGGGTTTGCTGTATATTGCACCCATGATCCGCATCAGACCGCACAGAGAGGCCGATCCGGCCGCCGTGGAAGCCCTGCTCGACCGTTCCTTCGGTGCCGACCGGCATCGCAAGACGGCGTACCGGCTGCGCGAGGGCGTCGCGCCGCTCGACGAACTGAGCTTCGCGGCGTTCGACAATGGCGAGCTGCGGGGCAGCCTGCAGTTCTGGCCGGTGCGGGTGCGCCCGCTGCAGGGCGGCGGGGCGCCGGTGGACGCGCTGCTGCTCGGCCCGCTTGCCGTCGACCCGGCCTTCGCGGGCCACGGCATCGGCATGGGGCTGATGCGCGTCGGCCTGCGCCGCGCCCGCCTGCTGGGACACCGGCTGGTGATCCTGGTGGGCGATCTGCCCTACTACAGCCGCGTCGGCTTCCGGCGCGAGGGCGCGGAGGGGCTGCGCATGCCCGGGCCGGTCGATCCGGACCGGCTGCTGGTGCACGAACTGGCGCCCGGCGCCGCCGAGGGCCTCGAGGGACTGATTGAAAAGCCCGAGGGTCAGGCCACATTGAAGGTCACCGAGACGGACCTGGACAACCGGCGGGAAACCCTATCGTGAGCGACGACACCCGGACCCAGCCCAACCTGGCGTCGATCATGGCGCGGCTGCAGGACAAGAAGCTGCCGCCCGTGCACAAGTGGAATCCGGACTTCTGCGGCGACATCGACATGCGCATCGCCCGCGACGGGACGTGGTACTACATGGGCTCGCCGATCGGCCGGAAGCCCATGGTCAAGCTGTTCTCCACGGTGATCCGGCGCGACGGCGACCAGTTCTTTCTGGTCACGCCGGTCGAGAAGCTGGGCATCACCGTGGAAGACGCGCCCTTCGTCGCCGTGGAGGCCGACACCTACAAGGACGGCCGGGGCCAGGCCGTGGTGTTCCGCACCAACGTGGACGACGAGGTGATCGCCGACGCCGACCATCCCATCCGTGTGGACATCGATCCGGAGACCGAGGAGCCGTCGCCCTACGTGCTGGTGCGCGACAACCTCTGGGCGCTGATCGCCCGGCCGGTGTTCTATCGGCTGGTGGACGCCTGCGAGGAGCGCCAGGTCGACGGCCGAACCGTGCTCGGCCTGACGAGCCGGGGAGAATTCTTCGTCATCGGCCGGGTCGATCCGGTCGGCGCATGAACGCCCGCGCGCTGCTGCACGGCCGGCTGCCCGAGGTGCCCGCCGAGCCGGCGGTCCGGGCGTCTGCCGGAGATTACGCGCTCAATCCGGAAATCCGCGCCGCGTTGCCGCCGGACCGGGTGTTGCGGCCGGCCGCCGTGCTCGTGCCCATCGTCGAGCACGTTTCCGGCCCCACGGTGCTGCTCACCACCCGCACCGACCATCTCAGCCACCACGCCGGGCAGGTCAGCTTCCCGGGGGGGCGGGTCGACGAGGAGGACTCCGGGCCGGTGGACACGGCGCTGCGCGAGACCGAGGAGGAGATCGGCCTGCACCGCTCGTTCGTCGAGGTGGTGGGCGCGCTCGACGTCTACGAGACCGGCACCGGCTTCTCGATCACGCCCGTGGTCGGGCTGGTCCGTCCGGGCTTCGCGCTGACCCTGCAGGCCGACGAGGTGGCCAACGTGTTCGAGGTGCCGCTGGACTTCTTCCTCGAGCCGGCCAATCACCAGCGCGAAAGCCGCGTATGGCGCGGCAGCCTGAGGCACTATTATGTGATGCCCTACGACGGCCATCACATCTGGGGGGCGACGGCGGGCATGCTGGTCAACCTGTACGAAAAGCTGAAGGACCGATGAATCCGACCGGAACCGTCATCGACCAGCCCTGGCTGACGGCGGACGGGGCTGCCGAGGTGATGCGGGCGCTCCGGGCCGAGGGGGGCACCGCCCGCTTCGTCGGCGGCTGCGTGCGCGACGCGCTGCTTGGGCGCGCGGTGCGCGACATCGATGTCGCCACCGATTGTCCGCCGCAGACGGTGATCCGCCTGCTGCAAGCGGCCGGGCTGAAGGCGGTTCCCACCGGCATCGACCATGGCACGGTCACAGCCATCGCTTGCGGCCATCCCTACGAGGTGACGACGCTCAGGCTCGACGTGGAGACCGACGGGCGGCGGGCCGTCGTCGCCTTCACCGACAGCTGGCTGGAGGACGCCCGGCGGCGCGACTTCACGTTCAACGCGCTCTACGCCGATCCCGATGGCGCGGTCTACGACCCGACGGACGGCCTGGCCGATCTGAAGGCGGGCCGGGTGCGCTTCATCGGCGATCCCTACCGGCGAATCGAGGAGGACGCGCTGCGCATCCTGCGCTTCTTCCGCTTCCATGCCTGGTTCGGCCGCGGGACGCTGGACGCCGCCGGGCTGGAAGCGTGCGGCGCCCGGCGGGAGGACCTGGACCGGCTGTCCGTCGAGCGGGTGCGCGCCGAGATGCTGCGGCTGCTCGAAGCGCCGTCGCCGATGGCGGCGCTGCGGGCCATGGCCGGCGCCGGCGTGCTGGCCCGGGTGCTGCCCGAGGGCACCGCGATGGCCTGCCTGGAGCGGCTGGTGGCACTCGGTCCGGAAGACCCGCTGCTGCGGCTCGCCGCGCTCACCTGCCGCCGTCACGACGTGTTGAGCGGCCTGGCGCTGCGCTGGAAGCTGTCCCTCCGGGACAGGACGCGGTTGCGTGCCATGGCGTCGGGCGAGGCGGCGGTCCCCGCCGACCTGCTGGAGACGGACGCGCGTTCGCAAATCTACTGGCTCGGCGCCGAGCGCTTCCGCGACCTGGCGCTGCTCGACTGGGCCTGCGACGGGCATGACCGCAGCCGTCTCGTAGCCCTGGCCGAGCGGTGGCAGGCGCCGTCGTTTCCGGTCAAGGGCGCCGACATCGTCGGCAGCGGCATCCCCCAGGGCCAGCGGGTCGGCGCCGCCCTCAGGGCGCTGGAGCGGCAGTGGGTGGAGGAGGGGTTCGAGCCCAGCCGCGCCGAGCTGCTCGCCCGGCTGGATTCATTGGAGTAGCCGACCGCCGGCTCACGGCCATTTCACCTCGGGCGGCAGCGACATCAGGATGGCTTCGACGTTGCCGCCGGTCTTCAGCCCGAAGGCGGTGCCCCGGTCGTAGACCAGGTTGAACTCCACGTAGCGGCCGCGCCGGACGAGCTGGTGCTCGCGCTCGGCCGCGGTCCATTCGTCGTTCATGTGGCGCCGGACGATCCCCGGATACACCTCCAGGAAGGCGCGCCCTACGTCCTGGGTGAAGGCGAAGTCGGCGTCCCAGTCGCCGCTGTTGAGCGAGTCGTAGAAGATGCCGCCGACGCCGCGGGGCTCGTTGCGGTGCTTGATGAAGAAATACTCGTCGCACCACTGCTTGAAGCGCGGGTAGTAGCTGTCGTCGTGGCGGTCGCAGGCCTGCCGGAGGGCGCGGTGGAACTCGGCGGTATCGGTGTCGTCCGGATACATCGGCGTCAGGTCGGCGCCGCCGCCGAACCAGCCCCTGGTGGTCACGATGTGCCGGGTGTTCATGTGCACGGCCGGCACCAGCGGCGACTGCATGTGGGCGACCAGCGAGATGCCGCTGGCCCAGAAGCGCGGGTCCTCCTCGGCGCCGGCGATGCTCCTGGCGAAATCGGGCGAGAACTCGCCGTGGACGGTGGAGATGTTGACGCCCACCTTCTCGAACACGCGGCCGTGCATGACCGACATGACGCCGCCGCCGCCGCCGGGACGCTGCCAGTGGGTCTGCTCGAAGCGGCCGGCGCGGCGGTTGGACAACGGGCCGCGCAGCTCGTCCTCCAGCATCTCGAATGCGGCGCAGATGCGGTCGCGCAGGCTGTGGAACCAGATCTGCGCCATGGCCTTGTGCTGTTCCGATACGTAGCTCATGGGTTTTCGCACCTCTCCGGAAATCCGTCGGTCTGGCGGAGCGCCTCGCCCAGCACCATGGCGGCCGCCACCGCCACGTTGAGGGAGCGCAGCCCGGCCGCCATGGGAATGCGGACGCGGGCTTCGGCGCGGTCGTGCACCTCGCCGGGCACGCCTGCGGACTCGCGGCCCAGCAGCAGCACGTCGCCCGGGGAGAAGCCGAACGCCGTGTAGCACTGCGGGGCATGCGTCGTCAGCAGTACCAGCCTGCCCGGTCCCGCGGCGAGGAACCGGTCCCAGCTGCCGTGGACGGTCACCCGGGCCTGGCCGGCATAGTCCATTCCCGCGCGCCGCAAGGCGCGCTCTCCCATGGGAAAGCCGCAGGGTTCGACGATGTCCACGGCGACGTCCAGGCAGGCCGCAAGCCGCAAAAGGGTGCCGACGTTCGGCGGTATGTCGGGTTGGTAGAGTGCCAGCCGCATGGCGCGACGGTGGGCGCATTGTGGTGATGCGTCAAGTCGGCGAGCGGGCGTTCGCAGGCGCACAGATTTGCAAGCATCCTGACTGGACAAGCGGAGCTTAAGGTGCCAAAACACGGCTGCCACACGAGGGGCGACGAGGCTCCTCACAAAAAGAAGCAGAACGGGTGGGTGTGAATGTCCACGACAGATTCCCATATCGAACCACACGGTGAAGGCGTCAGACGGCGGGATTTCCTGTTCGTCGCCGCCGGGGGCTTCGGCGTCGTTGCCGCCGCGATCGCCGCGTGGCCGCTGATCGACAACCTGAATCCCTCCGCCGACGTGCTCGCGCTTTCCTCGGTCGAGGTCGACCTCTCCAAGATGCAGGTCGGACAGCGCATCAGCGTGAAGTGGCGCGGCAAGCCGGTGTTCGTCAGCCGCCGCACCGACAAGGAGATCGCCGAGGCCAAGGCCGTGGACATCAGCACGCTGCGCGATCCGGAGACGGACGCGGAGCGGACGAAGAAGGGCCACGAGCAGTGGCTCATCGTCATCGGCGTCTGCACCCATCTCGGCTGCATCCCGCTCGGCACCAAAGAGGGTGACAACCGAGGCGAATTCGGTGGCTGGTTCTGCCCCTGCCACGGGTCGCAGTACGACACCGCAGGCCGGATCCGCAAAGGACCGGCACCCAAGAACCTGTTCCTTCCGGACTACAAGTTCTTGAACGATACCCGTATTCGCATCGGCTAAAGAGGGAAGGCCAATGCATCCATCACGTCCCTTCGAGCCGAAAAACGGCTTCATCAAGTGGTTCGACCGCCAGCTGCCGCTCTTCACGGTCATGCATGGCTCTCTGGTCGCTTACCCGACACCGAAGAATCTGAACTACTGGTGGAGCTTCGGCTCGCTGGCCGGCTTCATGCTGGGCGTCCAGATCATCACCGGCATCATCCTGGCGATGCACTACACGCCCAACGTCGACATGGCGTTCGGCTCGGTCGAGCACATCATGCGCGACGTCAACTACGGTTGGCTGCTGCGCTACGTGCACGCCAACGGCGCGTCGTTCTTCTTCATCGTGGTCTACATCCACATCTTCCGCGGCCTGTTCTACGGTTCCTACAAGGCGCCGCGCGAACTGCTGTGGATGCTCGGCCTGGTCATCCTGATCCTGATGATGGCCACCGCCTTCATGGGCTACGTGCTGCCCTGGGGCCAGATGAGCTTCTGGGGTGCCACGGTGATCACCAACCTGTTCAGCGCCATCCCGCTGGTGGGCAACGACATCGTCACGCTGCTCTGGGGCGGTTTCGCGGTCGATAACCCGACCCTGAACCGGTTCTTCAGCCTGCACTATCTGCTGCCGTTCGTGATCGCCGCCGTCGCGTTCCTGCACATCTGGGCGCTGCACATTCCGGGTTCCAACAACCCGCTCGGCATCGACGTCAAGGGGCCGCAGGACCAGATCGACTTCCACCCGTACCACACGGCGAAGGATCTGTTCATGATCTCGGCCCTGATGGTGATCTTCTTCGGCGTCGTCTGCTTCGCGCCCAACTATCTGGGCCATCCGGACAACTACATCCCCGCCGATCCGCTGGTCACGCCGCCGCACATCGTGCCGGAATGGTACTTCCTGCCGTTCTACGCGATCCTGCGCTCGATCCCGGACAAGCTGCTGGGCGTGCTGGCCATGTTCTCGGCGATCATCGTGCTGTTCCTGCTGCCCTGGCTCGACAGCCACAAGGTCCGCTCCGGCGCCTTCCGCCCGATCTTCAAGCAGTTCTTCGTGCTGCTGGTGATCGACGTGATCGTGCTGGGCGTCGTCGGCGCCAACCCGCCGGAGGGCTCCTGGCTGATCATCGGCCGTTTGGCGACCGCCTACTACTTCCTCCACTTCCTGGTCGTCCTCCCCGTGCTGAGCCGGGTGGAGAAGGCGCGACCGCTGCCCGAGAGCATCTCTCAGGCAGTGCTGGCCAAACACTGAGCGGTAGGGAGACGGCAATGAAGAACAAGAAAATCGTCGCCGGCCTCGCCTTGGTCGCCGGCCTGTCGCTGCCCGCGCTGGCGCTGGCGTCGACCGACGCCGAAGAGCCCATGCAGCCGCCAGGCGGCTGGCCGCAGGACGGCATCATCGGCGCCCACTTCGATCGACAGGCGGCGCAGCGCGGCTTCCAAGTGTACAAGGAAGTCTGCCACAACTGCCATTCGCTGAAATACGTGGCGTTCCGCAATCTGGAAGACCTGGGCTTCAACGAAGCCGAGGTGAAGGCCATCGCCGCGGGGTTCATGGTCCAGGGCGAGCCGGATTCGGATACGGGCGAGGTCAAGGATCGTCCTGGCAAGCCGTTCGATCACATTCCGTCGCCGTTCCCCAATCCCGAGGCCGCCGCCGCTTCCAACAACGGCGCCGTGCCGCCCGACCTGTCGCTGATGGCCAAGGCGCGCGAAGGCGGCCCGAGCCACATCTACTCGGTGCTCCAGGGCTACAAGACCCCGACCGCGGAAGAACTCAAGGAGCTGCCCGGCGGCAAGGTGCCCGAAGGATCGTACTACAACCCGTACAAGGCCGGTCACGTGATCGCCATGCCGCCGCCCCTGTCCGACGGGCTGGTGCAGTACGGCGATGGGCAGCCGCAGCCCACCGTCCAGCAGATGGCCTACGACGTCTCGACCTTCCTGGCCTGGGCCGCCGAGCCCAAGCTGGAGCAGCGCAAGCGGATGGGCTTCTTCTACGAGATCCTGCTGCTGATCGTCTGCGGGTTGCTTTTCGCCAGCTACAAACGCATCTCTAAGCGGGTGCTTGGCCACTAGGGCCGCCCCGTTTCCGGGAGACGCTGGACTGTGAAGAGAGCCTTGCTTTGCGCCGCGCTCGTGGCCTCGATGATGGGCATGTCGGGGCACGCAGGCGCAGAGACCATCGCAAAGGCGGGCGATCTCAAGCCGGACAGCGCATTCGCCGACTTCCTGCGCAGCAAGCAGCACGCCAAGGTGCGGGCGCTGGTGGCGCTGCGGGAGGATACGTCGGTCAACCGCGCCTGCCGCGACGCCTACACCATGGGCGAGTACCAGCTCAGGATCATCCAGCCGATCGAAATGACCAAGGGGGCGCAGATCCCCTCGGCCGGCAAGTGGGTGGAACGGTTCAAGGTCACGCGTTGCGGCCGCCAGTCCCAGTTCAACGCGATCTTCATGGTCGACGACCAGGGCAAGCTCGAGGTCACGCCCGTCGCGCCCGGCGAGACGGGCCAGGACTTCCAGCTGGTGCTCGACCTGCGCGACTATGTCGAGAAGCGCGCCCGGATCCCCAATTGCGACAAGCGCGGCCTGCTCGACACGGCGAAAGGTCCGCCGGAGGGCTACGAGCCGCGGGTACCGGGCGGGACCTACGAGACCTGGACCGTCAGCGGCTGCGGCAAGGACATCGACATGGTCCTGCTGTTCACCCCGCAGGAGGGCGGCAAGATGGACGTGAAGGTGGAAAAGCAGATCCCTAGATAGGAGGGCGAGGGCTTGGGCGCACAACCGGTACTGGGGATCATCGGCGGCAGCGGTCTCTACGACATCGACGGGCTGGAGGATGCCCGGTGGATCACCGTCGACTCGCCGTTCGGCACCCCGTCCGACCAGCTGTTCACCGGCACCTTCGACGGCCTGCCGATGGTCTTCCTGCCGCGCCACGGCCGCGGCCACCGTATTCCGCCGGGCGAGATCAACTACCGCGCCAACATCGATGCGCTGAAGCGCGCCGGCGTCACCGACGTGGTCTCGCTCAGTGCCTGCGGCTCCCTGCGGGTCGAGCTGTCGCCGGGCACCTTCGTCCTGGTCGACCAGTTCATCGACCGCACCTTCGCGCGCAACAAGAGCTTCTTCGGCACCGGCCTCGTGGCCCACGTCTCCATGGCCGAGCCGGTGTGCGGCCGGCTCGGCGGGCTGATCGCCAAGGCGGCCTTCAAGGCCCATATCCCGCTGCACGAAGGCGGCACCTACCTTGTGATGGAAGGTCCGCAGTTCTCGTCCAAGGCCGAGTCCGAGCTCTACCGGCAGTGGGGCTGCGACGTGATCGGCATGACCAACATGCCGGAGGCCAAGCTGGCCCGCGAGGCGGAGCTCTGCTACGCCAGCATCGCCATGGTGACCGACTACGACTGCTGGCACCCGGACCACGGCCACGTCCAGGTCAGCGACATCATCCGCGTGCTGGGCGAGAACGCCGACAAGGCGCGGGCGCTGATCAAGGCGCTCGCCGCCCAGATGCACGGGTCGTCGCACCCGTGCGGGCAGGGTTGCGACCACGTGCTGGACACGGCGCTGATCACCGCGCCCGATGCCCGCGATCCGGAAATCATCACGAAGCTGGACGCGGTGGCCGGCCGCGTCCTGGGGGGAAGCACATGAACGACTGGGTGAAGGACCGCATCCGCACCATCCCGGACTATCCCAAGAAGGGCATCATGTTCCGGGACATCACCACGCTGCTGGGCGACGCCCTCGGTTTCCGCAAGGCGGTGGACGAGATGGTGCAGCCCTATGCCGGCACCGGCATCAGCAAGGTCGCCGGCATCGACGCGCGCGGCTTCATCCTGGGCGGCGCCGTCGCCCATCAGCTCTCGGTGGGATTCGTGCCGCTGCGCAAGCAGGGCAAGCTGCCCTGGCAGACCTACGGCGAGGACTACCAGCTGGAATACGGCGTCGACCGCCTCGAGATCCATCAGGACGCCGTGAGTCAGGGTGACCGGGTGCTGCTGGTCGACGACCTGATCGCCACCGGCGGCACCGCCGTGGCCGCCGTGCAGCTGCTGCGCAAGGTGGGAGCCAAGGTTGTCGGATGCTCCTTCGTCATCGACCTGCCCGACCTGGGCGGCGCGAAGAAGCTGGCGGCCTTGGACTGTCCCGTCCGGGCCCTGTGCGCCTACGAAGGCGACTGAGGCGGCTGCAGCCACATCTATCGAGGGTCTGATGGCGCGGGGTCCGTGCGCGAGCTCCGCGACCGTGAACTTTTGCCGTCGATCCCGCATGCATCGTTCCCGGAAGGAGCGGGATCGTCTACCATCGCCTGGAGGGGAGCCGTCCGGGGGCAGGGGCCATATCCCGGCCTGGGTCGCAGTGTCGCGAAACGTGCGCATGAAAGGGAATGCGCGGCGCCATTTCGACAGCAGGGTTTTTTTGATGACCGATCAAATAGGGAAACAGCCATGAAGAATCGCAAACTCAGGACCTTTGCCGCGACGGGTGCGGCCGTTGGCGCCGTCCTGCTCCTTTCCACCGCCGCATTCGCCGAAGACATCACCTTCGCCGCCGACCAGGGCCAGGGCGACCTCATGAAGGTCAAGGTCAGGAACGTCGCGACGGTCACCGTCGATTCCGTCGCCATCAGCCAGCACGCCCATGGCAGCTGCGTGGACCAGACCCGGAGGCACAAGAAGAATCTCGCGGGCAAGGCCGGAAAGGTCGGCAAGGGAGGCGATTTCGTCGCGTATCTCTGGAGCGGTTGCGATTACGGCATAAAATTCAGTACCGCGACGGCCTGCCAGAAGGGAGACAAGGACATCGTCATCCGGCCCGAGGACTTCCAGCCAGACCTCATTGTGAAGCTGACGGGCAACTGCACGGATGGCCTCAAGCCCGTCCTGGGCACTTACATCCCCAACGCGGACGACCCAGCGCCCTGATCTGCGGCGGGGCGGCTCCAGGAAAGCCGACGACCAATCGTGGAGGGAAGGGCGGCAAAGCGCGCTTTGCGCTCCTCACTTCTTCATGTGGGTTTCTAGAAAGGCCAGCGTGCGCTCCTGCGACAGGGCGACGGCCTTGTCGTCGTGGTTGGCCGGGCGGTCGGACCAGAAGCCGTGCTCGGCCTGGTAGATGTGCACCTTAACCGTGGGATGGGCCTCGGCGGTGGCGCGCACGCCGTCGAGCGGGATGCTCTTGTCGCGCGAGCCGAAATGCAGCATCACCGGGCACAGCGGCTGGATGTCGAGGTGCTCGGGGATCAGCCGTCCGTAGAAGCCGACGGCGCAGGCGAGGCCCTCGACGCGGGCGCTCGCCATCCAGGTCAGCGAGCCGCCGTAGCAGAAGCCGGTGATGGCGACCGGCCCCTTCTTGCGCAGCTCGTCGGCGCAGGCCTGGATGTCGAGCATGGGCGTCTCGACGCCGGATCTGGCCGCCATCTGCACCGAGGCCTTCATCTCGTCTTCGGTGTAGCCGGCGGCGAAGCCCTTCTGGTAGCGGTCAAAGAGCGCCGGCGCCCAGGTCTCGTAGCCCAGCGAGGCGAAATGGTCGCACAGCTCGCGGATATGGGCCGTGACACCGAAGATCTCCTGGATCAGGATCAGCCCGCCCTTGCGCTCGCCCTCGGCGGGCGCCTGGTAGACGGAGAATTCGTGGCCGTCGACGGCCTTCAGCGTGATCTCGGTACCCATCAGGTGGTCTCTCCCGGATGCCGGCGCGCGAACAGGGTGACCGCCTGGAAGGTCATCGCCAGCTCGCCGTCCTGGTTGAATGCCTTGTAGCTGATGTCCACGGCGCCCCGGTCGGGCTTGCTGCGCGAGGCCTTGGCGGTCAGCACCCTGCCGTGCAGCGTCAACGTGTCGCCGGGGCGGACCGGGCGGATCCAGCGGAGCTGGTCGAGGCCGGGCGAGCCCATGCCGGCGGCGCGCAGGAACAGGCCGTCGCACAGCAGCCGCATCATCATCGCGCCGGTGTGCCAGCCGCTGGCGATCAGGCCGCCATAGATCGAGGCCCGGGCCGCCGCCTCATCGACGTGGAAGGGCTGGGGGTCGTATCGCCGGGCGAACTCCAGCACCTCGTCCCGGTCCACCGTGACGCTGCCCAGCTCGATCTCCTGTCCCTCGGAAAAGTCCTCGAAATAGATCTCGGGCTGGGCAGTCATGGGTTCTCAGGTGTTGAATCGGAAGTGCAGGATGTCGCCATCCTGCACCACGTATTCCTTGCCCTCAAGGCGCGCCTTGCCGGCTTCCTTCGCGCCGCTCTCGCCGCCATGGGCGACGTAGGCGTCGTAGCCGATGGCCTCGGCGCGGATGAAGCCCTTCTCGAAGTCGGTATGGATCACCCCGGCAGCCTGCGGCGCCTTGGTGCCCTTCTCGATGGTCCAGGCGCGAGCCTCCTTCGGCCCGACGGTGAAATAGGTGATCAGCTCCAGCAGCTCGTAGCCGGCGCGGATGATGCGCGACAGGCCGGTCTCGGTCAGGCCGATCTCCTCCAGGAAGATCGAGCGTTCGTCGGGGTCGAGCTGGGCGATCTCGGCTTCGATGGCCGCCGATATGACGACGCAGGGCACGCCCTCGGCGGCGGCCTTCCCGGCCACCCGGGCGGAGAGTTCGTTGCCGGTGGCGGCGGCGCTCTCCTCGACGTTGCAGACGTAGAGCACCGGCTTGGCGGTGATCAGCTGCAGCCGGCGATAGGGCTCGCGTTCGTCCTCGGCCAGTTCCACCGTCCGGGCCGGCCTGCCCTCGCGCAGCGCGGCGGCGGCGCGCTCCAGCAGCGCCACGTCGCGCCGGGCGTCCTCGTCGTTGCCGCGGACCTTCTTGACGAGGGCCGGGATGCGCCGCTCGACGCTTTCCAGGTCGGCCAGCATCAGCTCGGTCTCGATGGTCTCGGCGTCGGCCAGCGGATCGACGCGGCCGTCCACATGGGTGACGTCCGAATCCTCGAAGCAGCGCAGCACGTGGATGATCGCGTCCACCTCGCGGATATGGGCGAGGAACTGGTTGCCCAGCCCTTCGCCCTGGCTGGCGCCGCGCACCAGCCCGGCGATGTCGACGAAGGTGAGCTGGGTCGGGATGATCTGCGCCGACTTGCCGATCCGGGCGCAGGTCTCGAGCCGGGGGTCGGGCACGGGCACCACGCCCACATTCGGCTCGATGGTGCAGAACGGGAAATTCTCGGCCGCCGCCGCCGCAGTCTGCGTGAGCGCGTTGAAGAGAGTGGATTTGCCGACGTTCGGCAAACCGACGATGCCGCACTTGAATCCCATTCCGGTTCAGTCCTTCTGCGTGTCCTGGGTGAGCAGGGCCACCCGGCTCATGAATTTCTCGTCCTGGCCGGTGGCGAGGTGGGGCGCCGCGTCGGCGATGGCGTCGAGCAGCGGGTCCAGCCACACGTCGTCGGCCTTGGCGAAGTCCGACAGCACGTAGTTGGTGACCAGATGCTTGGCGCCGGGATGGCCGATGCCGATGCGCACCCGCCGGAAGTCGGGGCCGATGTGCCGCTCGATGTCGCGCAGACCGTTGTGTCCGGCGTGGCCGCCGCCCTGCTTGATGCGCAGCTTGCCGGGCGCCAGGTCCAGTTCGTCGTGCAGCACGACCACGTCGGCGGGGGCGAGCTTGTAGAAGCGCGCCGCTTCCGCGACCGCCTGGCCGGAGCGGTTCATGAAGGTCTGCGGCTTCATCGCCATGACCTTGGCCACGCCCAGGAAGCCTTCGCTCACCTCGGCCTGGAACTTGCGCCGCCACGGCGGAAAGCGATGGCGGCGGACGATCTCGTCCACCGCCATGAAGCCGACATTGTGCCGGTTGTCGTAGTACTGGTCTCCCGGATTGCCCAGGCCGACGAGCAGCAGCATGGTATCCCGAGGAAAGGGGAGCGCGCCCCCTATTCTTCCTCGTCCTCTTCGCCTTCCTCGTCCTCTTCGCTGCCGACGCCGCCCGACGGGGCCGCGATGGTGGCGACGGTGAAGTCGCGGTCGGTGATGGCGGGCGTCACGCCCTCAGGCAGCTTGATGCCGCTGATGTGGACGCTGTCGCCGATGTCGAGGCCGGTCAGGTCCACCTCGATGAATTCGGGGATCGACTCCGCCGGGCACTCCAGTTCGACGTCGTGGCGCACGATGTTGAGCACGCCGCCGCGGCGCAGGCCGGGGGAGGCCTCTTCGTTCAGGAAGTGCACCGGCACCTCAACCTCGACTCGCGCGTCGGCCGCAAGCCGCAGGAAGTCGATGTGGATGGGGAAGTCGGTGACGACGTCGACCTGGACGTCGCGGGGAATCACCCGCTCGACCGCCCCGTCCACGTCGAGATTGTAGAGGTGGCTGCTCAGGTGGCCCTTCTTCTGCTCCTTGAGGACTTCGTTGAAGGGCAGGGTGATGGCCACGGGCGGCTTGCCCAGGCCGTAGATCACGGCCGGGACCAGTCCGTCACGGCGCGCTGCCCGGGAGGACCCCTTACCAACCCGATCACGTGGCTTCGCCACGAAAGTGCCGATGTCTGACATTCTGTTCTCCGTCGATTCCAGCACGAAACGGCCCGCCTCCAGGGGTGCGGGTCCGCAGGATCGCGGGGTTTTAACGGAAACCGGCCGGAAACTCAATCAAACAAACTGGAGACCGAACTCTCGTCGTTGATCCGCCGCATGGCCTCGGCGATGAGCGGCGCGATGGTGACGGCGCGGATGTTGGGTGCGTCGAGCACGGCCTGCGTGGGCGCGATGGAATCGGTGATCACCAGTTCCGTGAGCACTGATCCCGTGACCCGCTCCACCGCCTTGCCGGACAGTACGCCGTGGGAGACGTAGGCGGAAACCGAAGCGGCGCCGTGCTCCTTCAGCGCCTTGGCGGCGTTGCACAGGGTGCCGGCGGAATCGACGATGTCGTCCACCAGGATGCAGTCCCGGCCCTCCACGTCGCCGATGATGTTCATCACTTCCGACACGCCGGCCCGCTCGCGCCGCTTGTCGACGATGGCCAGGTCGGCGCCCAGCCGCGACGCCAGCCGACGGGCCCGCAGCACGCCACCGACGTCGGGCGAGACGAACAGGACCGGGCGGTCGTCGAACTTCTCCTCGATGTCGCGCAGCAGCACCGGCTCGGCGTAGAGGTTGTCGGTCGGGATGTCGAAGAAGCCCTGGATCTGGCCGGCGTGCAGGTCCATGGTCAGCACCCGGTTGGCGCCGGCGCCGGTGATCAGGTTGGCCACCAGCTTGGCCGAGATGGGCGTGCGCGGCCCGGGCTTCCGGTCCTGCCGGGCGTAGCCGAAATAGGGCAGGACGGCGGTGATCCGGCGGGCCGAGGCGCGGTGCAGCGCGTCGATGCACACCAGCAGTTCCATCAGGTTGTCGTTGGCGGGATAGGACGTGCTCTGCACGACGAAGACGTCCTCGCCGCGCACGTTCTCATGGATCTCCACCCACACTTCCTGGTCCGCGAAGCGCTTGATGGCCGCCCGGGTCAGCGGAATGCCCAAGTAGCTGGAAATATCGGCGCACAACTTCGGATTGCTGTTCCCTGCCACGATCTTCATCGGCGCTCACTCCATGGGTGGGATTGTTCTTGTTCGCGCGCCCCGAGGCGGCGTATTTGGCCGATTCACTATCAGGCCGATCCGCGCCCCACAAGGGATATCGCGGACAGCTGCCGGCCGTAGTCCGGCTCGCCCCGGTGCGTCGCCCGGCGATAGCTGTAGAAATAGTCGGGCTCGGCGTAGGTGTCCCGGTCGAGGCGCTCCACCTGGCGCACCCCGGCCGCCAGCAGCCGGGATTCGACGAAGCCAGGCAGGTCGAAGCAGAAGTGGCCCGGCCGGCCCGACGGCATGAAGAAGCTCTCGAAGCTCTCGTCGCGCGCCATGAAGCGGGTGTGGAAGTCCGGTCCCACCTCATAGGAGCGCTGGGCGATGCAGGGTCCGATGGCGGCCTGGATCTGGCTCTGCCGGGCGCCGAGACGGCGCATCGCCTGCACCGTCGCCTCGATCACGCCCTTGAAGGCGCCCTGCCAGCCGGCATGGGCGGCGGCCACGACGCGGGCGATCGGGTCGGCGAACAGCACGGGGGCGCAGTCGGCCGCCAGCACGCCGATCGCCAGGCCAGGCGAGCGCGTGACCATGGCATCGGCCTTCGGCCGGTTGTCGGCGGACCAGGGCTTGGTGACGAACACCACGTCGCGTCCGTGTACTTGGTAGACGGTGCACAGGACGTTGGCTGACACGCCCAGCAGTTCGGCGGCCAGCCGGCGGTTCTCCGCCACGCTCGCCGGCTCGTCGGCCGAGCCCGTGCCGCAGTTGAGAGAGGCGTAGAGGCCGGTCGAGACTCCGCCGCGGCGGGTGAAGAAGCCGTGCTGCACATGGGGGCCGCGCAGGATGTCCGCCCGGATCATGCGCCGAATCCCGCCGGCGGCGGCATCGCCGGATCGGCGACGGCCATGGCCTTGAACAGGCTGCCCATCTGGTCGGGAGCGGTGAGCCGGTGGATGCCGAGATCGATGTCGCGGGCCTGGGCCGGGGTGGCGCTGCGCTTCAGGACCGCCGCCCGCTCGAAGGCACCCAGCGCTTCGAGGAACGCCGCCTGGGGCACCGGGCCGTAGACCGCCGCCCCCGCGTCGCGCGCTGCCCGCGCCAGCGCCGCAAAGTCCACATGGGCGGTCAGGTCGGCCTCGCCGGGCGAGTCGAGCGGATCGGCGTAGGCGTGGCGCGAGACCGCCTGCAGGCTGTCGCCCGGCCCACCCGAGGTGGCGCCGTAGTCGACCAGCAGGGCGGCGCCGCCGTCGCGGACCAGCCGGC
Source organism: Alphaproteobacteria bacterium (assembly GCA_016124315.1). Taxonomy (GTDB): domain Bacteria; phylum Pseudomonadota; class Alphaproteobacteria; order SMXS01; family SMXS01; genus RI-34. The sequence goes on from WGNW01000054.1 coordinate 17,726, forward strand.
GGGAAAGCTGCTCGACGAACGCGACCGCCTCCGGTGCGGCCTCGACGATGCTGCCCGGCACCGCGTCGTCCGCGGTCGCCGGCAGTCCCGGCCCGCCGTCGAGGGCCGGGCCGAGCCGCCAGGCGAACCCGCTGCCGTCCGCGTCGACGTCGACCAGCCGTTCGCGCCATCCTTCCTCCGCGCGCAGGAACTGGCGGATCGGCATGGCGTCGAGGAATTCGTTAGCGAGAATGACGGCGGGCCCCGGCGGCACCTCGTCCAGACCGGCGGCCCAGGTGCCGCCGTCGATCCGCTGCCGCTGCAGCGCGCGCAGGGCGGGGCTGGTCTCGATCAGCCACGGGTCCGGCAGCATCGCCGGGGCGACCTTCAGGGTGCGCAGCACGTCGGCCATCAGGGTGCCGCGGCCGGGGCCGGCCTCGACGATCTTCAGGTGCCGGGGGCGGCCCATGGCGTCCCAGCAGTCGGCGATCCACAGCCCGATCATTTCGCCGAACACCTGGCTGATTTCGGGCGCGGTGACGAAGTCGCCGGCCGCGCCGATCGGGTCGCGGGTCGTGTAGTAGCCATGATCCGGATCGGTCAGCGCGGCTCTCATGTAGTCGGCGACGGTGAGCGGGCCGGCCTCGCGGATCCGGCGGATGAGCTTGTCCTTAAGCGGTCCGGGCATGGGATGGGGCGGTGCGCCGCGCCCGGATGATCAGCCATGCGCCGACCAGCAGCATGGGAATGGAGAGGAGCTGGCCCATGCTGGCATGGAACCACAGATAGCCCAGGTAGGCGTCCGGCTCGCGGAAGAATTCGGAGACGATGCGCGCCAGGCCGTAGCCGATCAGGAAGCAGCCGCACAGCGTGCCGGGACGGAACCGCAGGGAGGTCCGGGTGAACAGCAGGCGCAGGACGATCAGCAGGACGAGGCCTTCCAGCGTGGCCTCGATCAGCTGGCTTGGATAGCGCGGCTCGGGGCCGGCCTGGGGAAAGATCATCCCCCAGTCCGAACCGGTGATGCGGCCGTAGAGCTCGCCGTTGATGAAGTTGGCGATGCGCCCCAGCATCAGGCCGATCGGCACCACGCAGCCCACGAGGTCGCCGATGTGGAACATGGATCGCTTGTTGATCAGGGCGTAAGCGATGATCACCGTGACCACGCCGAGCAGGCCGCCGTGGAACGACATGCCGCCGTTCCACACCTGGAGGATCTCGAGCGGGTGGCTGAAATACTCGGATGGCTTGTAGAACAGCACGTAGCCCAGGCGGCCGCCGATCACCACGCCCAGCATGGCCCAGAAGACCAGGTCCTCGGCCTCCTTCTTGCTGAGCGGCGGCCCGTCCGGCCACCACTTCGTGTCGAGCAGCCGGTTCAGGTACCACCAGCCGAGCAGCAGGCCGCCGATATAGGCGAGGGCGTACCAGCGGATCTGGAAGAACCCCAGGTCGATTGCTACGGGATTGAACGAGGGATACTGGATGGCGGCGAGGATCATGGTGACTAGAAACCTTGGTGCGGGGAGGCTGTCAAGCGCGTTCCCTTAGAAGGTTGGAAAACATTCCCTGCGGCGCCATATTGCGCATACGTCCTTCCCAGGGAGACCGCCATGCAGACGCAAAGCCGCATCCTCAACGATCTCGGGAAACTTGCCACCGGCGCGGCCGGCGTCCTCCAGTCCGTCCGCGAGGAACTGGAGACGGCCATGCGCCAGCGTCTCGAGCGGGCCATCGCCGACCTCGACGTGGTCAGCCGCGACGAGTTCGAGGCGGTCAAGGAGATTGCCGCCAAGGCGCAGACCGAGTGCGAGCGTCTCGCCGCCGAGAATGCACGGCTGGCGGAGCGGCTCTCGGCGCTGGAAACCAAGGTCGGCTGAGCGTCCCGCCGCCCCCGAAGGCGAAAAGCGCGTCAGCCTCATTTCCACAACATCTAGGCACTTGAACCAGCCCAATAACAATGGCAGGCTAGATTTTGTGCTGCATTGCGATGCCGCACCCTAATTGGAGGACCGAGCTATGACTTTACTGAGCTCCGACCACGACGTTCCCTCCGGCGACCCCCTTGACCTGATCGAACAGATCGTTTCCGCGAACGAATGGCCGTATGACCGGCAGAGCGAACAGGAGTTGACCGTGTTCGTCGCCGGCAATTGGGCGGAATACAACCTGCATTTTGCCTGGAACGGTCCCCATTCGGCGAGCGATTTCGGTGGGCTGCAACTGGTCTGCGCGTTCGAGGGGCGGGTGCCCCAGGGCAGCAAGGCGCCGCTCCACGAGCTGATGGCGAAGATCAACGCCCAGATGTGGCTGGGGCATTTCGACCTGGTCGAGGACGAAGGTCTGCTGATGTACCGCCATGGCGTGCTCATCTGCGAGGGGCAGACGGCGACGGCCCTCGAATGCGAGAACCTCATCGAGATCGCGATCACCGAGTGTGAGCGCTTCTTCCCGGCCTTCCAGTTCGTACTCTGGGGTGGTAAGACACCGGCAGAGGCCATGGAAGCCGCCCTGTTCGAGACGGTCGGCACGGCCTGACGGAAGCGATGTCGTGACGGAATTCGGCGTGATCGGCGCCGACCGGCCGCTTGTGCTCGTAGGGGGCGGGCGGATGGGGTCGGCCCTTCTTTCCGGCTGGCTGGCAAGGGGGCTGGCAAGCCAGGCCGTGGTCGTGGCGGACCCGGATCCCGAGGCCGCCGCGCGGCTCGCCGAACAGGCGCCGGGGGTTCGGGTGGTCTCCGCGGTGGACGACATGGTGGTCCGGCCGTCGGTCGTCGTCCTCGCCGTGAAACCGCAGATGATGGACGGGGTGATGCCGGCGGTCGCCGTCCATTCCGACGCCCTGTTTCTGTCCATCGCTGCCGGCAAGACCCTCGCCTATTTCGCGCAGGCCCTGGGCAAGGACGCGGCCGTGGTGCGGGCGATGCCGAACACGCCGGCGGCCATCGGCCGGGGCATGACGGTCTGCGTTGCCAACGCGCAGGTCGCCGACGGCCAGCGGCGTCTGTGCACCGCCCTGCTGGGGGCGGTGGGCGAGGTGGCCTGGGTGGACGCGGAAAAGCTGATGGACGCGGTGACCGCCGTGTCAGGCAGCGGCCCCGCCTACGTGTTCTACCTGATCGAATGCCTCGAGGCGGCGGCCCATGCGGTCGGTCTGCCCGCCGAGTTGGCGGCGACCCTGGCGCGCCGCACCGTGGCGGGCGCCGGCGCCCTGGTGGAGGCGTCCGAGGACGAGGCCCCGGCGACCCTCCGCCGCAACGTCACCAGTCCCAACGGCACCACCGAGGCCGCGCTCAACGTGCTGATGGCCGAGAACGGGCTGGCGCCGCTGATGCGCCATGCGGTCGAGGCGGCGATGCGGCGCTCGCGGGAGCTGTCGTCCTGACGGGGCGCCCGTCCGCCTATCCGTCCTGATTGCGTCATGACATCCGGGAGCGTCGCCGCTAAGGTGCAGGCCGTATCATGCCTGGGGAGGATCGGATGGACGGAAGGGTTGTCATCGTCACAGGGGCGACGTCCGGCATCGGCGCCGCGGCCGCCCGCCTGCTCGCCGCGCGCGGCGCCCGGGTCGTCGCCGCCGGCCGGCGGCAGGACCGGGGCGACGCGGTCGTCGAGGAGATCCGCGCGGCGGGTGGCGAGGCGGTCTTCGTGCGCGCCGACATGGCCAGCGATGCCGACATCCGCCGCATGGTCGATACCGCCGTCTCCACCTATGGCGGGCTGGACGGTGCCTTCAACAACGCCGGCATGGGCGGCCAGCACCAGCAGCTTCACGAATACACCGACGAGAACTGGGACGCCCAGATCGCCGTCAACCTGACCGGCGTCTACCGCTGCATGAAGTACGAGATCGCCGCCATGCTGGAGTCCGGCGCGAAGCGGCCGGGCGGCGCGGCGATCGTCAACACCGCCTCGACCCTTGGCCACCGGGCGAGCCATTTGTCGGGTCCCGCCTACACTGCCAGCAAGCACGCGGTGATCGGGCTCAGCCGGCAGGCGGCCATCTCCTACATTCACCAGAACATCCGGGTGAACGTGGTCTCGCCGGGCGCCACGCGCACCGAACTGCTGGAGCCGCTGATGGCGATGGGGCCGGAAGTGGTCAAGCAGGTCAACGAGATCAACCCGATCGGCCGCATGGCGACCGCCGAGGAGGTGGCCGAGGCGGCGCTATTCCTGCTGTCCGATGCGGCGGGCATGATCACCGGGCACGCGCTGCCGGTCGACGGCGGCCAGCTCGCCAAGCTCTAGGGGGTGTGTTGCGGCTTCCGGTTCACCAGCGCGAGCACGCGTTCCCGCTCGTCCTCGTTGATCAGGCGCATGAGGACGTCGCAGAACGCCCGCGACGCCTGCGGCCCGGCTTCGGCGAACACCCGGCGGAACCGGGCGCGCTGTGGGCTGGAGAGCGCTGTCTCGAAGGCCATGCCCTTGTCGGTCAGGAACAGCAGCCGCTGGCGCGCGTCTTCGGGACCACGCTGTTGCTCGATGAAGCCTTCGTCGATGAGCTGGCGCAGCACCCGCGCCAGGCTCTGCTTGGTGATCTTGAGGATCGACAGGAGTTCGGCCACGCTCATGCCCGGGCTGCGGCCGACGAAGTGGATCACGCGGTGATGGGCGCGGCCCAGCGATCCGTTGGGGATTTCGTAGTCGGCCAGCACCTTGTCCGGGTCCGAGACGAAGTCCCGGTAGGCGAAGAACAGCAGTTCGATCGCGCGCCGGATTTCGTCGTCGCTGGGCGTGAGCTTATTTATGTCAGCCATGTTGACATACTTTAGACAGAATGTTACCCAATGCAACCCTCAAGAGTCAGATTGTTCCGAGCCATCTGCACCTCCCCTTAAGGATCGTTTGCCATGTCCCTCATCCCCTTCGACGACCGCGACGGCTCCATCTGGTTCAACGGCAGGCTGGTGCCGTGGCGCGAGGCGCAGATCCACGTGCTGTCCCACGGGCTGCATTACGCCAGCGTCGTCTTCGAGGGACAGCGTGCCTACAACGGCGAAATCTTCAAGCTAAAGGAGCACACCGCGCGGCTTTTCAACTCGGCGCGGATTCTTGATTTCGAAATCCCCTACACAGAAGACGAGATCAATGCCGCCTGCGACGAGGTGATGAAGGCCAACGGCCTGACCGACGGCTACTGCCGCCCGGTGGCGTGGCGCGGTCCGGAGCAGATGGGCGTGGCCGCCCAGCAGACCAAGACCCATGTGGCGATCGCCGGCTGGGCATGGCCGTCCTATTTCGAGCCGTCGCTGCGCGACAAGGGCATCCGGCTCGACATCTCCGAATGGCACCGTCCGGCGCCCAACTGCGCGCCGACCTCCGCCAAGGCGGCCGGCCTCTACATGATCTGCACGCTGTCCAAGCACGCGGCCGAGCGCAAGGGCTACCACGACGCGCTGATGTTCGACTACCGCGACCGGGTCGCCGAGGCGACGGGCGCCAATGTCTTTTTCGTCAAGGACGGCAAGATGCATACGCCGACGCCCGACTGCTTCCTCGATGGCATCACCCGCCGTACGGTGATGGGGCTGGCCCGGAACCGGGGCATCGAGATCGTCGAGCGGGCGATCATGCCGGAGGAGATGGAGGGCTTCGAGCAGTGCTTCCTCACCGGCACCGCCGCGGAGGTCACCGCCGTCGGCGAGATCGGTCCCTATCATTTCGAGGTCGGCGAGATCACCCGGACCCTGCGCAGCGACTACGAGCAACTGGTCCGCGGCAACCGCTGAGCCTTGCTTCCCGGGGTCCAGGTGCCGCCGGCGATACGGCTGCCGGCCGGCGGAGCCCGGTTGTAGGCGTAGATCCAGGCGACCACGGCCGGCTCCAGCAGCCGCACCGGGCGGCGGAGGTAGAGCGAGCGCCGGGGTCGCCGGGGATCGTAGTCCTCGAACGCGTCCAGCCTGCGCAGCACCCGCCCGTCGCGAATCCGGTAGAGCTGGCCGCGCACCGTCCCGTCGCCCGGCCGCAGGCCGGGATAGGGACCCAGGTCGTGGAGCATGCCGCGGATCAGGCAGGGACCGGCCGGCTCCAGCGCCGCGCCCAGGTCCATCCGCTCGAACGGGCCGTGCCCGGGCCGCAACAGGCCGTAGAGGGCGATGTGGTCGGGGATCATTCCTGGCGAGGGGCCTGCCAGCGGGCCGCCGCATCGTCGTCGGCCGCGCGGGCGTCGACCCAGCGGTCGCCCCGCGGACCGGACTCCCGCTTCCAGAACGGCGCCTTGGTCTTCAGCCAGTCCACCAGGAACTCGGCCGCCTCGAACGCCGCCTGCCGGTGGGCGCTGGCGGTGATCACCAGCACGATCCGGTCGCCGGGCGCGAGCGGCCCGTGGCGGTGGACGATCAGGCTGGCGTCCAGCGGCCAGCGGCGCCGCGCCTCGGCCTCGATCTCGCCCAGCATGCGTTCGGTCATGCCGGGATAGTGCTCCAGCGTCATGGTGCCGACCGCCGTGTTGCCGGCAAAGTCCCGCACCAGCCCGGTGAAGGTCACCACGCCGCCGATATGGGTATTGCCCGCGGTCAGCGCGGCGATCTCGGCGCCCACGTCGAAATCGTCTGCCTGCACCCTGATCATGGGCGGCCACCGGTCATGGGCGGCCACCGGTCATTGGCGGGAAGAACGCCACTTCATCGCCGGGCGAGACCGCGTCGGCGGGATCGGCGAACTCCTGGTTGACGGCGGCGCGGACGATGTCGCGGTTCTCGAAGGCCCGCGCGTGGCCGGCGCTGCGCTTCGCCAGCCAGTCCATCAGCGCGCTCACGCTGGTGATCTCGGGCGGCGGCGACACCTCCTCCTCGCCGGTGCCGACCCGCTCGCGCAGCCACGCGAAGTAGAGCACCTTCATGGCAGCCTCGGCCCGGTCAGGTGGCGCAGGCCCGCGCGCAAGTAGTCGTAGCCGGTGTAGAGAGTGAGCACGGCGGCGATCCACAGCCCCACCGTGCCGATCTGCTTGGCGTAGATCGGCCGCGCCGCGTCGCCCGCCAGCAGGAAGGCGATGGCGACGATCTGGACGGTGGTCTTCCACTTGGCGAGTCGGGTCACCGGCACGCTCACCTTGATGTCGGCCAGCACCTCGCGCAGCCCCGACACCAGCACTTCGCGGCACAGGATGACGACCGCGGCGATCACCGTGATGTTGTCGATCCGGCCCGGGGTCGCCGCCAGCATGAACAGGGCGGCGGCCACCAGCAGCTTGTCGGCCACCGGATCGAGGAACTGGCCCAGCTTGGACTGCACGCCCATGGCGCGGGCCATGTAGCCGTCGAAGAAGTCGGTGATGCCGGCGGCGACGAACAGGCCGAGGGCAACCCAGTTGGCGAGCGGCGACTCCAGGTAGAAGCTGCCGATCAGCCCCGGAATCACCAGGATCCGCGACAGGGTCAGGAGATTGGGAATCGAAGCGATCATGGCTCCCGTCGGTCGATTGCGGCGACTATACCCCACAGTCATGATTCTGCATGGAAATAGTCGTAAACCCGCCGCGCGACAGCCCCGCTGATGCCCTCGGCGCTTTCCAGGTCCTCCAGCGCCGCTCCGGCGACCGCGCGGGCCGAGCCGAAATGGGCGAGCAGCGCCTTCTTGCGCGCCGGACCGATTCCCGGCACCTCGTCGAGCTGGGAACGGGTCATGGCGCCGGCCCGGCGCTGCCGGTGGGTGCCGATGGCGAAGCGGTGCACTTCGTCGCGCAGACGCTGCAGGTAATACATCACGGCGCCGCGCGGATCGAGGGTGAAGGGCGCCCGCTCCGGCATGAAGAACCGCTCGCGGCCCGCATTGCGGTCCGGGCCCTTGGCGATGGCGACCACGGGCACGTCCTCGATGCCCAGTTCGGACAGCACTTCCGTGACCGCCGAGAGCTGGCCGGCGCCGCCGTCGATCAGCACAAGGTCGGGCCAATGGCCGCGGCTGCGTTCCGGGTCCTCCTTGACCAGCCGGGAGAACCGGCGGGTCATTACCTCGCGCATCATGGCGTAGTCGTCGCCCGGGGTCAGGCCCTCGGTGCGGATGTTGAACTTGCGGTAGCTGTTCTTCAGGAAACCGTCGGGGCCGGCGACCACCATGGCACCGATGGCGTTGGTGCCGGAGATGTGGCTGTTGTCGTAGGCCTCGATCCGCCCGGGCGGCCCGTCCAGGTCGAAGATGTCGGCGAGTTCCGCCAGCACGCGTTGCTGGGAGGCGCTTTCCGCCTGGCGCAGGGCGAGCGCGTCCCGTGCGTTGCGCTGGGCGAGGGCGACCATGTTGGCCTTCTCGCCGCGCTTGGGCACCAGCAGCGCCACCTTGCGCGGCGCCTTCAGCGACAGCGCCTCGGCCATCAGCGGCCGCTCGGCGAAGTCATGGCTGAGCAGGATGGAGGCGGGCGCCGGGCGGCTGTCGTAGAACTGGCCGATGAACGATTCCAGCACCTCCTCGAGGCTCTGGGAGGCGTCGTGGCGCGGGTAGTAGGCGCGGTTGCCCCAGTTCTGCCCGGCGCGCAGGAAGAACACCTGGATACAGGTCTGGCCGCCTTCCTGGTGGGCGGCGATGACGTCGGCGTCGGCGATGTCGCCGGCGGTGATGCCCTGGCGGCTCTGGATGCTGGTCAGCGCCTTGATCCGGTCGCGGATCGCCGCGGCCTGCTCGAACTCCAGCGCCTCGCTCGCCTGGTTCATCTGCGCCGACAACTCCCGCTGGATGCGTTGGCTGCGGCCGCCGAGGAATTCGCGGGCGTCGTTCACCAGCCGGTCGTAGTCCTCGGCGCCGATGCGTCCGACGCAGGGCGCCGAGCAGCGCTTGATCTGGTAGAGCAGGCAGGGCCGGGTGCGCGAGGTGAACACGCCGTCCGAGCACGAGCGCAGCAGGAACGCCCGCTGCAGGGTGTTGATGGTCGAGTTGACCGACCCGGCCGAGGCGAACGGGCCGAAATAGTGGCCAGGGATGTTTTGGGCGCCGCGGTGCTTCTTGATCTGCGCCCAGTCACCCTCGGTGCGGATCAGGATGTAGGGGAAGCTCTTGTCGTCGCGCAGCAGCACGTTATAGGGCGGCATGAAGCGCTTGATGAGTTGCGCTTCCATCAGCAGGGCCTGGCTTTCGGTCTCCGTGGTCACCACGACAAGGTCGTGGACGCGGGAGATCATCCGCGTCACCCGGTTGGTGTGCGCCTTGCCGCTGGCGTAGGAGCCGACCCGGTTGCGAAGGTTGCGCGCCTTGCCCACATACATAACGTCGCCATGCTGATCGAGCATGCGGTAGACGCCCGGACTGGCGGGCAGGCGCCGCGCCTTGGCGCGGATGAGGGCTCGTCCGGACAGGGGTTGTCCGGATTCGGCGACGATGACTGATTCGTCCGGGGCGTCGGCGTCGCGGCCCGGGCTTTTTTGCGAGTCAGTTGAAGTCATGCTTGCAGTCAATCGGGTTAACCATCTGGACTCTAGGACGGATTGGGCGGGCAATCCAACCGCGGCGCGGGACCGGAAAATCCCCATTGCCTCCTTGACCCTGCACTATCCACGGATTCTGTGGATAACCCTGTGCAAAAGGGCTCCCGAAAAGCCGGGGGACCGCAGAACGCTTGGAGTCCCTACAACTTGCCCATTTTTTAATCAGAAATTATAAACTATTGAAATATATGTATTTTTTTGGCGATGCGAGTCATTGAAGTGTCACGCCAGCGTAATTTTCAATCTGTCAAGGGCCGTCTTGCGGCCGTGTGCACAACTTGCGAAGAGGAGCCCGCTGCGACGCGAAATCGGTCGATCCCCCGGTCATTTCAGGCACTTGTCCGCTCGATTTCAACACCGACGCTAGCGACATTCGCAAATGCATCCAGCTTCTCGACCCGCACCCGGACGGCGATCACCTGATCGTTACCGAGGATGGTCTGGGCGATCTCTTCGGCCAAGGTTTCCACCAGGTTGACATGACCGCGGCCGATCACCGCGGTGGTGTCCTTCACCACCTCCTGATAGCAGACGACATGCTCGATCCTGTCCGCCGGAAGCGGGTGGCGGTCAACGACCGAGAGGTCGAGGTTGATGCGCAGCCGCTGGGTGACGCCCCGCTCGTGGGCGTGGATGCCGATCTGCGCGTCCAGGACCAGGTCGTGGACGAACACGTGCCGGATGCGCCGGTCGGCGTCGGCGATCCGGAACGGGACGACGGAATGGCTTTCGGTCTTATTCATCCACACCCACCACGTCAGGCGTCTGCCAGGCCAGATGCTGTCCCCCGTCCAGCGCTATCATCTGACCCGTGAAGGAGCCGGCTTCAAGAATAAAGTCCATCGCCGCGACGAATTCCTCCAGCGCCGGCTTGCGCCGCAGCGGCAGCGCGTCCACCTGGCGGCCGAAGACCTGGCCCGACTGACGGGCGCTCGGCAGGGTCGGCCCCGGCGCGATCGCGTTCACCCGGATGGCGGGGGCCAGCGCCTGGGCCAGGGTCTGCGTCAGCGTCCACAGCGCCGCCTTGCTCAGCGTGTAGGAGGTGAAGCCGGGCGTGAGCCGCCACACCCGCTGGTCGATCAGGTTGACGACGTTGCCCGCTTCGCCGGCCGGGAGCTGGCCGGCCAGCCGCTGGGTCAGCACGAAGGGAGCCCGCAGGTTGGTGTCGAGGTGCCGGTCCCAGCTCTCGCGCGTCGCCGACAGCGCCTCGTCCCGCTCGAACACCGAGGCGTTGTTGACCAGGCAGGTGACTGGTCCCAGCGCCTCGGCGGCGCGGCCCATCAGCGCCTGGGTGTCGGCCTCGTCGGACAGGTCGGCCGCGACCGCCGCCGCCCGCACGCCGAGTGCCCGGATCTCCTCGACGGTAGCGAGGGCGGCCTCGGCGGAGTGGTGATAGTGCACCGCCACCGCCCAGCCGCGCCCGGCGAGCCCGAGCGCGATGGCGCGGCCGATCCGCGCGCCGGCGCCGGTGACCAGCGCTGTCCTGATGGTGGTGTCGCTCATGAACCGTGAAGCGCCTTCGCTGTGGCTGTTGGCCGTCTCCTATATAGGAGAACCGTCCGGCAATGAAAGCCGTGGCCGCCGGGCGAGGCGCCCGGGGCGGTGCGCGGGGGCGGAGACGTCGCCTCACGGCAGGTGGTCGAGCAGCTCCCGCGAGCCGGCGACGGCGCCGAACACGCCGCCCTGCATCTTGATCATGCGTACGGCGTGGTCGTGGTTGGCCCGGTCGGTCGCGGCGCAGCAGTCGTCCAGCAGCAGGCATTCAAAGCCGCGGTCGTTGGCCTCGCGCATGGTGGTATGGACGCAGACGTCGGTGGTGACGCCGGTCAGGATGAGATTGACGATGCCGCGGGTGTGCAGCACCAGCTCCAGATCGGTGGCGTAGAACGAGCCCTTGCCCGGCTTGTCGACGATCGGTTCGCCGGGGCGCGGGCTGAGCTCGGGGATCAGCTCCCAGCCCGGCTCGCCGCGCACCAGGATGCGGCCGTTGGGATCCTCGTCGCCGATGCCGGCGCCGATGCGCCGCGAGCGCCAGCGCTTGTTGACCGGCAGGTCGGAGAGGTCGGGCCGGTGGCCTTCGCGGGTGTGGATGATCAGGAAGCCGCGGCCGCGCATGGCGTCGAGCACCGCGGCGATGTGGGGGATCGGCGCGCGCATCAGCGAAAGGTCGTAGCCCATGCGGTCGACATAGCCGCCGGGGCCGCAGAAGTCGGTCTGCATGTCGATGACGATCAGCGCCGTGTTGTCGGGAAGCAGCCGGCCGTCGAACGGCCAGGGATAGGGATCGGCGGGGATGTAGCGCTCGGTCATGGTCGTACCGGCGGGGGTCCGCGGGCCGCCTCCGGCGGCGGCCCGCTCGCCGGCCGCCCTCGTGTCAGATCTTGGCTTCCGATTTCTGCTGATAGACGAAGGCGAGGCAGACCAGGCCCATCATCAGATAGCCGACCGCGACCGGCGTGGAGTTGCCGAATCCCAGGGCGGTGCCGTTTATGAAACCGAAGAAGGCCAGGACCGCGCCGGCCAGGGAGTAGGCCGCCGCGTGGACGAATTTCCGGTCGATGATGAAGGCGGCGATGGCGCCCAGCACCATGCCGGCGAGCACGGCGCCGCCGCCCAGCAGCTCCATGCCGTGATAGATCACTCCGGCGCCCGCCAGCTTGTCCATGCCGACCGCGGCCGCGCTGGTGCCGGCGGCGTTGAGGGCGCCGTCGATCTGGTTCTGCGCCCAGGCGGCGATGTTGGGCAGGATGGCGAGGACGACGGCGGGGGCGTGCTCGGCGGGTGTCGCCTGGAACGACTGGGCGCCGATCACCAGGCCGATATAGAGCAGGATGGGCACGATGGTGACCAGCGGCACCACCGCCAGCAACAGGGCGGTCAGGCCGAGGAAGCAGACGATGGCGATCACCACGCCTGTGGCCAGCGAATAGCCGATGCGGCCGCCGACCGCCTTCCAGCCGGGGTGCCCGATGTAGACGGCGGGCGGGAACGGGCTGCCCAGGATGGAGCCGACCATGGCGCCCAGGCCGTCGGCCACCAGCACCTTGCGCAGGTCGTAGTCGTCGCCGGCGGCGGCGGCGCTCTCCACGTTGTTCATGCCCTCGGTGAAATTGTAGATGCCCAGCGGCACGGCGGTGACCAGCAACGGCCCGATGTTGCCGAGGCCGGCGAGGAATGCGCCGCCGGGGATCGGCGGATGCACCGAGAACTGGGCGAACGAGGCGCCCACGGCGGCCGGGTCCATGATCGCGTCGATGCCGCTGACCGTCGCGGCCCACGCCAGGAGGGTGCCCAGCACCACCGCGACCAGGCCCGCCGGGGCGTTGAGCGGCAGCTTCATGTTGGCCGTCCAGCAGGCGAGGATGACGGCGAGCGTCAGGAAGCCCAGCCACGGCGTCTCCCAGCTCTGGAACGCCGGCCGCATGGAGATGAAGGCGATGGAGATGCCGGCCAGGGTGCCGAGCATGGCGGCCCGGGGCGTCCACTTGCGCACCGTCGGTCCGACGAAGGCGCCGAGGAAGACGATGACGCCGATGACGAACGCCCAGGCGAGCCCCGCCTCCCAAGCCAGGATCGGATCGGTGGTCTTCAGGTACACCGGCAGCATGATCAGGAACACGACGATGAACATGTGCGGCACGCTGGGGCCGTAGGGCAGGGCGGTCACATCGGTCCGTCCCGTCCGCTGCGCCAGCCTGTACGCCAGGTAGGCGTAGAACAGATTGCCGATGGGCAGGGCGATGCCGAGCGCCGGCAGGATGCGGCCGTAGACGATGTCGTCGGGCAGCTTGACCACGCCGAGGCACAGGCCGGTGAGTACGATCACGTTCAGCACCACGTTGGTGAACAGCCCGAAGAAGCCGTTCCAGTCGCCCGACACCCACCATTTGGGCTGGAATGCCGAGCCTCCCATAGTCATCGTTGACATGTTCCCTCTCCTTGTTGGCTGAAAGCGGACGGCGTCAGGTCAGGGCCGCGACCAGGGCGGGCGAGCTGCCCACCCAGCCGAAGATTCCGCCCTGGGCCTTGATCATGCGCAGCGCCATGTCCTGGAATTCCGGGAAGTAGGAGCCGACGCAGTCCTCGGGGACGAGGCAGTCGAAGCCCCGGTCGTTCGCCTCCCGCACGGTCGTGTTGACGCACACCTCGGTGGTGACGCCGCAGACGATCAGCTTCTCGATGCCGCGGTTGCGCAGCACCGAATCCAGGTCGGTGGCGTGGAAGGCGCCCTTGCCGGGCTTGTCGACAACCGGCTCGCCGTCGGCCGGCGCCAGCTCGGGGATGATGTCGTGGCCCACCTCGCCGCGCACCAGGATGCGGCCCATCGGGCCGGGGTCGCCGATGGTGACCGGGAACCTGCCGCGGCGCTTCTTCGCCGGCGGCAGGTCCCCCAGGTCCGGCCTGTGCCCCTCCCGAGTATGGATCACCAGCATGCCTGCGGCGCGCGCCGCCTGCAGCAGCTCGCGGGTCGGTTCGATGGTCCGGCGCAGCAGCGAGACGTCGTTGCCCAGCGCCTCGCCGAAGCCGCCGGGCTCGAGGAAGTCCCGCTGCATGTCGATGATGACGAGGGCGGTCCGGCCCACGTCGAACTCGAAGGCATAAGGCTCGGCGTCGACGCTCAACATCGGGTCTACTCCTGGCTTGTCATGCGGGAAGGGGGCGGCCGCGACGGCCGCGTCAACGACTGGGTCCGTGCAAATTCCGCGCCGCATGGTCAGAAGCCCATGCCGATGCTGAACGAGCCCACGACCACGTCCTTGTGGGGGCCGTCCACCGGATCGGCGGTCCCGGTCAGGGTCTGGGCGAAGCGGAGCTGCTTGTTGAGGATGGCGTAGTACTGGACGCCGACCGCCGTGTACCAGTTGCCGTAGCTGGACGGGATGAACTGCAGCGGCAGCTTGAGCGTCAGCCCGGTGCTGAACACGCCGACGTTCTGGCTGCCGCCCCAGTACGACTTGGGGCCGACGGTGACCCAGGTGGGCGCGCTCAGCGTG
>WGNW01000076.1 GCA_016124315.1 Alphaproteobacteria bacterium
AGCTCCAGTGCCCCTATCACGGCTGGACCTGGACCCTGGACGGCACGCTGAACGAGGTGCCCTGCTCGTGGGACTTCCCGCACCTGGACTACCACGCCAACCGGCTGCCCGAGGTGCGGGTGGACGTCTGGAACACGCTGGTGTTCGTCTGCATGGACGAGGACGCGCCGCCGCTGCTCGACTATCTGGAGGTGCTGCCCGAGCATTTCGCCCGCTGGGACTTCAGCGGCTGGGTGACCAGCGTCCACGCCCGCAAGGAGCTGTCCTGCAACTGGAAATCGGCGCAGGAGGCATTCATCGAGGGCTATCACGGCCCCATGGTGCACCCGCAGCTTTCCGGCAGCGCCGCCATGCAGCAACACGACATCTTCAGCGACCATGTCAGCCGCGACATCGTCGCCCTGGGCATCCGCAGCACCCGCGGCGCCAAGCTGCTGAGCGAGCAGGAGATCCTCGACGGCATGCTGATGGGCGACCGCTCGCTGGTGGACGGCGGACGGCCCCGGGTGCCGGAAGGCAGCACGGCACGCGCGGTGATGGCCGAGCAGATGCGCCGCACCTTCAAGGAACAATTTGGGCTGGACCTGTCGGAGATGTCCAACTCGGAGGTGCTCGACTCCATCAAGTACACCCTCTTCCCCAACCTGTTCATCTTCGCCGGCATCTCGCTGCGCATCCTCTACCAGTACCGGCCGCTGGGGAACGACCCGAACCGCTGCATCTTCGACATCATGTTCATGCGGCCCGCGCCCAAGGACGGACCGGCGCCCGATCCGGCGCCCGTCACCTGGGTGCGCGAGGAAGAGTCCTACCGCGACGTGCCGGGCATGGACCCGGGATTCGGCCTGCTGTTCGACCAGGACACCCAGATCCTGCGCTGGCAGCAGGAAGGCAACCGCGCCAGCGAGAAGGGCGCGATCCAGTATTCCCGCTACATGGAATCCCGCCTGCGCCACATCAACGGCACGCTCGACAAGTACCTGAAGGGGTAAGCCCCTTTCCCGTCATCCCCGCGCACGCGGAGACCCAGGCGGTCGTAAAGCGACGCCTTGAGTGCCGCGTCGCTTGCGGCAATGGTTCTGTCGTCCGACCGCGCTGGTTGGCAGTAGGGACTCTGCCCCCGTCTGGGTTCCCGCGTGCGCGGGAATGACGATGGACGATCACGCCGGCAGCATGCCCGAGGCCTCCAGCACCTGCCCGGCCAGGTAGAGCGAGCCGCAGATCAGCACCTCAGCTGCGGTGCAGGCGGACAGCGCGGCCTCCATGTCAGCGTGGGCGGTCGCCCCCACGCCCAGGTCCCGCGCCCGCCCGGCGAGCACGGCCGGATCGTGGCAGGCCTCGCCCGGGATCGGCACCGCGTGGACATGGGCGGCAACGGGCGCGACCAGCCGCAGGTAGTCGGCGGCGTCCTTGCCCTCCAGCATGCCGACGACGAGGTCGATCCTGCGCCCGGCGAAAGCGGCGGCCAGCGCCGCCGCCGCATGGGGATTGTGGCCGCCGTCGAGCCACAGCCGCGTGCCCTGCGGCAGCAGGCCGAACAGCCGGCCGCGGTCGATGGGCTGCAGCCGCGCCGGCCACGACACCGATCGCAGGGCGCCGGCGATCCGGTCGGCGGGCGGGGCGATGCCCAGCCCGCGCAGGCAGGCCAGCGCGAGCGCGGCATTGCCGATCTGGTGCGGCCCGGCGAGGCCCGGCAGCGGCAGGTCCAGCGTTCCGCCGGAATCCACGTACCGCCATCCATCGGACACCGCCTCGGCCTGCCAGTCCTGGCCGGCCAGATGGAGGGGCGTGTCCGCCTGCCGCGCAGCGGCCTCGATGACGGCTTCGGCCTCGGGCGCCTGCGCCGCCGAGAACACCGGCGCGCCCGGCTTGACGATGCCGGCCTTCTCGCCGGCGATGGCGGCCAGCGTGTCGCCGAGGAAGCTCTGGTGGTCGAGGGCGACGGGCGTGATCAGGCTGGCGAGCGGCCGCTCCATGACGTTGGTGGAATCGTACCGCCCGCCCAGCCCTACCTCGACCAGGCAGTAGTCGGCTTCGTCCTCGGCGAAGGCGAGGAAGGCGGCGACCGTGGTGATCTCGAAGAAGGTGATGGGCTTCCCGCCGTTCGCGGCTTCGCAACGCTCCAGGATCTCGGTCAGCCGCGCTTCGGAGATCAGGCCGTCCGACAGCCGGATGCGCTCGTGGAAGCGCACCAGGTGGGGCGACGTGTAGGCCTGCACCCGCTTGCCGTCCGCCTGCAGCAGCGCCCGCAGGCAGGCGAGGGTCGAGCCCTTGCCGTTGGTCCCGGCCACGTGGAGGACCGGCGGCAGGCGCCGCTCGGGATGCCCGAGGGCGGCGAGCAGCCGCTCGGTCCGCCCGAGGGACAGGTCGATGAGCTTGGGATGGAGACGATGCAGCCGCGCGAGGAGCCGGTCGCTGCTCAACGGTGCCGCCTCAGCCGGATGCGGCGCCGCGCCGTCCCTTGGCCGGCGGCGCGAGGGCGAGCGGCTTCTCCTGCCGCTTGCCGCCCATCAACAGCTGCAGCAGGCCGGCCAGCCGTCCGGCCAGTTCGTGCCGGTGCACCACCATGTCGATCATGCCGTGATCGAGCAGGTATTCGGCACGCTGGAAGCCCTGGGGAAGCTGCTCGCGGATGGTGCTCTCGATCACCCGGGGCCCGGCGAAGCCGATCAGCGCGCCGGGCTCGGAAATCTGGATGTCGCCCAGCATGGCGTAGGAGGCCGTGACGCCGCCCGTGGTCGGGTCGGTGAGCACCACCACATAGGGCAGCCGGGCCTCGCGCAGCATCTGGATCGCCACGGTGGTGCGCGGCATCTGCATCAGCGACAGGATGCCTTCCTGCATGCGCGCGCCGCCCGAGGAGGTGACCATGACGAAGGCGGCCTTCTCCTTGACGGCGCGCAGGGCGCCGGCCACGAAGGCGTCGCCGGCGCCGACGCCCAGCGAGCCGCCCATGAAGGCGAAGTTCTGCACGCCGACCACCGCGGCGACGCCGCCGATCTTGCCGAGGGCCACCAGGATCGCGTCCTGCTGGCCGGTCTCGGTCCGGCTCGCCTTGATGCGGTCGGCGTATTTCTTCTTGTCGCGGAACTTCAGCGGGTCGTCGGCGCCCTTGGCCACCTCGATCATGTCATGGGAGCCGGCGTCGAACAGCGCCGCGAACCGGTCGCCGGGCGGCATCTTGTGATGGTGGCCGCAATGGGGGCAGACATACTGCGCCGCCACCATCTCCTTGTGATAGACCATCTGGCCGCAATTGACGCAGGTGTCCCACTTGGCCTCTTCGGAGGCGGGCCGCTCGCGCCGGAAGATGGTGCTGAGCTTGGGGCGAACCTTCTTCAGCCAGTTCAACGGGCGCCTCCCGTCGCCGTTGCCGCCGCTTCCTCGCGGCGCACGCCCGCCGCCAGCGAGGCCACGAAGCCAAGCACGTCCTCGACGCCGCCCTCGGACAGCCTGCCGTCGCCGCCCACGTTTCGCGCGATGCGGTCGACGATGGCGGTCCCCACCACCGCGCCGTCGGCGACGGCGGCGATCTCGGCCACCCGCTCCGGCGTCTTGATGCCGAAGCCGACCACCACGGGCAGGTCCGTCCTGGCCGCGAACCGCCTGCGGGCGGCGTCGACCGCGCCCCGGGCGCCGCTCGCCGCGCCGGTGATGCCGGTGACCGAGACGTAGTAGAGGAAGCCGCTGCAGTTGCGCAGCACCCGCTCGAGCCGCTTGTCGTCGGTCGTCGGCGTGAGCAGGCGGATGAAGCGAATGCCCGCCTCGATCGCCGGCTCGCACAGCTCGGCGTCTTCCTCCGCCGGCAGGTCGACGATGATCAGGCCATCAACGCCCGCCTCTACCGCGTCCTTGAGGAACGCCTCGACACCATAGCGATAGATCGGATTGTAGTAGCCCATCAGCACGATGGGCGTCTCGTCGTCCCGCTGGCGGAACCGGCGGACCATGTCGAGCGTCCGGTGCATGGTCTGCCCGGCCGCCAGCGCGCGCAGGCCGGCGGCCTGGATCGCCGGGCCGTCCGCCATGGGATCGGTGAACGGCATGCCGAGTTCGACGATGTCGACGCCGGCCGCGGGAAGGCCCGCCAGGATCGCCTCGGACTGCTCCAGGTTCGGATCGCCGGCGGTGACGAACGACACGAAGGCGGCGCGGCCCTCCCGTCGCAGCGTCTCGAAGCGGCGTTCGATGCGGCCGGTGACGCTCAAATCTTCACTCCCAGGGAATCAGCGACCGTGAAGATATCCTTGTCGCCGCGCCCGCTGAGATTGACAACGATTAAGTGATCCTTCGGCAGATCGGGGGCAACCTTGGCCACGTGCGCGAGCGCGTGGGACGATTCCAGCGCCGGGATGATGCCCTCGAGCCGGCAGCAGGTCTGGAACGCGTCGAGCGCCTCCCCGTCGGTGGCCGAGACGTACTCCACCCGGCCGACGTCGTGGAGCCAGCCGTGCTCGGGGCCGACGCCGGGATAGTCGAGGCCGGCCGAGATGGAGTGGGCCTCGAGAATCTGCCCGTCGTCGTCCTGCAGCAGATAGGTGCGGTTGCCGTGCAGCACGCCCAGGCTACCGGCGGTGATGGAAGCCGCGTGCTGGCCGGTGTCGACGCCGTGGCCCGCCGCCTCGACCGCGACCATCCGGACGCCCTCGTCGTCGAGGAACGGATGGAACAGGCCGATGGCGTTGGAGCCGCCGCCGACGCAGGCCATCAGCGTATCGGGCAGCCGGCCTTCCGCCGCCAGCATCTGCTCGCGGGTCTCCTGCCCAATCACCGCCTGGAAGTCGCGCACCATGGCGGGATAGGGATGCGGGCCCGCCGCCGTGCCGATCAGGTAGTAGGTCGACTCCACGTTGGTCACCCAGTCCCGCAGCGCCTCGTTCATGGCGTCTTTCAGGGTCCTGGCGCCCGAGTGCACGGGCACCACCTTGGCGCCCAGCAGGTTCATGCGGAACACGTTCGGCTTCTGCCGCTCGATGTCGGTCTCGCCCATGAAGATCAGGCATTCCAGGCCGAAGCGGGCGGCGACGGTGGCGGTCGCCACGCCGTGCTGGCCTGCCCCGGTCTCGGCGATGATCCGCTTCTTGCCCATGCGGCGGGCGAGCAGGATCTGGCCGATGCAGTTGTTGATCTTGTGCGCACCGGTGTGGTTCAGCTCCTCGCGCTTCAGGTAGATCTTCGCGCCGCCATAGTGCTCGGTCAGCCGCTCGGCGAAGTAGAGCGGGCTCGGCCGGCCCACGTAGTTGCGCATCAGGTCGTCCATCTCGGCCTTGAAAGCCGGGTCGACCCTGGCCGCCGCGTAGGCCTCCTCCAGCTCGAGGATCAGCGGCATCAGGGTCTCGGCCACGTAGCGGCCGCCGAACAACCCGAAATGGCCCTCGGCGTCGGGCAGGCTCCTGTACGAATTCGGCCGTTCTGGTCTGTTCATGGATTGGCGTTCCGTGCGGCAGTTACAAACGCTTCGATCTTCGCCGGGTTCTTGACGCCCGGCCGGTCCTCCACCCCCGAGGAGACGTCAACGAACGTGGCGTGACAGGTTTCCATCGCCTCCGCCACATTGTCCGGCGTCAGGCCCCCGGACAGGATCCATCCGCGCTTCCACGCCTCGCCCGCGATCAGCTGCCAGTCGAAGGCGAGGCCGTTGCCCCCGGGAAGCGCGTGACCCATAGACTTAGGCGGTTTGGCGTCGAACAGCAAGAAATCCGCCGCGTCCTCGTAGGCGTGGGCGCGCGCCACGTCGTCCCGTCCGGCGACCGGAATCGCCTTGAACACCGGCTTGCCGGTGCGCGCCCGGATTTCGGCAACCCGCGCCGGCGCCTCGCCGCCATGGAGCTGGATGACGTCGATCGGCACGGCGCGCAGCACCTCGGCCAGCAGGTCATCGGACGGATCGACGAACAGCGCCACCTTGCGCACGCCTGGCGGCACGGCTAGTGCCAGCGCCGCCGCCTGGGCGGTCGACACGGCGCGGGGCGAGCGGGGATAGAACACGAAGCCCACATAGGTCGCCCCCGCATCGACCGCCGCCTGCAGGGTGTCGGGCGTGCTCAGGCCACAGATCTTGACGTCGATGGGCATGCTCGGCTCCGCGCCAAAGAGCGGGCACTATAGAGATTGCGCAGCGACCCGCAAGCGCTGGCCGAGAGATATGGCGCCGGGCCCGAGGGTCAACCGGCGGTCACCGCGTCCAGGGAGGCGGCGATGGCCCTCGCGGCATCCACCGGATCGACTGCCTGGGTGATCGGCCGGCCGATGACCAGGTAGTCGGCGCCCGACGACACGGCCTCGCCGGGCGTCATCACCCGCTTCTGGTCGCCCGGCGCGGCCCCGGCCGGGCGCAGGCCCGGCACCACCAGCAGCAGCGACCGCCCGCAGGCGCGCCGGATCGGGACGATCTCCCGCGGCGAGCAGACCACGCCGTCGACGCCGGCCTGCTGGGCGAGCCGCGCCAGCCGGACCACCTGCTCCTCGACGCCGCCGGAGACGCCGGCGGCCGCCAGGTCGTCGCCGTCCAGGCTGGTGAGCACCGTGACCGCCAGGATCTTCGGCCGCGCCACGCCCGCCTTGTCGGCGGTCTCGCGGGCTGCAGCGACGGCCGCCTCCATCATCGCGCGACCGCCGCCGGCGTGGATGGTGGCGAGCACCGGCGCCAACGGCGTGACCGAGGTCACCGCCTGGGCCACCGTGTTGGGAATGTCGTGGAACTTCAGGTCGAGGAAGACGGGCATCCCCGTCTCGGAGACCCGCCGCACCCCTTCGGGACCCTGGGCGCCGAAGAACTCCAGCCCCAGCTTCAGGCCGCCGACCACGCCCTTCAGCCGTCCGGCCCAGTCGAGTGCGACGTCCAGGGCAGGCGTATCCAGGGCGACGAAGACCTTCTCGGCGTTTCTCATGGGTACCTCGGCGCGCTTGTCTGTACAGGATCGCGGACCGGAGCGCCATCCCCGGCGTCGCCCGTCGGCGCCTGGCGCGCGGCCTCCTTCTGCCGGACACGGCGGCGCTTGCGCATGCCGCCGACCCATACGGCGATGCCGCCGGCCAGCACGCCGAGGAAGAACGCGCCGAACGCGACGGCGTAGAGCGGCAGGTTCGCCACCCAGGGCAGCGGCCAGAAATTCACCGCCACCGCGTTGCGGTTCACCACCGCGAACAGGATCACGATGGCGAGCAGGGGCAGGGTGATCAGCAGGCGCAACCGACTCATGGGTGCAGGGTAGTCTCGATGGCGCAACGATGAAACGGCGGAAATCGGAACCGGCGATTCGATTTGCGGCGCGGAAGCGCCCTGTCCGGCTTGAGAATATCTGCTTAGGTATTTCACTCCCAGGGAAACCGCTCTAGGCTTTCCCGCGGGAGACGGCCCGGCAAGGGGCCCTGCAACGATGGAGATCGAGGATGGAAGGAACCACCGAAGCCGTGCGCCCGGAGGGCACCGCCGCCGGGAACGGCGCCAGGCCCCTGGTCGGCACCCCGCTTGAGCGGATCGCCCGGCTGAAGGACGTGATCGCCAAGGGCGGCGACGAGGCGCAGAAGCTCCGGCGGCTCCCCAACGAGACGGTGGAAGCCCTGGTGGACGAAGGCCTGTTCCGCTTCGCCATGCCGGCCGAGCTGGGCGGCGAGAACGCCAGCACCACCGAGACCATCGAAATCCTCGAGGCGATTTCGGCCATCGACGCGTCGGTGGGCTGGAACGTCATGCTGGGCTCCGAGATCAACGCCATGGCCGCCGGCGGCATGGACCCGAAGCTGGCCCAGGAAGTGTACCTGGGCCATCCGCGGGTCATCATGTGCGGCGGCGGCGGACCGGGCTCCAAGCCCTCCCGCGCCGAGAAGCAGGCCGACGGCAGCTACAAGGTATGGGGCGAGGCCACCTTCATCTCCGGTGTGCACAACGCCGAATGGTGCTTCCTCGCCGCCCCGGTCGTGCCGCTGGGCGAAGGCTTCACCGGCAACCCGCTCGATGCGCGCATGTGGTTCCTGCACAAGTCCCAGTACGAGATCATCGATGTCTGGGACATGGCCGGTCTGCGCGGCTCGGGCTCCAACACGGTGCGCGCCGACGGCGCCGTGGTGCCGGAGAAGTACGCCGACGTGCAGCTGGTGGTGATGCCGCCCTACTACGACAATCCGGTGTTCCGCATCCCGACGCCGCTGCGGCTGTCCTACAACAAGGTCGCCGTGGCGCTGGGCGTGGCCAAGGGCGCCATCGACGCCTTCATCGACCTGGCCAACAACAAGATTCCGTTCCTCTCCGCCTCCAAGTTGGCGGACCGGCCGATCGCCCAGCACCGGGTCGGCGAGATGGTCGCCAAGTACCGCGCCGCCCGCGCCTATGTGATGGAGGCCATGAAGGAGGTCGAGGACGAGCTGTGGGCGGGGGCCGACCAGCCCGGCGCCCGCACCACCCAGAACGCGCGCCTCGCCTGCACCTACGCGGCGAACGCCTGCATGGAGGTGGTCGACGTGCTGCACAACACCGCCGGCACCAGCGGCATGCAGATGAAGAGCCCGCTGGAGCGCAAGCTGCGCGACGCCCACGGCTGCGCCACCCACCGCTGGGTCGCCCATCCGCTGTTCACCGACCTGGGCAAGATCCTGCTGGGTCACGAGGCGCCGGAGGAATTCGCGGGCGCCGGCGGCGGTCCGGGCCTGGGCGCGAAGAAGTGAGCATCGCCGGGGACGCATGAGGAGATTCTGGACGGCACTGGCGGGCGCGGCGCTGCTGGGCAGCGCCGCTGCCCGCGCCCAGACCGACCAGTTCGACACCGACAGCGTGCCGCCCGTCGGCTACGGCGCCCATGGCGAGCTGATCCAGATGTGCAACGAGGCCCATCTGCTGGCCGCCAAGCAGACCTGCGAAACCAAGATCCGCTATTACGAAGACACCATGCGCGACTTCGACCGGCGCAAGGCGCGGGGCAACACCGACGCCACGGCCCGCCAGCTGCAATGGCTGCGCGGCCTCCAGCACGACCTCACCGAATACAGGAAGGCGTGCGACGCCATCGACGACGGGCTGCGCGACCTGCGTGCCCACCCCGAGACGCGCTGTGACTCCGTCAACGAGAAGTACCGCTGACGGAGCCGCGGGGAGCGCCCGTCACAGGCCCACGGAGACCGTCAGGCCGCCGACGTGGCTGCTGCCATTGTCGCCGATCTCGCCGTCATAGCTCAGCGAGACGTGGACGTTGGGCGACGGCTCCCAGACCAGCCCGAGAGAGACCGCCGCCGCGTCGCGGGACAGCGACGTGCCGTTGATCTCGAACGACGGCCCGCCTGCCTGGAATGCCAGCACCGCCTGCGACCAGAGGTCGCTGAAGCCGTGCTGCCAGGCGACCGACCCGCAGGCGCGCAGCCCCGTGCCGACCGGTGTGTCGAACCGCAGGCCGAGCTGGGAGGTCACATAGGTCTGGCGCATCTGCTCGCCGTCGAGCGCGGCGGAACCGCCGCTTTCCGCGAAGGCGTCGGTCTTGACCCGGTAGGCGGAAACGCCGGCGAACGGCTCCAGCACGTCATTGACGGCGAAGCCCACCTCGGCGAAGCCGTGCAGCGTATCGCCGTCATACTTCGCGGCAAGCGCGTCGCTGAAGCCGGCGAAGTCGACGCTGCGCCGGTCGTCGACACTGGACCAGCTGTAGCCGCCGCCCGCCCGCAGCCGCAGGGCACCCGCGGCGCCGCTGGCATAGGCGACCACGTGGCCGGTCTCGACCCGGGCCGAACTGGTCCGGTCGTCGGTCTTGGCCTTGTCGCGGGTGTAGGCGCCGGCGATGCCGAG
Source organism: Alphaproteobacteria bacterium (assembly GCA_016124315.1). Taxonomy (GTDB): domain Bacteria; phylum Pseudomonadota; class Alphaproteobacteria; order SMXS01; family SMXS01; genus RI-34. The sequence goes on from WGNW01000076.1 coordinate 9,773, forward strand.
GCGGAACGAGCCGCCGACGGACATTTCCGCGCCGACGATGCCGCCGATGGTGGTCCGGTCGGTATCCTGTGCACCGTCGACGCCGTCGTCGGTGCCGGTGCCGACGATGACCTTGCCCCACAGCGTGCCCCGACCATCGATCGGACGCCGCGTCCGCGCGAGCACGGCGCTGTCGACGGTCCGCGCGTCATGCACCATCGCCGTGCGCGACGACGCATGGATCTCGCCCGACAGCAGGTTGAAGGCCGACCTGACGTCGGCATCGTCCGGCAGCAGAGTCAGCGCCGCATAGGCGGCGTTGCCGACCCCCAGTTCCCTGACCGCCGACGCCACGGCGGCCTGGTTCGGCGTCTGCGCCACCCCGGGCAGGGACGCCGCGGTGCGCGCCACGTCGACGAACACGCTGCCGTCGGTTTCGCCGAGCCGCAGTTCCGTTCCGCCGGAAACCGTCTGGTCGAGGGTCGTGTAGGTGCCGTCGACGCCGCCCTCGGCGGTCAGCAGGGTGTAACGGGTGCCGGGCACATAGCTGCCGTCCTGCCGGGTGACGGCGAGGGTCGCCCCATCCTCGATGGTGGCGGTGCCGCCAACCGCGACGAGATCGCCCGACCCGTCGGCGGCGATCTCCGCCGCGTAGGTGGAGCCTTTTGCCTGGGAGAAGTCGCCCGTCACCGCCAGGGTGCCGATGCTGGCGCCGGGCGCGATGGTCCCGCCGTCGTTGACCGCCACGCTCGTCACCGAGCCCGTGCCGCCCAGGGTGCCGCCGCTGCCCACGCTCACCGCCGACGCCAGGTCGGCGTCGACCAGCAGGGTGCCGCCGGTGATGCCCGTCCCGCCGGAGAAGGTGGTGTCATCCGTCAGCGTCCAGGTGCCGGACGTCACCGACAGCTGCTCGAAGTTGACCGCGCCGGCGAAGCTGCCCGCGCCGTCGCCGGCCAGGGTGACGGTGTCGCTGCCGTCGCCGCCGTCCACCGTGCCGGTGATCGTGGAGCCGGGCAGCAGGGTGAGGCTGTCGTCGCCGCCGCCCATCGAGATCGCGGTGCCGACGCCGGCGATCTCGCCCGAGTTGGTGATGCTGTCGTTGAAGTCGCCCACCAGGCTGATGGCCGGGCCGCCCAGGCCCTCGATCCGGCCCTCGTTGACGATGGTGGTCGCCGCCACGCCGGGGCCGGCCGAGCCGTCGTCCACCAGGATGCCGGTGCCGCCGCCGCTGATCAGCGCCCCTGCGTGGTTCTCGATCAGGCCACCGCCCATCGCGATGCCTTCGGGGCTGTTCGGCTGGCCGCCGGAATCGACGCCCGCGGCGCTGATCCCCTTGATGGTGCCCCAGTTCTTCACCGTGCCCGCGTAGTCGATGTCGACGCCGTCGCCGTCGCCGTTCGCGGCGACCCCGTCCCAGGCGCCGGTGATGGTGCCATAGTTCACCACCGTGCCGTCGCCGTCGGAGCCGACGCCCGAGCCGTTGCGGCCCTCGATCAGGCCGCCCGCGTCGTTGGTCACGTCCACGTGGACGTCGCTGGTGATGCCGTGGCGCTGGCCGGAGATCACGCCGCCATCCTGGTTGACGACCACGCCCGCATTGCCCTGCCAGTCGATGCCGTCGTTCTTGTCGCCGGCAACGCCGTCGGAGCGAATCAGCCCGGCGTTGGTGACCACCGCGCCCTGGTCCGGCCGGATGCCGTCGGCGCTCAGCGCGAGGATCTGCCCGCCGGCATGGTTGTTGATGGTGATGGAGGCATTGCCGGAGCCGGCTGCGTCGAAGTCCAACGCCTGGCCGCCGTCGGTCGAGCGGATGGTGCCGTAGTTCTCCACCAGGACCGTGCCGCCCGACGGATCGACGTTGATGCGGAAGGCGTCGTTCTCGGATTCGATGGTCGCGCCGGCATTGTTCGTCAGCGTGAGGGTGCGGGTGTTGTTGCCGCCGGACGCGTTGATGGCGCGGCCGCCCGAGGCCGTCGACTTGATGGTCCCGGAGTTGGTGATGACCAGGCCCGTCGAGGCCCCGTTCCAGCTGACCGCCGTGCTCGCCGACGGCGCGAGGGTGCCGCCGGACTGAACGGTCAGGGTGTCGGTCCCCGATACGGTCTTCGCGCTGGTGTCCGTCGTTCCCGTGGTCACGACATAATCGGCGGCCTGGGCCGGCGCCGCGTACGCCATGAGCGCGGCAATACAAACACCGGTCGCGCGCGAGCGCGCGTCAAATCGAATGGTCATTCCTGCCTCGGTAGAATTAACGTCCGGGGCAGACTACTTGTAGTCGGTTATGCTTTCGTGACGGACTGGACGGAGGGCAGGCGTGCAAACGCCAAGGCCGCCCCGCTGGACGCGAGACGGCCTTGTCGGTCAGTCAATAAACTCAGCGCAGAGCCATCGACCTCGGGCGGTTGACGGCGCCAGGCTCCCCTCTAAGCCAGCGCCGCCCCGTCTCCCCCTGGGTTCGTTAATTGCTCGAAACGGAGGTTAGTCGCGCCCCGCGAGTCGCGCAAGCTGATTTAAAACGTGTTTTTGTTCATTTCTGTCGAGTGTGTCATTTAGAACCTCTCCAGACTCTTGAGACGTAGATGCAGCCCCCTCAGGCGCTCCACGAGGGACCTCTGCGCCTCGCCGAGGGACAGGGGACTCAGGATTTCGCACATCGACAACCCGTAGAAGCTGTTGAGGTTGGCGCTCGAGATGACGCCGCTTCCCCACTGGATCATCAGCGAGTGCTGCCCCAGCAGCAGCCGGCGCGCGGTGAAGTCCAGGTCGCACCAGGCCACCAATTGGCCCTGGGCGCGGGCCTCCTCGAGACAGCGGCGGAAATGGATCACCGGCGTGGGGATGCTGTAGACGGAGAGCTTGTTGGAGGCGAGCACCGACGCATAGGCCCGCGAAAAGTTCTCGCCCGAGACGATGCTGGCCGTAATCGCCTCGCAGAGATCGCCGAGATGCGCGATGCCCGTCGAGGCGATGGCCTCCTCGAAGCGGTCGAACAGCACCCTGAGGCGCTCCCGGAACGCCTCGCCCAGCAACGCATCCTTGCCGCCGTACATCTCGTAGAGGGTGCGAGTCGACAGGCCCGCGCGGCGTGCCAGCTCGCGCATCGTCACGCCGTCATAGCCCCTCTCCGCCACGAGCCGCCACGCCTCGGATTCGATGGATTGCCGGCGGTCGACCTGCTTGTCATCGGGATCGGGCACGGATAATACCTTGGGAAAACATCGCTGGCGCCGCATCTCTATTGCCACGCGGTCGCAGGCTTGTCACGGGCTTGCAGTGGCCGGGCACAGGGTTGTGAACGGACGGAGTGAACTGCATGCATGCGGAAGACATCAAGCCCTGGACGCACACGCACCGGTTCGAGACCGGCAGCGAACGGTCGGCCGAACGGCGCGCGAAGCTGGTGGTCGGACTGACCTTCGTCATGATGGTCGCCGAGATCGGCGGCGGCACGGCCTTCAACTCCATGGCATTGCTGGCGGATGGCTGGCACATGGCCACCCATGTGGGGGCGCTCGGCATCACCGCCTTCGCCTATGCCTATGCCCGCCGGCACGCCGACAATCCGCGCTTCGCCTTCGGTACCGGCAAGGTGGGCGCGCTCGCCGCCTTCGGCAGCGCCGTCGTGCTGGCGCTTGTCGCAGCGGTGCTGGCATGGGAATCCGGTGAGCGGCTGCTGACGGTACAGACCATCGCCTTCGACGAGGCGCTGCCGGTGGCCGTGCTGGGCCTGCTGGTCAACATCGCGAGCGTGGCGATCCTCGGCGGCCACGGGCACGGCCACGATCACGCGCACGACCACGGCCATTCCCACGACCACGACCACGACCACAATCTCCGCGCCGCCTACCTGCACGTCCTGGCCGACGCCCTGACGTCGGTCACCGCCATCGCCGCACTGCTGGCGGGCAAGTATCTCGGCTGGTGGTGGGTCGACCCGCTGATGGGCCTGGTGGGGGCGGCCGTGATCCTGGTGTGGGCGCGCAGCCTGATGCGCCAGTCAGGCCGGACGCTGGTCGACGTGTCAGACGACGGCCTGCGCCGCGAGGTCGTCGAAGCCATCGAGGCCGACGCCGACAACCGGGTCGCCGACCTGCACCTGTGGAGCGTGGGTCCCGGACACTGGGCCGCCATCGTCTCGGTGGTCACCCACGAACCCCGCGAACCGGTTCACTACCGCACCCTACTGGCGCCGGTGCACGAACTCAGCCACGTGACCGTCGAAGTGAACCGCTGCGGCTAAGTGTCGTCGACCACCAGCTGGCGCTGTTCGCCCAGCCCGTCGATGCCGAGGCGGATGCGCTGGCCCGGCTGCAGGTAGGTTTCCGGGGACATGCCCATGCCGACGCCGGCCGGCGTGCCGGTGGTGATGAGATCGCCCGGGCGCAGGCGCATGAACTGGCTGATGTAGCTCACCAGGAAACGCACGCCGAAGATCATGTCGGCAGTGGTGCCGTCCTGCCGGCGCTCGCCGTCCACCTCCAGCCAGACGCGAAGCGCCTGCGGGTCGGGGATATCGTCGCGGGTGACCAGCCACGGCCCGATCGGGCCGAAATTGTCGCCCGACTTGCCCTTGACGAACTGGCCGGACCGGTCGCGCTGGAAGGTCCGCTCCGACACGTCGTTGACGACGCAGTAGCCGGCCACGTGGTCGAGCGCCTCGGCCTCGGGGATGTACTTGCCCTCGCGCCCGATGACGATCCCCAGTTCCGCTTCCCAGTCCAGCTTCACCGAGCCGCGCGGGCGGATCACGTCGTCGTCGGGCCCGCAGATGCAGTAGACCGACTTGGTGAACAGCATGGGCTCGGGCGGCGGCTTGGCGCCGGTCTCGGCGGCGTGGTCGCGGTAGTTGAGGCCGATGGCGTGGAACATGCCCACGTCGCCGACGCAGGGGCCGAGCCGCGGCTCCCCGTCGACCAGCGGCAGGGACTCCGGGGCCAGGGCGCGCAGCCGGTCCAGGCTTCCGTCCGAAAGGGCCTCGCCGGACACATCGGCGATCACGCCGGACAGGTCGCGGATGCGCCCCGCCCGATCCAGCAGGCCCGGCTTCTCGGCGCCCTTCGGGCCGTAGCGCAGCAGCTTCACCGGCTCAGCTCCGCAGCAGCGCGCGGCCGTTGTTGATCACCGTCGCCTCACGCTCCTTCAGCCGGCAGCGGTAGGAGACCACGTCGCCGTCGACCCACATGTCGGTGATCACCGTCTCGCCGGGAAACACCGGCGAGGAGAACCGGGCGTCGAACCCCGCGATGCGGGTGTGGTCGTAGTCGCACAGGGTCTGCAGCACGGCCCGGCAGGCGACGCCATAGGTGCACAGACCGTGCAGGATCGGCCGGGGAAAGCCCGCCGCCGTCGCCACGTCCGGGTCGCAGTGCAGCGGGTTGCGGTCGCCCGACAGGCGGTAGATCAGCGCCTGGTCCTCGCGGGTCGCCAGTTCGCAGCTGGCGTCGGGCGCGCGGTCGGGAATCCGGTGGGTCTCCGCCGGCGCCGGACCGCTCGGGCCGCCGAAGCCGCCGTCGCCGCGGGCGAAGATGCTGGACAGGGAGGTGGACACCGGCTCGCCGCTGTCCTTCAGCCTCGTCTTGGTCTCCAGGTAGATCACCGCGCCCTTTCCGGCGCCCTTGTCGAGCGCCTGGGCGACCCGGGATTCCACCAGCAGGTCGGCCTTCCAGGGGAGCGGCTGGTGCAGGGTGACCCGCTGCTCGCCGTGCACCACCATGGTGTAGTTGACGCCCTCGAGAAGGTTGCCGCGGGCCGAGAACAGCGCCGCCATGGTCGGCACCGTCTTCAGGTTCTTCTCGTAGCAGTAGCGCAGCTCCTGCGGGTCCAGCGGCTCGCGCCCCATGCCCAGGCCGAGCGCGTAGAGCATGGTCTCCCGGTCGCCGTAGGAATACTCGCCCCTGGCGGTGCGCGCGGTGATCTCGTCGTAGGTGAACGCCATGTTCCTCTCCCTCCCCGATGCGAGGGCGCATCCTAGGCCGGTTCGTGGAATGGCGACAAGTGTTCCCGGGTGGTACGCTCGGCCTCGCCACCATCGGAAGGGAGTCGGCCATGAGCCTGAGGACGCCGCTGTGCGACATGCTGGGAATCGAGCATCCGGTCATGCTGGCGGGCATGGGCGGCGTATCCTACGCCGAGCTGTGCGCCGCGGTCTCGGAAGCGGGCGGTTTCGGGTCGCTGGGCATGGCCTCGGTGCCGCCCGACGGCATCCGCGACCAGATGCGCCGGGTGAAGGACCTGACCGACCGGCCCTTCGGCGTCGACCTGCTGGCGGCCATTCCCGAATCGCTCACCCGCTCCGTCGACATCATCATCGAGGAAGGCGCCACGGCGTTCATCTCCGGTCTCGGTGTGCCCTCCTCCATCCTGAAGACCCTGAAGGACGCCGGCGTGGTGGTCATCCAGATGTGCGGCGCGGTGAAGCATGCGGTGAAGGGCGAGCAGGCCGGCGTCGACATCGTCATCGGCCAGGGAACCGAAGGCGGCGGCCATACCGGGCAGGTGGCCGGCATGGCGCTGATCCCGCAGATGGTAGAGGCCGTGTCGATCCCGGTGGTGGCCGCCGGCGCCATCACCGACGGGCGCGGACTCGCCGCGGCGCTGGCCATGGGGGCGCAAGGGGTCTGGATCGGCACCCGGTTCATCGCCTCGCGGGAAGCCAACGCGGCCCTGGGCTACAAGCAGGCGATCATCGACGCGGTCGACACCGACACGGTGGTCACCCGGTCCTATTCGGGCAAGACCATGCGGGTGATCCGCAACGACTGGACCGCCGACTGGGAAAAGCGCCCGCAGGACATCCGGCCGTTCGGCGAGCAGAGCGTGATCTCCCGCGACGCCGGCGTCATGCGGCCGCTGATGGGCGACACCAGCGGCTACGACCGCAGCCGCGACGCCACCGCCGCCGGCCAGGGCGCGGGCGCCGTCCACGACCTGCCGGCCGCGGGCGACATCGTCCGCGACGTCGTGGTCGAGGCCGAGGACACCATCCGCCGGATGGCCGCCATGACCGATGGACGCTACACCCCGTCGCCGCGGCAGGGCGCGCGCCGCGTCACCGCGTAGGCCGGGGCGCGGCGAGCGCTACCACTCGCCGGTGTTGCCCATGCTGGCCCACGGCTCCTGCGCGGGCTTGGCCGCGCCCTTCTGCAGCAGCTCGATGGAGATGTTGTCGGGCGAGCGGACGAAGGCCATGCGGCCGTCGCGCGGCGGCCGGTTGATGGTCACGCCCTCGTCCATCAGCTTCTGGCAGGTGGCATAGATGTCGTCCACCTCGTAGGCCAGATGGCCGAAGTTGCGCCCGCCGCCATAGTTCTCCGGATCCCAGTTGTAGGTCAGTTCCACCTGGGCGTCGGGCTGGCCGGGCGGCGCCAGGAAGATCAGGGTGAAGCGGCCCTGCGGCACCTCGTGGCGGCGCAGTTCCTCCAGGCCCAGCTTGTTGCAGAAGAAGTCCAGCGACCGGTCCAGGTCGCGGACCCGCAGCATGGTGTGCAGGTAGCGCATCGGGTCTCCCTCGGATTGAGTTCGCCGCCAGTATAGCCGATGATCGCCGCGGTCAAACCCTGGCGGGGCGACGCTTCCCAATGCGCGGCGTCGTCCCCCGACGCTGCCTCAGGAGCCAGCCATGCCGCGCCTTTCTGCCCTCGCCCTCATCGCCGCTGTCGCCATGACGGCCGCCGCCCGCGCCGCCGACGCGCCTACGGGCGAGGAGGTCGCCGGGCGGGCCATCGCCGAGACGCGCTGCGGCGCCTGCCACGCCACCGGGCCGGCGGGCGAGAGCCCGATGGCCAAGGCGCCGCCGTTCCGCAGCCTGGGCAAGAACTATCCGGTGGAGAACCTCGAGGAGGCGCTGGCGGAAGGCATGGTCGCCGGCCATCCCGGGATGCCGGACGATCCCTGGGATCCGGCCGACATCGCGCCTTTCATCGCCTACCTGAAGAGCATCCAGCAGCCTTGAGCCTCAGCCGGCGGATCGGAGCCCGTGCTGCCTGAGGCGCCAGACCAGCACGTCGATCCGGTCCTGCCCGAAGAACGCCTCGCCCTCGAACACCATGGTCGGCACGCCCCAGTGGCCGGCCGCCTCCAGCGCCTGCTGGTTGGCGGCGAGCCGGGCGTCCCAGCCGTCCGGGTCGTCGGCGATGGCGGCGTCCAGTTCGTCGATGTCCAGGCCGGCGCGGGCCGCCGCGTCGCGCAGGTGGGCCCCCTCGTTCCAGCCCCTCGTGCCGCCCCACATCATTGACGAGACCTCGTGGGCGAAGGCGATGCCCCTGCCGCGGTCGGCCGCCGCCAGGCCCATGCGGGTGAGCCGGCGGATATGCGGCTGCTCCGCCGCCACCTGCAGCGTCTGCATGTCCTGGATGATGGGATCGGGCTTGGGCCAGCGGAACGGCAGGCCCAGATAGTCGGCCAGCCGCGGCGCATCCTTCTGGACGTACTTCACCCATTTCGGGTTGACCGTTCTGAAGAAGTCCTTGCTGCGCACCGCCAGCGGATAGACCGGCCGGAACGCCACCGTCGCGCTGGTGTCCCGGTCCAGTTCGAACAGCCGCCTGGTGGCGAGGTAGGAGTACGGGCTGCGGAAGGACCAGTACAGGTCGACGACCAGCGTCATGAAACCTCTCCCCAAAGCAGCGACACGAGCATCGCCCGTGCCGGTCTCACGGCCGCGTCTCGGGGGCGCCGCCGGGAGTATCCGCCTCGGCCTCCCGTGCGGCCTCCGCCTCCGCTTCCGAGCGGGCCGCCGCCTTGGCCCGCATGGCATCGACGAAGCCGTGGCTCAGCGAATGATAGATGCCCTCGCGGCAGACCAGCCGGGAGGTGGCATGGGCAAGCAGCGCCGCCGCCATGACCGGCAGCAGCATGTCGTGGTTGTCGGTCATCTCGGTGACGATGACGAAGGCGGTGATCGGCGCCTGCACCACGCCGGCGAAGTAGGACACCATCCCCAGCAGGATCACCGCGCTGGCCACCTGCGACGGGAAGAAGCTGGCGACGTTCACGCCCAGGCCGGCGCCCACCGCGAGCGACGGCGAGAAGATGCCGCCCGGCAGGCCGCTCACCGTCGACAGCGCCGTCGCCGCCAGCTTGAGGACGCCGAAATCCCACGGCAGCTCGCCCTTGCCGGTCAGCAGGTGGGCCGCCTGGTCGTAGCCGGTACCGAAGGTCGCGTCGCCGGAGATGTAGCCGCACACGGCGACCGCCAGGCCGCAGGCGGCGGCGAACTGGACCGGATGGTCCTGGATCCAGTGTCCGCCGATGCGCCGCGGCAGTCCGTGGGCCGCGGCGACCACGAAGCGGCTGAACAGGCCGCCCAGCAGGCCGCCGAAAATGCCGCAGGCCGGCACCGCCAGCCACGTCTCGGTGCCGACCAGGCTGGCGTGGATGACGCCGAAATAGTTGTAGTTGCCGACGAAGAACACCGAGGTGAGGCCAGCGATGATGATCGAGGCGATGATCACGCCGCTGGTGCGCACCTCGAAGGAGCGGCTCATCTCCTCGATGGCGAAGACGACGCCGGCCAGCGGCGTGTTGAACGCGGCGGCGACGCCGGCGGCCGAGCCCGCCAGGATCAGGCCGGGCTGGCGCCGCGGCGAAAGCCGGCCGGCGGCATACATGATCGAGGCGCCGACCTGAACCGTCGGCCCTTCGCGGCCGGTCGACGCGCCGCACAGGATGCCGAACAGGGTCAGCGCGATCTTGCCCAGCGCCACCCGCAGCGACACCAGCGGCTCGCGGGCCTTCTGGTCCTTCAGCTCGCGCGCCGCGATCGCCTGCGGAATACCGCTGCCCTGGGCGTTCGGGAAGAAGCGCCGGGTCAGCCAAACGGCCAGCGCGAAGCCGACGGGCGTCACCACGAAGGAGGCGTAGCGCGACCACGTCAGCAGCTCGTGGAATCGCTTGTTGGCCTCGTCGCCCCAGATCGCCAGGGCGACCGCCGCGACGCCGACCACCACGCCGCCGAGCACGAACAGGGACTGGCGCAGCCAGTGTCCGCGGGTGACGCGGGCCAGCCGGTAGAGCCGCTTGCGGCGTCGCGGATGCAATGAGGGCTTCATGGGAAGCGTCGGAGGCGAGGTGCGGGCATGGCGCGCAACACAGCAAGGGTCCCGACCGCGGTCATCCCTTCCGTCAAGCGTTGCGGGCAGGCCCGTCCTGCGCCGCGCGGGAGCCTGCCGCCGGCGCAGCCTCGCGCAAATCCTGCACCTGCTCGCGTGAATGTTGCCGAACGGGCGGGGCTGTGCCAACGTCCTCGAAACCGTCGCACAAGGGGAAGAGCATGGACCGTCGCAAGCTGCCTTTTTCCGCTGTCGAGGTCTCCCGGATGGGCCTGGGCTGCATGAGCATGTCGGCCGCCTACGGCACGCCCGACGAAGCCCAGGCCGAAGCCACGCTGCACCGGGCGCTGGAACTGGGCGTCACCTTCTTCGACACCTCCAACGTCTACGGCATGGGGCACAACGAGAAGCTGCTCCGCCGGGTGCTGGGCAAGGAGCGCAACCGCATCCAGATCGGCACCAAGTTCGGCTTCGTGCCGGGCGAAGGCGGCGCGCTTACCGTCGACTGCCGGCCCGAGGTGGTGCGCGCCCGCTGCGAGGAAAGCCTCGAGCGGCTCGGCACCGACTATGTGGACGTCTACTACGCCCACCGCGTCGACCCGACGATTCCGGTCGAGGATACGGTCGATGTGATGGGCGCGCTGGTGACCAGCGGCCTCGCCCGCGCCATCGGCCTGTGCGAGGTGAACTCGGAAACCCTGCGCCGGGCCCACAAGATCCATCCGATCTCCGTCGTGCAGTCGGAATACTCGCTCTGGCAGCGGGAGCCCGAAGACGGCATCATCCAGACCTGCCGCGAACTGGGCGTGGCCTTCGTGCCGTTCAGCCCGCTCGGGCGGGGCATGCTCACCGGCACCCTCAACCAGGCCAGCCAGTTCGCCAAGGGCGACATGCGGGCCCGCCTGCCCCGCTTCCAGGAAGGCAATTTCGAGCAGAACCGCGCCCTCGTGGCCCGGCTCGAGGAACTCGCCCGCGCCAGGGGCTGCACGCCGGCGCAGCTGGCCCTCGCCTGGGTGCTCGCCAAGGGCGACGACATCATCCCGATCCCCGGCACCAAGCGCGCCCACATCCTCGAGGAGAACGTCGGGGCGCTGGCGGTGGAGGTTGACGCCGCCACGATCAAGGAACTGGACGCGCTGTTCCCCGTCGGCTCGGCGGTGGGCGACCGCTACCCGGCGCAAATGAGCCGGCTGGCGCAGACGGAAAAGGCATCCTGACGGAACAAAAGCGGCGGCCCTCGGTCGCCGGCCCGGCTGACAGAACAAGGGCGGCGGCCTGCCGGCCGCCGCCCCGATCCTTCTAGTACTGGACGGGCGCTACTGGGTGCCGGCGCTGGCGCCGCCGCCCGCATCCATGCTCCCACCGCCGCTGACGCTGCCGCCGTCACTGGACGCCGAGCCGCTGGCACCGGCATCCATGTTCGCGGAACCGCCGGCGCTGCCGTCCATGCCGGCCGCATCGCTCGCCGTCGCGCCGGTCATGGCGCCTGCGTCGGTGCCAATGTCGGCCGAAGCGCCTTCGCCGCCCGCCGAGCCGCTGGCGCCCGTGTCGGTTGCCGCGGCGCTGCTGCCGGACACGCTGCCTTTAGCCGAGTCGGCGGCGTCCGAAGCGGCGTTGCCGGCCGCCGCGGCATCGGCCGAAAGGCCGGCCTTGGCGTCCGCTGCCGTATTCGCCGCCGCATCGGCGCCCATCTCGGCCGAGGTCTTCGCTTCGGCCGCGGCATCGGAGGCCGCCTCCTTGGCCTTCGTCGCCGCATCTGCGGCGGCACCGGCGCCCCCGGTCACCTGGGCGTTGGCGTCGGCCGCGGTATCGGTGGCCCCGCTCACATTGGCGCCTGCACTCGTCGCTGTGTCAGCCGCACCGTTCACATCGGCGCCCGCGCCCGTCGCCGTGTTAGCCGCGCCGCTCACATCGGAACTCGCGCCCGTCGCCGTGTCAGCCGCGCCGCTCACATCGGAGCTCGCGCCCGTCGCCGCGTCAGCCGCGCCGCTCACATCGGAGCTCGCGCCCGTCGCCGCGTCAGCCGCGCCGCTCACATCGGAGCTCGCGCCCGTCGCCGCGTCGGCGGCACCGCTCGCCTTCGCGCCAGCATCGCTCGCCGTCCCGGTGGCGTCCGCGCCCGCTTTCGTGGCCGCGTTGGTGTCCAGGTTGTCGGTGGCACTGCCGGTGGTACGATCGAGGTTGGCGCCGGCACCCAGACCGCCGGTCGCGGAGCCTGCGCCGCCCACCATGCCGCCGGCGTTGTCGACCGTGCCGGTCACGCCACCGGTAAGACCGCCGCCAACGCCACCGCCGATACCGCCCAGCTGAGCATAGGCCGTCCCGGCGGTCGCGAGCGCGATGGCTGCCGTGGTGATCAACAGACCTCGTTTCATGACTGTCTCCTCGTTGTTGCCGGCAGGCCGGAAAGGCCCAGCCGTGCGATTTCGGGCCGCCCCGGAGAGGCAAAGTCCAATCAAGGCGACCGCATCAGCCCCGCCACCGTGCAACAGATGCACTGAACGGCACATGAACCAGAACAGAAGACACCTAAAATGGTTCCCGCCAGGGCGCGCAAGCCGGCTCACTATTCGGTTCGGCGGCAGCATTAGGCCCGCAAAGGAACCTTATGAATGTATTGTATTTTGTTTTATCCGGCGCAGCCGGAGCATACCCGCCCTTTGTCTACGGATCGCGGACCTTGCCGCGCATCGCCTTGACGCCCGAGCGTTTCGCCTTCTTCTCGAGCCGCCGGGTCTTGGAGGCAGCGGTGGGCCGGGTGGGCCTGCGCTTGACCGGCGGCTCAGCGGCGCGGCGGATCAGGGCGAGCAGCCGTTCCCGGGCGTCGGCCCGGTTGCGCTCCTGGGTGCGGTACTTCTGGGCGACGATCACCAGAACGCCGTCCTGGGTCATCCGGTTGCCCGCCAGCTTCATCAGCCGCACCGCCACGTCGTTGGGCAGCGACGGCGACCGCCTGACGTCGAAGCGGAGCTGAACGGCCGTCGCCACCTTGTTGACGTTCTGGCCGCCCGGACCGCCCGCACGGATGAAGCTCTCCTCGATCTCGTCCTCGTCGAGGGAAAGGCTGTCTGTAACTGAGAGCCGGGCCATGGGTCCGTTGATACCGCCAATCGCGGCAGGCCCTCAACGGCCTGCCTTGAAAGGCTACTTGTTCGCCGCCGCCGCCAGCGCGTCCGACATGCCGTTGTAGGAGCCTCGGAGTCCTTCGACGATGGCATCCGCGTCGGCGCCTTGCGCCGGCTCGAACTCGCCGGTCCAGTGCAGGCGCGTACCGCCCGGTGCTTCCGACACCACCACCGTCGCCCGGTACGTCGCCATGCCGATCGGCTGGCCGGAGACCAGCTCGTAGACCTGGGTGCGGGTCCGGTCGTCGAGCCTGACCAGCCGTTCGGCCATCTGGCCGATGCCCGGCAGCACCAGATGCCGCACCATCCCCTCGCCGGAGCCCTCGATCTCGATGGACCGCCCGCCGTCGGTACCGCCGGTCCAGTCCAGGAAGCCGGCAAAATCAGCGAGTACCGCCCACACCGCATCGGCGGGCGCCGCCACGTCCTTCTCGCAGATCACCCTGCCCATCGCTGTCCCCTTCCCCGTTTTCGATACGGCGAAGGATATCCGCAACGGGCCGGCCGGTCAGCCCCGCCCGCGCCAGTCGAGTCTAGAGGGTCATGAAGGGGCTGTCGCCCGGCTTCCATAGCTGGTGGGCGCGGTGCATCTGCGCCCAGCGCTGCAGGATGTTCATCGGGTCGCCGTGGATCTCGGTGAACGCGCCGTTCACCGAGCGGGTATCGAAATAGGCGGCGTCGACGCCGTCGGCATAGAGCCGGCAGGCGCATTCGAAGCCCATGTCCTGGAAGCGCTTGAACTCGCCCTCGAAGTCGTGGACCAGCGTGGCGACGTGATGGAAGCCTTCCTCGCCCTTGTCGAACATCTCGCGGTAGATGGACGGCTTGTCGTCGTGCTGGACGATGAACTGGATCATGATGTCGCCCAGATAGCCGAACGCATAGGACACGTCGGCCTCGGTATCGGTGCCGCGATACTCGAACGTGTCGGTCTGGTGGTGCGGGGCGATGCGGAACGGACCGGCGCCGTACAGCTTGCTCCACTTGTGGATGGATTCCTCCAGGTCGTTGACCAGATAGGCCTCCTGGAAAAACGGATATCCGGTGCGCGGGTCCATGCCTGCTCTCCCCTGATTGCTGCGGTGAGCGAGTCATGCGGGAAAACCGGGCCGATGGGAAGGCCCCGAATCAGCATGGGTGCATTTTTCTCCGCGCCGGCTACGGCAGCCTCACCGTCGCCGTTCCCTTGAGCGGCGGGTCGGTCCCTTCCCGCTCCAGCCAGATATCGCAGTCGGCGAACCGCTCGCCGCCTTCCTCGCGCACCCCCGTCACCTTGCCCTTGGCGACGATGCGGTCGCCGTCGAGCACCGCCATGGGGAAGGTCATGACGATGCGGCGGATCGAGCCCGGCCCGGCCCATTCGTGCAGCATGTTGATCATGTAGCTGAGGCCGAGCGGTCCCTGGTTGATGGTATGCTGGCCGAAGCCGAGCGCCGCGACCGCGTTGCGGTCCCAGTGGACCGGGTTGGGATCGCGCAGGATGGCGGCCATGGTGCGCATCCGCTCGGGGCGGACGCTCTCCATCACCCAGTCCGGGATAGTGTCGCCGGGATTGATGGTCACAGCACGTTCCTCCGGTAATGCCAGGTGATGGTGGTGCGCGCCGCCGGCGCGCCGTCGGGCTCGTCCACGTCGAAGCGGAACTGGATGCGGTCGTAGGGGCGGCCGTTGCGCGAGTCCTTGCGCTCGGCCGAAAGCACCCGGCCGGAAATCCGGTAGGTGACGTCTTCCTTCAGCGGCCGCAGCATCTCCCAGTCGTAGCTCTCGATGCCGATGGAGAAGTCGGACTCGGCCTGGCCGAGCGCGAACATCTCGCCGATGCTGGTGCCGCTGCCGAGGATCGGCATGTGAAACAGCACCACCGGATGCACCATGCCGTCGGGCAGCAGTTCGCCGCCCGTGCACTCGGTCAGCAGGAAGTTCTCCCAGTGGGCGACCGTATAGTCGCCGCCTGGAAACTCGTGCCCGACGATCGCGCGGATCTCCTCCTCGGGCGGAATGGGACGTCGTTCTGCCACCTTCGCTCTCCTCCCCGCCCACGGTCCCGCGGGCGCATTCTAAAATTCAGCCTTGCTGAATTCCCCGTCCCCGGGAGTAGACTAAGTTTTCGGCGACAGCAAGGGGAGCGTGAGATGCCGGTGTCTGTGGAACGAGGCGGCTTTAAGGGGCTGGACGGCGTCTATGACCAGCTCAAGGCGCGCAGGCTGTGGCCGCTGATGGCCAAGCACCCGAAGCTGGAGCGGGAGACCCCGCACTGGCACGCCTACAACAACCACATCTTCGTGATCGAGGGGACGGCGAGCTTCTACGACGACGACGCGGGCGCCAGGTTCGACCTGTCCGGCGGCGACATCTGCGTGGTGCCGAGCCGCACGTTGCATTCGGTGCAGGCCGACGGCCCAGTCACCCTGATCGTCGCCTTCGATGACCCCATGAGCATGTCGGAGCTGAAGGCCAACCCGCCCGAAGCGCGGGACTAGGCGGGCCGCCGGAAACGGACACACGGGCTGGCCGCCGCCGTACCCGCCGGGGCAGCGGTACCTTGCCGCAGGCATGCATCGTCGTCTCTGCCTCGCTGTCATGGAAATGAAACCATGCATTGCTAGACCGGCGGGATGATCGACGCGACCGGTCTCATCTGCGCCTACCACTTCGACGGCGACGGAAACGCCCGGCCGATCGGCTGGAACGATTTCGAAGAGGCCCGCCACTGGCCCGGCTTCATCTGGATCCACCTGCAGCAGAACGGGCAGCGCACCAAGAACTGGCTCTCGTCGGACAGCGGACTCGACCCGGTGGTCGTGGAGGCGTTGCTGGCGCGCCGCTCGCGGCCCCGCTGCACCGAATTCCTCGACGGCCTGCTGCTCGACCTCCGCGGCGTCAACCTGGACCCGCACCGGGCCGACGAGGAGATGGCGCCGCTGCATGTCTGGATCGACGACAAGCGCATCATCAGCGTCCGCCTGCACAAGATCATCGCCACCCGCGACATCCGCGACCAGATCGACGCGGGCCAGCCGCCCCGCTCGCTGGGCGGCCTGCTCGCCGACCTCACCGCCAAGCTGATCGAGCGCATCGAGCCGGCGCTCAACCAGCTGGACGAGGCGCTCGACGACCTGGAACACGACCTGGTGATGCACGGCGCCCGCGACCACCGCAGCCGGCTCAACGCCCTGCGGCGCAGGACCGTGGCGCTGCACCGCTACATCGCGCCGCAGCAGGCCGCGCTCGCCCGCCTCGCCCACGAACGCTGCGTCGACATCCACGAGCGCGACCGGGGCCGGCTGCGCGACACCGCCGACGACGCCAGCCGCTACGCCGCCGACCTGGACGCCATGCGCGAGCGGGGCGTGCTGATCCACGAGGAACTGGAAGCCCGCGCCTCCGACGTCATGCAGCGCAACATGTACCTGCTCTCGGTGGTCTCGGTGATCTTCCTGCCGCTCACCCTGCTGACCGGCCTGCTCGGCATCAACGTGGCCGGCATCCCGGCCGCCCAGAGCCCCGACGCCTTCTGGACCGTCTGCGTGCTGCTGGTCGTTCTCGGTCTCGTGGAGGTATGGTACCTGCGCAGGCGCTACTGGCCCTGAGCCGGGGCACCAGCCGACGTCGCCCGTCATCGCCGGTGGAACCGAGGATATTTTTTTGCCATCCTGCGGACGGGGATCGGCAAAACCGGGGACTGATGATGAACAAGATGGACTTTCCAGAAGCGCGCAGCTTCGCCCTCAATCCCGAGGCGGCGCCCGACTCGCCCGAGGCGATGGCGCCCTACATCGACTACGGCAACCGCCTCTACTCCACCGACCGCTACGTATCGCGCGACTGGGCGCGGGCCGAGTGGGAGAACATGTGGACCCGCATCTGGACCCTGGCCGGCCTGGTCAAGGACATCCCGGAGGTGGGCGACTGGTTCAAGTACGACCTGGGCCCGGAAAGCTTCATCGTCTCCCGCTACGGCGAGGCGCCCGGCGACATCGGCGCCTACTACAATGTCTGCCATCACCGCGGCAACCGGCTGGTGATGAGCGAGTTCGGCCATTCCGGCTCGTTCAAGTGCGCCTTCCACTCCTGGGAGTGGAACCTCGACGGCAGCCTGAAGAACATCCAGGACCGCGAGACCTTCCGCCCCGAGATCGTCGCCGACGACCCGCCGCTGACGCCGGTGCGCTGCGAGATCTGGGACGGGTTCATCTTCCTCAACATGGACATGGACGCCGAGCCGCTGATGGACTTCCTGGGCCCCGTTGTCGAGCACCTCGAGCCCTACCGCTTCGCCGACATGCACATCGTGAAGGACCTTGAGACGCCGTGGCCGTGCAACTGGAAGATCGGCCACGACGCCTTCATCGAGGTCTATCACGTCCATGCGGTCCACCCCGAGATCCTGCCCTTCTTCAACGACCGCGAGGTGCAGTGGGACGTCTATCCCAACGGCATGAGCCGCCAGCTGCTGAAGTTCGGCGAGATCAGCCCGAAGGTGGGCGACCACGAGTCCCTCAACGAGGGGCTGGCCTACCTGCTGTCGGAGGTCGACGTCACGCCCGAGGAGTTCAAGGGCTGCCCGAACGACGCCCGCGTGGCCATCCAGAACGCGAAGCGCGCCTGGGCCGAGAAGCGCGGCGTGGACTACAGCGCGTTCACCGACAACCAGCTCACCGACGACTGGAACTATTCGATCTTCCCCAACGTCACCTTCAACGCCCATCCGGAAGGCCTGCTGGTCCAGCGCTTCCGTCCGCACCGGTCGGACCCGGAGCGCATGACCTACGACCTGATGGTGCTGATCCGCCCCGTCGACGATCCGAACTACAAGGTGCCCGCCTACATGGGTGTGGAGGATGGCACCGACCTTTCGGGCAACAGCCGGCCCGAGCGCCGCCACATCGAATATGGCTCGGAAGGCCTCGGCTACGTCATCAACCAGGACGCGACCATGATGGGCTTCGTGCATCAGGGCGTGCAGTCGCGCGGCTACAGGGGCGCCCGCTACTCCGATCAGGAGCAGCAGTTGCGCCACTGGCACAACGAGCTGGAGCGCTACGTCCGCGGCGAGAAGTAGGCCACCCGGACGACGGCCCCGGCCGGCTCGCCGCCGTTCAGGGGCGCGGCTCGATCGCCAGCGTCAGGTGAACCCGGCGTCCGTCGCGCGCCACCTCGACATTGACCCGCTGGCCGGCGGTCAGACGCTCCGCCAGAGCCTGCAGGTCGGACGGCGAGGTGATCGGCCGGTCCTGGAAGCCGATGATGACGTCGCCGACCCTCAGCCCGCCCTTCTCGGCCGGGCTGCCGCGGACCACCCCCTCCACATAGGCGCCGTTCATCTGCGCACCGCCGGAACGATAGGCGGTCTGGGGCGAGACCTCGCGGATTTGCACGCCGATCCAGCCGGGCGTGGCGGCGCTCGCGTAGGGGCCGCCGGCCGGCGGCGCCGAGCCGCCATAGCCGCCGCGCGTCGCAGCGACGGCGGTTTCGCTCTGCTCGACCATCCGCTCGCCGTTCTCCCGCTCCCGGGCGAGGCAGGCCTGATACTGATCGTGCTGGGCCTTGTACTGGGCGAAGAAGTCGTCCGAACACTTGCGGAACGCGGCGGACGGCCCGGTCTCGCCCGGCGCCCTCGTATGGGCGCAGGCCTCGTCGCGCGGCTTCATCAGGTCGCCCGGCGGGCCGTAATAGCGGCTGAGCTGGTCGAGCAGGGGCTTGCACGAGCTGCTGACGGAGTCGTCGTCGCCCGTCGCGCGCGCGGCGGCCGGCGCCGTATCGCGGCCGTAAAGCGTGCCCGAGCCGTAATAGGAGGGACCGGTACGCGCCGCGTCGGGATTGTAGGCGCCCCCGCCCTCCGGCGCGGCGTAGGGATTGTCCGGGTTCCGGTAGGGCCGCGCCGAAGGCGTTACGGTCTGGTCGTCCCGGTAATTGCCGGAATCGGCCGGCAGGCCCTGGCCGCCCTGGACGTAGCCGCCGTTGCCGGGTGGCGGACCGAGCTGTTCGCTGGTGACCGGCTGGGCGACGGCGGTTCCACCCGCCAGGCTGGCTAGAAAAGCAATCGTCAGGAGGCGGCGCACCGGGGATCCTTTCTTCTCGCGAGCGGCGTCTGCGACTCGGGCGGATATGATTCCGGAGATGCCCGGCGGTTTCCACCCGCTGTTGGAGATGGGATCGGCGAGCCGCCGCCGCACCCGTTGTCTTCGCACCGCGCGCTCCGTACAGTCTGGCAAACGGGGAGCAAGCATGAACAACTACCGCATCGAGGCGACGACGCTGGGTGATCTGCTGCTGAAGGCGGCGGACCGGTGGCCGGAGAATGACGCCGTGGTCTTCCCCGACAGCCGCCGGACCTACCGGCAGATGGCGGCCCGCGCCTACGACGTGGCCCGGTCCCTGGTGGCGCTCGGCGTCGCGCCGGGCGAGCACGTCGACATCCTGATGCCCAACTGCATGGCCTATGTGGACCTGATTCTGGGCTGCGCCGTCGCCGGTGTCGTGCCGGTGCCGATCAACGCCCGCTTCAAATCCCACGAGATGGGCTACGTCATCGAGAACGCCGACCTGGCGGCGCTGTTCACCAGCGACATCATTTCCGAATACGCCGATTTCGCCAAGGTGCTGGCGGACGTGTTTCCGGATCTCGCCGGGCAGCCGGACGTCCGTCGCGTCACGCTGGCGGGCGCGCCCAGGCTGCGGACGCTGGTGATGTACGGCGGATCGCGCCCCCCCGGCTTCATGACCGCCGATGCGTTCGAGGCCCTGCGCGAGGACGCGACGGACGCGCAGGTCGACCGGCGCCGCGCGGCGGTCTCCCTGCGCCAGCCGGCCATCATGATGTACACCTCGGGCACCACCGCCAATCCCAAGGGCTGTCCGATCAGCCACGAAAGCCTGGTGCGCAACGGCATCGCCATGAACCGGGAAAAGTACGAGCTGACGCCCGACGACCGGATGTGGGATCCGCTGCCCCTCTTCCACATGGCCAGCATCCTGCCGCTCACCGCCCTGCTCGACGCAGGCGGCGCGCTGATCTCGATGACCCATTTCGACCCGGACCTCGCGCTGCGCATGATCGAGGAGGAAGCCGCGACCGTGCTGTTCGCCGCCTTCCCCACCATCACGACGGCGCTGATCAACCATCCGGACTTCGCCGGCCGCGACCTGAGCCGGGTGCGGCGCATCAACAACGTCGCGCCGCCCGACCTCATGCGCCAGTTCGAGGAGGCGTTCCCGCAGGCCGTGCAGACCGCCGCCTACGGTCTGACCGAGGCCGGCGGCGTGATCGCCTTCGGTTGCGCCGGCGACAGCGCCCATCACCGGCGGCATGCCTGCGGCACGACCTTCACCGGCCTGCAGGCGCGCATCGTCGACATCGACACCGGCGCCGAGGTGCCGCCGGGCGAGCGCGGCGAGATGACCATCAAGGGCTATGCGGTGTTCGACGGCTACTACAAGGACCCGATCAAGACCGCCGAGACGCTGAAGGACGGCTGGCTGCACACCGGCGACCTGTGTTCCGTGGACGAGGACGGCCAGATCCAGTTCCACGGCCGGCTGAAGGACATGCTCAAGGTGGGCGGCGAGAACGTGGCCGCCGTCGAGATCGAATCCTTCATCTCCAACCATCCGGCAGTGAAGCTGGTCCAGGTGGTCGGCGTGCCCGACCCGCGGCTGGAGGAGGTGGCGGCCGCCTTCATCGAGCTGAAGCCGGGCCGGCACGTCACCGAGCAGGAGATCATCGAGTTCTGCAAGGGCAGGATCGCCAGCTTCAAGGTGCCGCGCCACGTCCGCTTCGTCACCGAGTGGCCGATGTCCTCGACCAAGATCCAGAAGTTCAAGCTGCGCGAGGACTTCGTGGCGGCGCAGGCCGCCGCGGAGTGAGCGTCGAGGCGGCCGCGGCCGCGGAGCGTCCGTATCCGGCCCCGACCAGGGCCTGGCAGGCCGTGGGCGTGCTGTCCCTCGCCACCGTGTTCGCCTTCGTCGACCGGCACCTGCTCTACATCCTGAGCGAGCCGGTCAAGCAGACTCTCGCTATCACCGACACCCAGATCAGCCTGCTGCAGGGCATGGCGTTCGTGGTGTTCTACACCCTGTTCGGGCCGCCCATCGGCATCCTGGTCGACCGGCGCAACCGCCGCAACGTGGTCATCGGCGGCATCCTCGCCTGGAGCGTCATGACCCTGACCTGCGGCCTGGCGACCGACTTCTGGACGCTCGCCGCCGCCCGGGCCGGCGTGGGCATCGGCGAGGCCTGCCTGGCACCCGCCGCGTTCTCGATGATCGCCGACTACTTCCCGCCGCGCCTGCGGGGCCGGGCGATGGCCTGCATCGTGATGTCCATCACCCTGGGCTCCGGCTTCTCCTATCTGATCGGCGGCGGCATGGCCAAGCTGGTGCCCGGCGCGACCCAGGTCGACCTTCCGCTGCTCGGCGCCACCTATGGCTGGCAGCTGACGTTCTTCGCGGCGGGCATGCCCGGCTTCCTGATCGCCGTGCTGCTGCTGTTCGTCGGCGAACCGGTCCGCCGCGAGACGGCCTCAGCCGCGTCGCGCCGGCAGGGCGCGGCGGCGTCCGTCTGGGCCTATGTGCGCCGCAACCGGCGCCTCCTGTTCTGCCTGGTCTTCGGCGCGGGAATGGTGTCGCTGGTGTCCTACGCGGTGGTGGCCTGGATGACGGCGCTCTATGTGCGCGGCTTCGGCTTCTCGGTAGCGGAGATCGGCCCGGCGATCGGGCTCATCAACATCGCGGCGGGGCTGCCCGGCGGCCTGATCGGCGGCTATCTGAGCGACCATTTGGCCCGCCGCGGCCGAGGCGGGCGCTACAACGTGCTTTGCTTCGGCACCCTGCTGGGCATTCCCGTCCTCTTTCTCTGGCCGTTCGTCCAGTCGGCCACGGCGAGCCTCGCGCTGCTCGCCGCCACCATGTTCGTGCTGCCGGTGATCGTCGCCAGCGTGCCCAGCGCGCTGCAGGCGGTGGTGCCCAACGAGTTTCGCGGACAGGTCACCGCCGTGCTCTACCTGGTCAACGGGCTGCTCGGCACGGCGCTGGGGCCGCTGGCGATCGCGCTGGCGACCGACTACGTGTTCATCGCCGGCGGGCTGCGCACGTCGCTGATGGTGGTGCTGCCGCTGATGATGGCCGTCGGCGCCGGCCTGGCGATGCTCGGCCGCGGCGCCTACGAGCGGGCGCGCGGCGAGATGCCGGAGACGGCCTAAAGCGAACGCGCCGCCAGATGCGCCGAACGGATGGCGTGGGGCAGGAACTCTCCGGCCAGGGCGTCGCCGACCACGTGCACGGGGATGCCCTGCGCCGCCAGTTCGCCGGCCAGGCCGTCCTCGGGACGGTTGGCGGTGACCAGCACGACGGTCTCCGCCGGCACCGCCGCGTCGGGCCAGCCGTCCAGCGAGCCGACCACTGCCTGGTTCTCGCCCACCGATTTCAGGCAGGCGCGGGTCAGCAGCGTGAATCGTCCCTTGGCAGTCAGCCGCTCCAGGGCGGGCTTCACCACGAGTGCCCGCTCCATCTGCGGCGCGAGACTGGCGTGGCTGGTGGCGAAGGTTACGGCAGCCCCCTTCTCCACGAGGAACTCGGCGGCGCCAATCGCCTCGTAGCTGCCGACGTCGTCCAGCACCAGCGCCGTGCCGCCCACCTGGTTGTGCCGGCCGGCCAGCAGCTGGAGGCTGGAGACCACGCCGTCCCGCCCCACGCCGTCGACCTCCAGATCCGGCACCTCCCGCTGGCGGCCGTCCATCCTCGGTGTCGAGCCGGTCGCCAGGATCACCGCGTCGGGCGCAGCCTCCTCGACGAAGCGGCGGTCCACCCTGGTGTTGAGCAGCACCCGGACGCCGCGCCGGTCCATCTCGTCCTCGAGCCAGTCGACAATGTCGCCGATGCCGCCGTGCCGCGGCGCGAGGCGGGCCGCCTGGACGGCGCCGCCCAGCCGCGGTCCGGCCTCGGCCAGGATCACCCGATGGCCCCGCAGCGCCGCCACCCGTGCCGCTTCCATGCCCGCCGGCCCGCCGCCCACCACCAGCACGTCGATCGCCGTTGCGGCGGGCTGCATCAGGTCCTCGTTGAGGGTGGTCTCCTGGCCGGCCGCCGGGTTCACCGTGCAGCCAATGCGGCCCTGCGCCAGCCCGCCGAGACAACCCTGGTTGCAGCCGATGCACGGCCTGATCTCGTGGGCGCGGCCCTCGAGGGTCTTGCGCACGATGTCCGGGTCGGCGATGTGGGCCCGGGTCATGCCGACCATGTCGGCATCGCCGCGGGCAATGGCGCGGTCGACGTCGTCCAGCGTCCGGAACCGGCCGGTGACGAAGGTCGGCACCCTGCGCGCGACGGCGCGGGTCACCGGCACGCTCATGTGCAACTCGTAGCCGGTATCCTCGTGCATGCCGCCGATGATCTTGTGGCTGGCCACGCCCGAACTGCCGTGGGAGACGTCGATGAAGTCGACGAGCCCGTCTTCCTGCAGCACCCGCTCGACGATCTGCCGGTGCTCGTCCACGTTGAGGCCGCCGGGAAAGTTGTGGGGTCCGACCCGGACGCCCGCTACGTAGTCGGGCCCGACCGCTTGCCTGACCGCTCGCAGCACCTCCAGAAAGAACCTGATGCGGTTTTCGAAGCTGCCGCCATAGGCGTCGGTGCGGCGGTTGGTGGCGGGCGAGATGAACTGCTGGATCAGGAAATTGTGGGCGGCATGCACCTCCACGCCGTCGAGGCCGCCCTCCGCGGCGCGGCGCGCAGCCTGGGCGAAAGCGTCGACGATCTCGGCGATGTCGCCCGTGGTCATCGCCCGTGACGTCATGCCGCTCGCCGGATTGACGACGATCTCCGACGCCGACCAGGGCTGCGACCACACGGCGCCCTGCAGGAACCCCATGTGGTTGATCTGGGAGAACATGCGCATGCCGTGGGGCCGCACCGCCTTCATCAGCTCCCGGTAGCGCGGGATCACCGAGTCGTCCCAGGCGTGCATGGTCATCGGGCCGCTCCAGTGGACGCTGGAGGCTTCCAGCAGGGACAGCCCGACGCCGCCTCTGGCGCGCGCCTCGTGATAGGCGATCAGGTCGTCCGACAGGGAGCCGCAGCCCAGGTTGGTGCCGTGCGCGGTACGCAGAACCCGGTTCTTGATCTCCACGCCCTTGATCGAGAGCGGACTGAAAACATGATCCAGCGCCATGCCGTTATCCCCGTCTGGCTTCCCCGCCTCATGATGTGCCGGCCGGCAAGTTCCGTCAAACGTGACTTTTCCCATGCCCCAGGATGAGAATCAAAGCGCTTCCCATGGGGTGCGATATGTCCCATATGTGGAATCGGTGCGGGCCGCGGCCGACGGGTGCCAAGTCGCGGAAACTGCGCGGTATTTTCGAGCGTTTTTGCCCGGGTTGGCGGGCACGGCCGGCGGAACGGCTGTCCGGGCGTCGGGCGAATGGGGCTGGCAGGGATTGCAGAAGGGCGCGCAATCACAGATATCCCTTCGCGATAGCATCCGCTATCTGCGCCGGCAGCTGCTGGTCTGCACGCCGCTGAATGTGCTCAACGCCTCGGTGCCGACGAACCGGATCGCCATCACCCGCAACATCGTCTACGGCCAGCACAAGCGGAAGCGGCTCGATGTCTACCGCCCGTCCGACATTCCCGGCCCGCTGCCGGTGGTGGTGTTCTTCTACGGCGGCAAGTGGACCTTCGGCCACCGGGAGGATTACCTGTTCGCCGGCCAGGGCCTGGCCTCCATGGGCTATGTGGTGGTGGTTCCAGACTATCGGCTGTTCCCCGAGGTGCGCTTTCCCAACTTCATGCACGACGCTGCCGCCGTGGTTTCGTGGGCGGCCGCGCACATCCACGGCTACCGCGGCGACCCGGACCGCATGCTGGTGATGGGCCATTCCGCCGGCGCGTTCATGGCCGCCAAGCTGGCCTTCAACCTGGAATATCTCGACCAGCGGGGCTACGACGCCCGCAAGCTGAGGGGCTTCGTCGGCCTTTCGGGCCCCTACGACTTCCTGCCCATGCTGCGCAAGGACGCCGAGTTGGAAGCCATCTTCAGCCGCTTCCTCGATTCCGAGCTCAGCCAGCCGATCACCTTCGCCCATGCGGAGGCGCCGCCCACCCTGCTGGTGACAGGCGAGGACGATCCGATCGTCTGGCCGGTCAATTCCGAGAACCTCCACGCCAGGCTGACCGAGCTGGGCGTGCGCACCGAATACCGCACCTATCCCAACATCAGCCACGCCGGCACGGTGCTCGCCCTCGCCCACATGTTCCGCTGGCGGGCCGGCATCGCCGAGGACGTCAACCGCTTCATCGACAGCGTGACCTGAGCGATCCGGCGGCCGAGCGGTGGGCGGCAGGGTCCCGCAAGTCTCGGACATCGCTGCGGAAACTTGCAAACGCAACAGTCCGCCGAGACGACTTTAGTGTTGCGGTCGAGTCCCGGCTCGCTCATATAGAAAAGGTATTAGACGGGATAATCGTTTTGGGGAACGGAGGTCCGGCACAGTGAGTCTGGCTCGAGGTCTGCCAGATCCGGCTTGGATTGCTTCGAAGGACGGATTGATTCGCGACCTGAACGCGAGCGCCCGCCGCCTGTTCGGCGGCGACGTTCCCGACTGGGATGCCGTTCTCTCGATCGCCCACCCCGACGACCGCGCCGCGATGGCGGACGCGCGCCGCCAGGCGTCGAGCCTTGGCCGCACGGTGGAAACCCTGCACAGACTGCGGCGGCATGGCGGCGACTACCGCTGGTTCCGGTCCCGCGTCTCGCCGATCGGGACCGACGGCGAGCCGACGGAGGCGTGCCTGTTCCAGGCGCTCGACATCCACGAAACGCCGGACGCGCCACCGCTGCACCGGTCGCAGCTGGAAGTGGAAACCATCCTCAACAGCATCTCCGACGCGTTCTACAGCGTCGATCTCGACTGGCGCTTCACCTACGTGAACGCAGCCGCCGAACGGCTGCTCCAGCACGGCGCCGACGAGCTGCTCCACGGCAACCTCTGGGAGGCGTTTCCGGAGGCCGTCGGCGGGCCGTTCCAGACCATGTTCAACCATGCGCGCCGCACGGGCGAGAACGTGGAATTCGTCGAGTACTATCCGCCGTTCGAAACCTGGTTCCAGGTGCGTGCTTACCCCTTCGCGCAGGGCCTCTCGGTCTATTTCCGCGACGTGACCGAGAAGGTCGAAAACGAACGGGAACTGGCGGGCAAGCAGGCCGAGCTGTCGGCGGCGCACGCCAAGCTGCAGCGCATCCTCGACCATACGGTCGACGTGATCTGCACCTTCACCCGCGACGGACACTGCGTCGAGGTCAACCGGCGGTGCCTCGACGTCTGGGGCTTCACCCCGGAAGAACTGGTGGGCCGGAGATTCGCCGATCTGATCCACCCGGATGACCGGAGCATCTCGCGCTTGCAGAACGCGCGCATCCTTGGCGGCGAGGCCGCCACCAGCTTCCAGATGCGCAACTTCCGCAAGGACGGCAGCGTGGCCTACACCCAGTGGTCCTCGGTCTGGTCGGAGGAAGACCAACTCTTCTTCAACATCGCCCGGGACGTTTCGGAAATCGTCGAGGCCGAGGTGCAGCTACGCCAGGCGCAACGGCTGGAGGCGCTGGGCAAGCTGACCGGCGGCATCGCCCACGACTTCAACAACCTGCTCACCGTCATCCTGGGCAATGCCGAGTTCCTCGCCGATCAGCTGCCGGAGGACGACGAGCTTCACACCTTGGCGAACGCCATCGCGGCCGCCGCCGAACGCGGATCGGAACTCAACACCCGCCTGCTGGCGTTCTCGCGCCGTCAGGCGCTCACGCCGCAGGTGACCGACATCAACGCCCTGGTCGGCTCCATGGACCCGCTGCTGCGACGCAGCCTGGGCGGCCACGTGGAAGTGGAGATCGTGCGCGGCGGCGGGCTGTGGCGGGCGCTGGTCGACCCGGTGCAGCTCGAGGCGGCACTGCTCAACCTCTGCCTCAACGCGCGTGACGCCATGCCCGGGGGCGGCCGGCTGACTGTCGAGACCGCCAACGCCCATCTGGACAGCACCTACGCGTCCTCACACCAGGATGTCACGCCGGGCCAGTACGTGATGATCGCCGTCGCGGACACCGGCAGCGGCATGTCGGCCGACACCGCCTCGCGCGCCTTCGAGCCGTTCTTCACCACCAAGGACGTGGGCAAGGGCAGCGGTCTGGGGCTCAGCATGGTCTACGGCTTCGTCAAGCAGTCCGGCGGCCACGTGAAGATCTATTCCGAGGAGCAGCAGGGGACGGTCGTCCGCATCTACCTGCCGCGCACCTACGACGCGGCCTCGTCCGGAGCGGCGGCCCGGTCCCCGATGGGCGAACTGACCGGCAAGGAACGCATCCTGCTGGTGGAGGACGACGACATGGTGCGCGGCCACGTGCAGACCCAGCTGGTTTCCTTCGGCTACGAGGTCGTCGCCGTCGCCAACGGCATCGAGGCGCTGGAGGTGCTGCGGCGCGGCGTCGAGTTCGACCTGCTGTTCACCGACATCATCATGCCGCGCGGCATGAACGGCCGTGAGCTGGCGACGGAAGCGCGGCGCCTCCGGCCGCGCCTGCCGGTACTGTTCACGTCCGGCTACACCGAGAACGCGGTCATCCACCACGGCCGTCTCGATCCCGGCGTTCACCTGCTCAACAAGCCCTATCGCCGCGACCAGCTCGGCCGCAAGGTCCGCGAGGTTCTCGAATCGGGCGCCGGAGACGGCGACGCGTAAGGGTTTCCCATGACCGCGGGCGCCGCGCTGCCCTAGACTGGCGGCATGCTCGCGCTGATGGACGTCTCCAAACGCTATGGCGCCGCCGTGGCGGTGCATGCTTTGCGGCTGGCCTTTCCGCGGGGCGGCACAACGGTGCTGATCGGCCCGAGCGGCTGCGGCAAGTCGACCCTGCTGCGCATGCTCACCGGCCTGGTGACGCCGGACGAAGGCACGGTGACGTTCGACGGAGCGCCGCTCTCGGCCAGGCTGCGCGAAGCGCGGCTGCGGATGGGATACGTGATCCAGGAAGGCGGCCTGTTCCCCCATCTCACCGCGCGCCAGAATGTCGGCCTGCTGCCGCGGCACCTGGGCTGGCCGGAGGACCGGTTCAAAGCCCGGCTCGGCGAACTGGCCGAGCTGACCAGGTTTCCCGACCGCCAGCTGGACCACTATCCGGCCGAGCTGTCCGGCGGGCAGCGGCAGCGCGTGGCGATCATGCGGGCGCTGGCCGTCGATCCCGACGTGCTGCTGCTGGACGAGCCGCTCGGCGCGCTCGACCCGCTGGTGCGCCGGGCGCTGCAGGACGATTTGCGCGACATCTTCCAGCGGTTGTCCAAGACCATCGTGCTGGTGACCCACGACATGCACGAGGCAGCCTTCTTCGGCGACCTGATCGTGCTGATGCGCGCCGGCAGGATCGTCCAGCAGGGCGCCGTGGCGGACCTGCTGGAGCGGCCCGCGGCCCCCTTCGTGACCGAGTTCGTCCGCGCCCAGCGCAGCGAGCTGCCGGCATGATCCGCGCCCTGCTGCTGCTGGCGCTGCTCTGGCCGGCCCCGGCATCGGCCGGCGTGGTCGTGGGATCGAAGGCGTTCACCGAGAGCGTGATCCTGGGCGACATCCTCGCCGGCACCCTGCGCCGGGCGGGAATCGAGGCGACGCACCGGCCGGCCATCGGCGGCACGCGGGTCGTCTTCCAGGCGCTGCGCGGCGGCGACATCGACCTCTACGTGGACTACACGGGCACGGTCACCGGCGAGCTTCTGGCTGGACGGCACGCGGCGACCCTCGCGCAGGCGCGCGCCGTCCTGCGCCGCGACGGCATCGGCATCTCAGGGCCGCTGGGGTTCGACGACACCTATGCCATCGCCATGCGCGCCGACCGCGCGCGCGCGCTGGGCATCCGGTCGATCTCCGACCTGCGCGCCCATCCAGCTCTCGTGCTCGGGTTCAGCAACGAATTCCTCGACCGCGAGGACGGCTGGCGCGGCCTGCGCCGCCGATACGGCCTGCCCCAGCAACAGGTCCGCGGCATGGAGCACGAACTGGCCTACCGTGCCATCCGGTCGGGCGCCATCGACGCCATGGACGTCTACACCACCGACGCCAACATCCTCGCCTACGACCTCGCCCTGCTGAAGGATGACCGGCACGTGTTCCCGGACTACCAGGCGGTGGTGCTCTACCGGCTCGATCTGCCGCCCGCCGCGGTACAGGCCATCCGATCCCTCGAAGGCCGCATCGATGCCGCCCGCATGGTGCAGCTCAACGCCATGGTGACGCTCCAGGGCCGCAGCGAGGCGGAGGCCGCCCGGAGCTTCCTCGGCGACGGCGAGGCCCCCGCTGCGGCGGACGGCTTCTGGCGCCGCCTGCTCCGCAACACGGTCGACCACCTCACCCTGGTCGCCATCTCCCTCGGCGCGGCCATCCTCATCGCCATTCCACTCGGCGTGGCGGCGTTCCGCCGGCCGCGTGCCGGCCAGGCGATCCTTGCCGTCACCGGGATCCTGCAGACCATCCCCTCCCTCGCCCTGTTCGTGTTCATGATCCCGCTGGTCGGCATCGGCGGGCCGCCGGCGGTCATCGCCCTCTTCCTCTACAGCCTGCTGCCCATCGTCCGGAACACCCATGCCGGGCTGGCCGGCATTCCCGCCAGCCTGCGGGAATCCGCCGAGGTGCTGGGCCTGCCCCGCTCCGTGATCCTGCGGCGCGTCGAATTGCCGCTCGCCGCGCCGTCGATCCTCGCCGGCATCAAGACCGCGGCGGTGATCAACGTCGGCACCGCAACCCTCGGCGCGCTGATCGGCGCCGGCGGCTACGGCCAGCCGATCCTCACCGGCATCCGCCTCGCCGACACCGGCCTGATCCTCGAGGGCGCCGTCCCGGCCGCCGTGCTCGCCCTGCTCACCCAGGGGTTGTTCGAGCTGGTCGAGCGCAGGATCGTTCCCCGGGGAATGCGCTTGCCGCGGCGGGACCCGGGTGCATAATCGGCGCCCCACGGCCACCCACGGAACCTGATGACAGAAGACGACCGCTTTCAGCGCATGATCCGCAGCCAGAAGTTCCTGGATCGCATCCCGCACATGAGCGCGCTGGGCGTGCAGCTGGAGGACTTCGACGTCGGCAGGGTGACGGTGAGGCTGCCCTACCGGGCCGACATCGTCGGCAACCCGGACACCGGGGTGCTGGCGGGTGGCGCCATCTCCGCGCTGCTGGACAACGCCTGCGGCTCGTCGGTGGTGGCGCGGGTCGCCAAGCCCAACGCGTTCGCCACCCTCGACCTGCGCATCGACTACATGCGGCCCGCGGAACCGGGACGCGACGTGCTGGCGTTCGCCGAATGCTACAAGGTGACGCGGCTGATCGCCTTCGTGCGCGGCTACGCCTATCACGACGACCCGGCCAAGCCGATCGCGAACGCCGCCGCCACCTTCATGTTCACCGGCCGGGGCGAACTGCCCCAGGCGAAGGCGGCCCCATGAGCTTCCGCGACACGTTCGAGCGGATGAAGCGGACGGGCGATTTCTCCGGCCTGCAGGAGGCGGTGCCCTATGCGCGCTTCATGGGTATCTCCATCGCCGAGCAGGAAGGCCGCCTCGTCACCGCCATGGCCTATGCGGAGACGCTGATCGGCAACACGGCGCTGCCGGCGCTGCATGGCGGCACCATCGCGGCGCTGCTGGAGCTGGCGGCGCTGTTCCAGATCGCCTACGAGATCGACACGCCGGCGATGCCCAAGACCATCACCATCACCATCGACTACATGCGCTCGGGCGCCGCCCGCGACACCTTCGCCCGGGCCCGCGCGACACGCATCGGCCGTCGGGTCGCCAACGTCCGCGCCGAAGCCTGGCAGGACGACCCCGACCGGCCGATCGCCGCCGCCAACGTGAATTTCCTGCTGGCCTGAACGGACCGCCCCACCGGATTTGCCGCTGGCAGCGCCGGAGACATTGGCTCGGCCGGGCAGGGAAATTACTGCTTCAGCAGCTCGTAGGCGGCCATGATGCTCTTGAACCGTTCGGCCGCCTCTTCGTCGCCCGGGTTGGCGTCGGGATGGTGCTTCTTCGCCAGTTCGCGGAACGAGGCCTTGATCTCGGCGGCGCTCGCGGTGCCGTCGAGTCCCAGCACGTCGAGCGCCGCGTTGCGCTCCCGCTCCTCCTTGGTGGTGCCGGTGGGCGCGTCGCGCCATGTGCCGGCGTCCCGGTAGCCCTTGGCGCGCTTCATCTCCTCGCGGGCCAGCCGCTCCGCCTCTTCCTGGGTGAGCCCCTTGAAGTAGTTCCAGTTGCGGTTGTAGAGGCCGGCATGCTCCTGGCAGAACCAGTAGCGCTCGTCGGAATCCCGGTATTTCGGGGCCGGGCAGTCGCCCGCCTCCTCGCAGCCTTCCCAGTCGCACATGCGGACGGACACGGCGTCCCGCCGCGTATTGCCGTATCCACCCCAACGGGGGAATCCCCAACTCTTCGAGCGCGTCATGATGGTTCCGAGAAGTTCCGTCCGGTTCTATCACGAAGGCGAGGGACGGGCGCAACCGCTGAACTCAGATATCGCCCTTGTCCGGTGGCGGGCTCTTCCATTCAGGACCGGTCCCCGGGTCGCCCGGCAGCGGGTCGGTCATCGGCACCTGGTCGGGCGGCGTCTTGCCCTGCTTCCTGTCGCCCTGCCCGCCCTCGTCGTCCAGTTCGAGGCCACCTTCGGGAGGCGTCCACTCCTCCTTGGGCAACAGATGGTCCCTGGTGTTCGATTCGACAAGCAGGCCGCGCGAGGTCGCCTGCCTGCGCGCCAGGCGAGAAAGGTCGCCGGCCACCACCACGCCGCGCCACCGGATGCCGGGTGCCGGGAAGGCGGCGATCGCCCGGGTGGCGCCGTCGAACCAGCCCGTCCAGAGCAGGTGGTCGGCCGGCACGGCCATGGCGATGCCCTGGTCCCTGGTCACGAAGGCGAGGTCGGTCCCCAGTTCCTCGATGCGGGTCAGCGGCCGGACGGTCGCATGGTAGCTGCGCGTCATCTCGATGGACCGCTGCATGAGCTGCGCCGCCAGCGCCGAATCCACCCTGCTGGCGCGCCGCACGACGCCCTCGCGATTCTCCACCCCGTCCATCCCTTCGAGGGCGAGGGCGATGATGGTCTCGTGCCGCGGGGTGAAATACGGATTGTCCATGAAGGCGTCGCATTCGTCCTTGGTGGCCCACATGGCTTCCAGCGCCTTGCGGTTGCGGATGCGCAGATCCTCCGGCGCCATGTCGCGCAGGATCTGGTTTGCCCTTCGGGTGAACTTGATGGCGTCGAGCGTGTAGCCGACGCTGCCGGGCAACGCCACGGGGATCATCGCCAGCTTGAAGGCGAGGCCGCCGGCGAAGCCCGCATAGGCCACGTCGTCGATCTCGTGCTGCAGCTTCTCGTTGTCGCTGTAGACGTCGACACCCAGCTTGTAGGCGATCTTGCGCTTGACCGCCGAGAAGCCCAGCAGCTCGGAGCCGTAGGTATCCTCCTGCTTGCCGCGGCCGCCCGAGAACATCTCGCCGATCCGCCGGCCGAACTTCCACAGCGCGGTGGGCACCCCCTTGATGGTTTCGATCGGATTGGTGACCAGCGCCTTGACGCCCTTGTACGGGCTCTTCAGCGCCGCGGCGAAGCCCGCCTTGAAGGCGTCGGTCTGCTTCACCTTGAGCAGTTCGCCGATCGCCCTCGTCTCGGCGATCCGCTTCTGCAGCAGATCCCGGGTCACCACGTCGTAAGCGGTATAGGGTGTGGAGAGGACATAGCGGTCGGAAAAGCCCTGCACCGTGACCTCGCCGACGACCTCGAAGTTCTCGCCCTTGACCAGGTCGGGCGGCAATGCCTTCGACGGCGGCACCTTGACCGGCGGTTCGTAGGCGGCGGCGAACGCGATCCGCGGCAGCGCCCCGATCACCGGAACGGCGACCGCCAGTTTCAATACTGTCCGTCGATCAACCCCTCGCCACATCACGCCATCCTACCGCGCCGCCGAACCCTCGCGGAAACGGAAACGGCGGGCCGCGGCCCGCCCTTCCAACAAATCCCGTTCCCGTTGGGCAGGCGGCCTGCGGCGCCGCGGCCAAGACCTCCCCGTC
>WGNW01000026.1 GCA_016124315.1 Alphaproteobacteria bacterium
GCAGTTCGCTGGCCCGGTTGGCGATCACCTCGTTGGCGTTCATGTTGGACTGGGTGCCCGAGCCGGTCTGCCAGACCACCAGCGGGAAGTGGTCGTCGAGCGCGCCGGCGGCCACCTCGGCCGCCGCCTGTTCGATCGCTTCCGCCATCTGGCGGTCGAGGCCGTGGGTTGCGTTCACCCGTGCCGCCGCCTGCTTGATCAGGCCGAGCCCGTGCACCACCTCGCTCGGCATGCGTTCGCCGCCGATGGGAAAGTTCTCCAGCGACCGCTGGGTCTGCGCGCCCCAGTAGCGGTCGGCCGGAACCTCGATGTCGCCGAAGCTGTCGCGTTCGGTGCGCGTCTCGCTGCCGCTCAATGTCTCTCCCCGCGCGCGGCTGCAGGGCGTGCCGCGCCT
Source organism: Alphaproteobacteria bacterium (assembly GCA_016124315.1). Classification (GTDB taxonomy): domain Bacteria; phylum Pseudomonadota; class Alphaproteobacteria; order SMXS01; family SMXS01; genus RI-34. The sequence continues at coordinate 395 of WGNW01000026.1, forward strand.
CAGATGTCCGCGAAGAAGTCGTTGCCCTTGTCGTCAACGACGATGAACGCCGGGAAGTTCTCGACCTCGATCTTCCACACCGCCTCCATGCCGAAATCCTCGAAGTCCAGCACCTCGACCTTGCGGATGTTGTTCTGGGCGAGGATGGCGGCCGGGCCGCCGATGGAGCCCAGGTAGAAGCCGCCGTTCTGGGCGCAGCTGGAGGTCACCTGCTTGGAGCGGTTGCCCTTGGCCAGCATCACCATGGAGCCGCCCAGCGGCTGGAACTGGGGCACGTAGCTGTCCATGCGCCCTGCCGTGGTGGGGCCGAACGAGCCGCTGGCGTAGCCTTCCGGCTTCTTCGCCGGGCCCGCGTAGTAGACGATGTGGTCCTTCATGTATTGCGGCATCGGCTCGCCCGCCTCGATCTTCTTCAGGATCGCGGCGTGGGCCAGGTCGCGGGCGACCACGATGGGGCCGCTCAGCGACAGCCGCGTCTTGATCGGGTGGCGGTTGAGGGTGCGCAGGATCTCTTCCATGGGCTGGTTGAGGTCGATCTGCACCACCTCGCCGCTCAGCTCGCCGGCGCCGGGCTCGGGCATGTACCTGGCCGGATCGGTCTCGAGCTGCTCCAGGTAGATGCCGCTCTCGGTGATCTTGGCCTTGGCCTGCCGGTCGGCCGAGCACGAGACGCCGATGCCGATCGGCACCGAGGCGCCATGCCGCGGCAGCCGGATCACCCGCACGTCATGGCAGAAATACTTGCCGCCGAACTGGGCGCCGATGCCGGTGCGCTGGGTCAGCGCGTGGATCTTCGCCTCCATCTCCACGTCGCGGAACGCGTGGGCCGAGGCGCTGCCCTCGGTGGGCAGGCCGTCCAGGTCGCGGGCCGAGGCCAGCTTCACCGTCTTGAGGTTCATCTCCGCCGACAGGCCGCCGATCACCACCGCCAGGTGGTAGGGCGGACAGGCGGCGGTGCCCAGGGTGCGGATCTTCTCGTCCAGAAAGGCGAGCAGCTTGTCCTCGCGCAGCACCGCCGGCGTCGCCTGGTAGAGGAAGGTCTTGTTGGCCGAGCCGCCGCCCTTGGCCATGAACAGGAACTTGTAGGTGTCGCCGGGCGTGGAATAGATGTCGATCTGCGCCGGCAGGTTGGTCTTGGTGTTGACCTCCTCGAACATGCTGAGCGGCGCCATCTGGGAATAGCGCAGGTTGGTGTGGGTGTAGGTGTCCATCACCCCGCGCGACAGCGCCGCCTCGTCGTTCTCGCTGGTCCAGACGTACTGGCCCTTCTTGCCCATGACGATGGCCGTGCCGGTGTCCTGACAGCTCGGCAGCACCATCCCAGCGGCCACGTTGGCGTTCTTCAGCAGCTCCAGCGCCACGAAGCGGTCGTTGTCCGAGGCTTCCGGGTCGTCGAGGATCGAGCGGAGCTGGGCGAGGTGGCCGGGGCGCAGCAGGTGGGCGATGTCGCGCATGGCGTCCCGGGCGAGCATGGCGAGGCCGTCGCCCTCGACCATCAGCACCTGCTTGCCGCCGATCGTCTCGCGCGACACGAAATCGCCGGTGAGCTTCCGGTAGGGCGTGCTGTCGTCGCCCAGGGGGAACAGGTCTTGGAAGGCGAATGCGTCCATCGGGATCCTCGACTTGGTGCGCCGACAGGTCCTGGCCGGTCCGACGGCGTTCTGGATGGCCGGCGCTGCGTCTGTCACCCGGAACCGGGGCCGACTCGCCGGCGGGCGGGGCGGATTATTGTTTCCGGAAGATGTCGAGGGCAATCACGTTGTTGCCGTCCTCGCCGCCCGGCTCGTCCTCGTCGTCGTCCTGCGTCGTGGGCGTCGATTGCGCCGCCTGGCCGGCTGCGGTCACTTCCCGGAACTGCAGGGTGAACTGCACGCTCGGGTCGTGGAAGCCCAGCAGGGCGTCGAACGGGATGGTCAGCCGCTCCGCCTTGCCGTTGAAGCTCAGATTGACCGAGAAGGAAGCCTCGTCCACCGCCAGGTCCCAGAACTGGTTCTGCAGGACGATGGTCATCTCCTTGGGGTGCAGCGCCCGCAGGTAGTCGGGTATCGCCACGCCGGAATGGGTGGTGCTGAACGCCAGGTAGAAATGATGGGCGCCGATCAGCCCGTGCCGCGCGGCGTCGGCCAGCAGGCCGCGCACGACGTCGATGAGGGCGGAACGGATCAGGGCATCATAGTCGATGCTTCCGCCGCCGGGCGTCTTCTGTCCGGAAGTCATGACGCAAACACTAAACCGACCGCTACAGGAGTCAATCGGGGCGCGAGGCGCGCACGGGCAAATCCGTCCCCGCGGCAAGTTTCCTTGACTTCCGGCGTGAATACAGCGACATATGAACAACTATTCAACTATACGGAAATGGGGCCGTGGCCGATCCGGACGACCTGCTGCACCAGGTGGCCGACACCTTCAAGCTGATGAGCGACGCGTCGCGGCTCGCCATCCTGAAGCTGTGCCTCGAGGGGCCGGCGTCCGTCGGCCACATCGCCGAGACCCTGGACCTGTCGCCGTCGCTGGTCAGCCATCACCTCCGCCTGCTGCGGGCGGCGCGGCTGGTGCGCTCGGAGCGGCGCGGCCGCCACGTGTTCTACGACGCCGAGGACCATCACATCCGCTGCATCGTCGCCGACATGCTGGAGCATGTGGCCGAGGAGGCGGGGATCGACCTGGAAAGGAGCGCCGCATGAGCGGATGCTGCGGAAACGACCACGATCACGACCACGACCTGAACCTGGACGGCGTCTACCGCAAGGTGCTGTGGATCGTCTTCGCCCTCAATGCCGCCATGTTCGGCGTCGAGGCGGTGGCGGGCGCCGTGGCGGGCTCGGTCTCGCTGCAGGCCGACGCCCTCGACTTCCTCGCCGACGCCGGCAACTACCTGATCGCGCTCTATGTGCTGGGCCGGACCATCCGCTGGCGCGCCGGCGCGGCGATGTTCAAGGGCGGCGCCATGGGACTGTTCGGGCTCTACGTGCTGGGCTACTCCGCCTACATGGCCTCGACGGGGCGGATGCCCGAGGCGCCGGTGATGGGCGCGGTGGGCGCCCTGGCGCTGGTCGTCAACGTCACCAGCGCGCTGCTGCTGTTCCGCCACCGGGGCGGCGATGCCAACCGCCGGTCGGTCTGGCTGTGCAGCCGCAACGACGCCATCGCCAACGTGGCGGTGATCGGCGCCGCCGCGCTGGTCTTCCTGACCCGCAGCCACTGGCCCGACCTTGTGGTCGGCTTCCTGATGGCCGCCCTCAGCCTGCAGAGCGCCTTCCAGGTGATCCGCCAGGCGACGGGCGAGTTGCGCCACCGGGATGCGGCCCTGCCCGCCGAATAGGCGGCACGATCCGGCTTAACCGGCTGGCGCTTCTGCGGTACGCTGGAACCGCCGCGAAAGGGCGACGCGGAGGCGGCCGGTGAGCAGGACGATTCTCATACTGACGGTGCTGCTGGTCCTCTCGGTCAGCGTCAACCTCTTCCTCTGGGTGGAGGCGTCGAGCGGCGTGCCCTTCTCGCACGGCCTGTCGGTCGAGAACCACGCCATCGACAACATCACCAGCCTCGTCACCGCCGTCGGCGCCGTCGTCGGCGCCATCGGGCTGGTGGTGGGGGCGGACCAGTTGCGCCAGACCCGCAACCAGGCGCGCGCCCAGGCGGTCTACACGGCGCTGAAGGACGTCCGGGAATCGACCTCGACCGATGTCGGCCACCGCTTCAATCTCTACTATGCCCTGCACGAGCAGCGGCGGCTGGGCGTGTTCAGCGACGAGATGTGGGAGCCGGTGCGCATGGACATCGCCGTGACCATGAAGGCCGACGAGGCCAAGACCTACTGGGCCTCCCGCAAGGCCAACTTCCCCAGGGACTTCCAGGCGGAAGTCGACGCCATCGCCAGGAGCGCGTGATGCCCTACTTCGCCAACAAGACCGACGACTACGGGGTGGACGAGTACGCGCGGCAGGGCGGCCGGCGCTTCGCCCAGGCGCTGGAGGCGTTCTACCGGGTGCTGGCGGACCTGGAGGTGGGCGAGGAGGCGGGCTTCCACGACGGCATGGACGAGATGGCGGGCCATCTGGCTGCCAGCGTCTCGGCCTATGACGAGGCCAACGAGCAGGCGTCGGCCCAGACCATCGACATCCGCGCCGTGCCGGCGTTCGACCTGCAGCGCATGGGGGCGTTGTTCGAGGGCGCCGGGCGGATGGGCATCTGGCCGGAGTCGATGACCGAGAAGGACCTGTTCGCGGTCGTCGCCTTTGCCGTCGACGGGCTGCGCGACGCCGCGGTGGCGCTGCGGCAGGAAGGGCGCACCGACTTCGACGGCATCGACCGGCTGCTGCGGGCAATGTTGCGCGCCCAGGAGACGGCGCTGGCGTCGACGCGGCTGCTGGAGCGCAGCTATCTCGGGCGCTACACGACACTTGGAGAGTAGGAAGGGAGAGAAGTGGTGGGGCTTCTGTTGCCCGGTGCCCCACCGAACCGCGCATTGACCGCTTATTAGGCGGCTACTGCGAATGCCTCATTATCGTTGGCATTTGTAAAAATGGCCCGATATCGGCGGGTACCATACCGAGCGAAAAACTTGTCTTTACCACGCACGTCGATCCTGTTTCGCCCCCATGAACCCGTCCCTTTCGGGGGAGGGTGAATGGTGGAGGCGCCGGGTACCGCCCCCGGGTCCGTAACGCTTATTCCACAAGCCGTTTATCGCCATAGTCAGGTCGCCCCAACACGCCCTATATAGGCCCAGGCCGGCGGATTTTAAAGAGGCGCCTGACGAGGCGGTAGCGGCGGCGGTCGGGTGTGAGCTATACTGAATTTCAACATCTAGCGGTTGGAGCGGCGATTGAAACAATATCTTGATCTGATGCGCCATGTCCGCGACCACGGCACGGTGAAGACCGACCGGACCGGCACGGGAACGCGCAGCGTGTTCGGCTACCAGATGCGCTTCGACCTGTCGGAGGGCTTCCCGCTCACCACCACCAAGAAGCTGCACGTCCGCTCCATCGTCCACGAGCTGCTGTGGTTCCTGTCGGGCGACACCAACATCCGCTACCTGAAGGACAACGGCGTCAGCATCTGGGACGAGTGGGCCGACGAGAACGGCGACCTCGGCCCGGTCTACGGCCACCAGTGGCGCAGCTGGCCGACGCCCGACGGGCGCCACGTCGACCAGCTCGCCAACGTGGTGGAGCAGATCAAGCTCAATCCCGACAGCCGGCGGCACATCGTCAGCGCCTGGAACGTCGCCGAGGTGGACGACATGGCGCTGCCGCCCTGCCACTGCCTGTTCCAGTTCTACGTCGCCGACGGCCGGCTGTCGTGCCAGCTGTACCAGCGCAGCGCCGACATCTTCCTCGGCGTGCCGTTCAACATCGCCTCCTACGCGCTGCTCACCCACTTGGTGGCGCAGGTGTGCCGGCTGCAGCCGGGCGAGTTCGTCCACACCTTCGGCGACGCCCATCTCTACCTCAATCACCTGGAGCAGGCGGACCGGCAGTTGCGGCGCGAGCAGCTGCCCCTGCCGACACTGCGGCTCAACCCGGCGGTGACCGACCTGTTCGGCTTCACCTACGACGACATCGCCATCGAGGACTACCAGGCCCACGGCCACATCGCCGCCCCGGTGGCCGTATGACACTCTGCCTCGTGGTCGCCATGGCCGCCAACCGGGTGATCGGCAGGGCCGGCGGCATGCCGTGGCGGCTGCCCGAGGACCTGAAGTTCTTCAAGGCCGTCACCATGGGCAAGCCGATGATCATGGGCCGCAGGACCTTCGAGTCCATCGGCCGGGCGCTGCCGGGCCGGGCCAACATCGTCGTCTCGCGCAGCGGGCTCACGGCGGAAGGCGTCACCACCACCGGAGACCTGCAGGAGGCGCTGCGGCTGGCCCGCGCCATCGCCGAGGGCAACGAGAGCGACGAGGTGATGCTGATCGGCGGCGGCACCCTCTACGAGCAGGCGTTGCCGCTGGCCGACCGCATCTACCTCACGGAGATCCATGCCGAGTTCGAGGGCGACACGTTCTTCCCCGCCTTGGGAGACCGCTGGCGGGAGGTCTCTCGCACGCCGGGTACGCCGCCGGACGGCAGCCCCGCCTACGACTTCGTGGTGCTGGAACGGGACTGAGGCGGGCGGGCGCAACTCGATACACGGCCCTGCGGGCCGCACTCGATGCGAGCGGAGAGGGCAGGTCGCTCCCCCCTTTATTCCCGCTCCGGTCGAGTGATCCGGCGCAGCCGGATCGTATCGAGACCCATATTGCTGGAGGCAGGACCCGTCCAGCCTATCTCCATGCCGTGATGATCCGTTACGAAGTCGCGACATACCTGGCCTGGGGCCTCTGGGGCGTGAGCTGGCTGCTGGCCGCCTTCTGGTCCGACCGGCCGGCGGCGCGGGCGGGCTGGCGTGCCGAGGCGCCCTACCGGCTGGCCACCTTCGCCGGCGCGGTGCCGCTGTTCTGGGCCGCGCCCGCGCCGGGCCGGCTGGGCGGACCGGCGTGGCGGGCCGAACAGTGGCATTGGCTCGTTCATCCCTTGTGGGTGCTGCCTGCCTCTCTCGGATGGTCCATGCTGGCCGTCACCGTCGCCGGCTTCGCGGTGGCATGGTGGGCGCGGCTGCATCTCGGCCGCTACTGGTCGGCGACGGTCGGTCGCAAGGCGGCGCACAAGGTCGTCGACACCGGACCCTACCGGCTGGTGCGCCACCCGATCTACACCGGCATCATCCTGTCCTTCGCCGCCCTGGCGGCGGAGCGGGGCAGCGCCGCGGCGCTGCTGGGGCTCGTGCTGCTGGTGTTCAGCTTCTGGCTGAAGGCGCGGCTGGAGGAGCGCTTCCTGCGCCGGGAGTTGGGCGCCGAGGCCTACGACGCCTACCGGCGGCGCACGCCCATGCTGGTCCCCTTCGCGTAACCGGCTGTCAGACGATCGAGATGCGCGGCGGCTTGCGGGCGCCTTCGGCGCCGATCTTCGCGGCGACGGCGGCGGCGATGTCCAGATAGGCGCGGGCGTGCGGTCCGTCGGGCTGGGCGACGACGATGGGCGTGCCGGCATCGGAGGTTTCGCGGATCGCCATGTCGAGCGGCACCTCGCCGAGGAAGTCGACGCCCAGCCTCGCCGCCTGCGCCCGGGCGCCGCCATGGCCGAAGATGTGGGATTCGTGGCCGCAATTGGGGCAGACGAAGGTGCTCATGTTCTCGATGATGCCGAGCGTCGGCACCTTCACCTTGTCGAACATGGCGATGCCGCGCCTCGCGTCGAGCAGCGCCAGGTCCTGCGGCGTCGACACCACCACCGCGCCGGTCAGCGGCACCCGCTGGGCGATGGTGAGCTGGGCGTCGCCGGTGCCCGGCGGCAGGTCGAGGACGAGCACGTCGAGCGCGCCCCAGGCCACGTCGCCCAGCATCTGCGTGATCGCGCTCATCACCATGGGGCCGCGCCAGATCATCGCGGTCTCTTCGTCCACCATGAAGCCCATGGACATGCACTTGATGCCGTGGTTCTCCATGGGCAGCAGCACCTTGCCGTCGGTGCGCGGCTTGCCGGCGAGGCCCATCAGGCGCGGCACGGACGGGCCGTAGATGTCGGTGTCCAGCAGCCCCACCTGCAGGCCAAGCGCCTGCAGCGCCAGCGCCAGGTTGACCGCGGTGGTGGACTTGCCGACGCCGCCCTTGCCGCTGGCCACGGCGACGATGGCCTTGACGTTGTCGATGCCCGCACCCTTTTTCGTGTCCTCCAGCGGCGTGGGCCGTCGCCGGTCGCCGTCCCGCTCGGCGGTCAGCACGGCGGTGACACCGGCGACGCCGGGCAGCGCCGCAACGGCCTTCTCGCAGGCCTGGCGCAGGCCTTCCTGCTCGGGTCCCTCGCCCGGCCGCACCGCGAGGGCGAAGCGCACCCGCCCGTCCTTGACATGAATTCCCTGGATGCGGCCGCCGCTCACCGGGTCGCGGCCCGTGGCCGGATCGGCAATCCCGGACAGCGCTTCAAGGATGGCGGCTTCGCTGATTTCTGGCATGACGCGTCCCTTCGAAAGGCCGCTTCATATAGAACGATGATGCCGAGTTGATAAGAGGTTCTGGCCTACCGGCGGGCCTCTCCTATATAGAGGGCCAAGCATTCCTGCGGCGGCGCGTCGCGGGCGCGACAGCAACGGGATGAGGAAGAGCCGCCGATGCCTTGGCAGAACAATCCCGGTGGAGGTGGGGGACGAGGCCCGTGGGGCCAGGGACCCCGACCCACCGGACCGACGCCGCCCAATCTCGACGATCTGCTGAGGCGCGGCCAGGACAGGATGAAGAACCTGATGCCGGGCGGCTTCGGCGGCGGTCGCGGCATCGCCATCGTCGTCGGCGTGCTCGTCGGCCTGTGGCTGCTGACCGGCTTCTACCGGGTCGATCCCGGCGAGCAGGGCGTGGTGCTGATCTTCGGCGCCTGGAGCGGCAGCACCCAGGGCGAGGGCCTGCACTGGGCGCCGCCGGCGCCGATCGGCCGGACGTTCACGCCGCGCGTCGCCGAGGTGCGCCGGCTCGAGGTGGGCTTCACCAGCTCCGACTCCTCCCGCGGCCATACCACCGAGCGCAACATGCCGTCGGAAAGCCTGATGCTGACCGGCGACGAGAACATCATCGACGTCGACTTCGAGGTGTTCTGGCGCATCGACGATGCCGGCAAGTTCCTGTTCAACATCCAGGGCCAGGAAGACACCGTGAAGGGTGTCGCCGAGAGCGCCATGCGCGAGGTGATCGGCCGGCGGCCGCTCGAATCGGCGCTGACCAAGGGCCGAACCGAGGTGGAGAAGGAAACCCAGGAGCTGATGCAGCAGATCCTGAACTCCTACGGCGCCGGCGTGCAGGTCACCGACGTGAAGCTGCGCAAGGCCGACACCCCGCCCGAGGTGATCGACGATTTCCGCGACGTCCAGGCGGCGGGCGCGGACCGCGAGGCGCGCATCAACGAGGCGCAGCGCTACCGGGCGGAGGTGATCCCCGAGGCGCGCGGCGACGCGGCCCAGATCGTCCAGAAGGCCGAGGCCTACAAGGCCGAGGTGGTCGCCCGGGCGCAGGGCGAGGCCTCCCGCTTCGTCGCGGTCTACAACGAGTACCGCAAGGCCGAGGACGTGACCAAGAAGCGCATGTACCTCGAGACCATGGAACAGATCCTGCAGAACGTGAACAAGGTGATCATCGACGACAAGGGCGGCGTGGTGCCGTACCTGCCCCTGCCGGAGGTGAAGAAGCGCCAGCAGCAGCAGCAGGAGTCCGGCAAATGAACCGCAGATGGGCCGTCCCGGGGCTGATCGCCGGATTCGTTCTGATCGTCGTCGCCTACGCCTCGGTGTTCACCGTCAACGTCATGCAGCAGGCCATCGTGCTGCAGCTCGGCACCTATGTGCGGACCGTGCGCGATCCGGGCCTGCACTGGAAGATCCCGTTCCTGCAGGACGTGATCTACATGGACAAGCGCATCCTGGCGCTGGAGCTGCCGCCCCAGGAGGTCATCGCCTCCGACGAGAAGCGTCTCGTGGTCGACGCTTTCGTGCGCTTCCGGATCGCCGACCCGCTGCAGTTCTACAAGACCGTGCAGGGCGACGAGAGCACCGCGCGGGCGCGGATCAGCACGTCGGTCGTCTCCAATCTCCGCCGCGTGCTCGGCAGCGAGACCTTCACCACCCTGCTCACCGGCCAGCGCAGCGAGCTGATGAACCGCATCCGCGACCTGGTGCACGACGACGCCGCCAAGCTGGGCGTGCAGATCGTCGACGTGCGGCTGAAGCGCGCCGACCTGCCGCCGGAGATCAGCCAGGCGATCTATTCGCGCATGCAGAAGGAGTACAACGAGCAGGCGGCGGGACGCCGCGCCAGCGGCAAGGAGCAGGCGCAGCGCATCCGCGCCCAGGCCGACCGCGACAAGGCGGTCATCGTCGCCGAGGCCAACCGCCAGTCCCAGGTGCTGCGCGGCGAGGGCGATGCCCAGGCGCTCGACATCTTCGCCGACGCATTCGGGCGCGACATCAACTTCTTCGAGTTCTACCGCTCCATGCAGGCCTACCAGAAGGTGATCGGCAAGGACGACACCCTGGTGCTCTCGCCCGACAGCGAGTTCTTCAAGTATTTCCGGAGCGTAAACGCTCGCTAGGCGCGCCATGCTGTACGAACTGGCCGTGGCAGTCGGCCTGATGCTGGTGCTCGAGGGCATCCTCTACGCGCTCGCACCCGGCGCCATGCGGCGAATGCTGGCCGCCCTGCTCGAGCAGCCGGAGGACAGGATTCGCCTGACAGGTCTGGCCACCGCCGGCGTCGGGCTGCTGATCGTCATGCTGCTGCGTGGATGAACCCGTCAGGCCGATTTCTTGAAAGCCGCCACCTCGTCCCCTAATTTCACTTTTGCGCCGCAATGGCGGCACGACTCGGCGGAGGCCAATTCCCGTTGAGGTTCTCCCTCTCGAGAGATCAGACAAAGGAGCGGCTTTGTGAGCCCAACAATCCAACTGCCGGAGCGGAGTCGTATCCGGTATCCCGAGCTTTTCCAGCGCGTGCAGGTCGCGGCCCTGGCCGTCCTGCTCTCCGTGATGTGCTTCTCGCTGCCGGCCGCCGCGCGGCCGGTGCCGGACGGCTTCGCCGATCTGGCCGAACAGCTGCTGCCCTCGGTGGTCAACATCTCGACCACCCAGGAGGTCACCAGCCCGTACGGCAATACCGGCGAAGACGGTGATCAGGAACTGCCGCCAGGCATTCCCGACTTCTTTCGCGACTTCTTCGAGAACCGCCGCATCCCGCCGCAGGAGGCCCATGCCATGGGCTCCGGCTTCATCGTCGACCCGTCGGGCATCATCATCACCAACAATCACGTGGTGGACGGCGCCGACAAGGTCGTGGTGATCCTCAACGACGGCACCGAGCTGGACGCCAAGGTGCTGGGCACCGACAAGCGGACCGACATCGCCGTGCTGAAGGTCAAGGCGGACAAGCCGCTGCCGGCGGTCAAGTTCGGCGATTCCGACAAGATGCGCGTCGGCGAGTGGGTGATCGCCGTGGGCAACCCCTTCGGGCTGGGCGGCACCGTCACCGCCGGCATCGTCTCGGCCATCGACCGCGACATCAACGCCGGGCCGTATGACGACTTCATCCAGACCGACGCCGCCATCAACCAGGGCAACTCGGGCGGTCCGCTGTTCAACATGAACGGCGAGGTGATCGGCGTGAACAGCGTCATCATCTCCCGCAGCGGCGGCAATGTGGGCATCGGCTTCTCGATTCCCTCGCGCATCGTGCAGAAGGTGGTCTCCGACCTGCGCAAGTACGGTGAGGTCAAGCGCGGCTGGCTCGGCGTGGGCATCCAGCCGGTCGACGACGCCATCGCCGACAGCATCGGGCTGAAGGAAGCCAAGGGCGCCATGGTCACCAACGTGGTCGAGGGCGATCCTGCCGACAAGGCGGGCATCAAGAGCGGCGACGTGATCCTCGAGTTCAACGGCAAGGAGATCCCCGACACCCGCACGCTGCTGCGCACAGTGGCCGACACGCCGGCCAACACCAGCGTGCCGATCGTCGTCTGGCGCGACGGCGCCCGCAAGACGCTGACGGTCAAGGTGGGGCAGATGAAGCCCGACGTGGACGACACCGAGGAGAAGCAGGAGAAGAGCGAGGAAGGCACCAAGCAGTCCACGCCCGGCTCCGTCGACGCCCTCGGCATGACCCTGGCGACCATCGACGAGGAAGCCCGCAAGCAGCTCCAGCTGCCCGACAAGGCGACCGGCGTGGCCGTGACCCATGTGGACCGCACCAGCGAGGCGGCCCAGAAGGACATCCGCCGCGGCGACATCATCGCCCGCATCGGCGACCGCGAGGTCAAGAATGTCGCGGAAGCCAAGGCTGCCATCGAGGCCGAGAAGAAGTCCGGCCGTTCGACGATCCTGCTGCGCGTCCGGCGGGGGGACAACTACCTCTTCATCGCCCTCAAGGCGAAGAACGAGGACAAGAAGGGCGACAAGGAATAGCTGCCCTTCCAGACCGATCGAGGAGGGCGGCCCGGCGACGGGCCGCCCTTTCTCTTTGTGACGCCGCTTGCGCAGATCGTTCCAGAGCGCCGGGGCAGCCTTCCGCGCGCGCCTGGGCGCGCTGGTCCGTCGGCGGTGCCTCAGAACCGCAGGTCCGCCTGGACCATGAGCATCAGTTCGTCGGCGGCGCTGGCCACGTGGTCGGGATTCATCCGGTAGACCAGGTTGGTGCGGGTGTAGAGCGGGCCGCCGATCCAGAAGCTGTGGCTCAGCTCCAGGTCGATCTCGCGGCCGCTGGGCGCGAGGTTCAGGTTCTGGCTGTCGAACAGCACCGTGTTGGCGGCGAAATTCCGGCCCGTGGGCACGTCTAGGGTCGCCCGGCCGCTTTCCACCCTGAGCGGCTGGGACACGGCGAAGCCGAGTGTGTGGCCGGCGAGCGGCGTCTGCCAGACCGCGCCGAAGCTGTAGGCCGAGGTCTGGATGCCCGAATAGGAGTGGAGCAGCGCGTCGCCGTGCTCGGAGACCGAGGTCCAGCCGTGGGTGGCGCTGGCCACCAGCGTCCAGTGGCCCAGCCGGTAGGCGGCGGTGAGGCTGGCGAAGCGGGTGGTCGCGCCCTTGATGCCGTCGAAGGCGCCGGTGGCGACCGTGTCCAGCAGGCTGCCGTCCTCGCGCAGCACGCCGAACTGGCCGCCGAGGGTGAGCGAGCGCCCGACGGCGCGGTCCACCTGCATGATCGCCAGATCCCGCTTGATGGGCTTGCCGCCGTCGAACGGCGTCAGCTCGCCGGAACTGGCCGCGAAGCCCACGGTGGTGCGCGGGTCGAGCAGCCGCCGCATGGCGAGGCCGGTGCCGCCCTGGGTGAACCGCATGAACGGGCCGCCGCCCTCGTAGGAGCGCAGCATGTCCGCCTCCGGCACCTCGTCGAACTGGCCGACGAAGCCGGTGCCGTGGCTGACGCTGACCGAGGTGCGCGCATCGAGCGCATGGACGAAGCTGAACGACAGGTCCTGGAACGTCCGGTCCTGGTTGAAGTTGGGGAACAGCTTGCGCTCGTCGAGCACGCCCCATTCGTCGGTGAACGACATCTGGAACGCGCCGACGCCGGGAACGAAGCCGCTCGTCCCGCGGCGATAGACGCTCTCGCGGGCGATCGACGCCAGGTCGAAGCGTCCGTCGGGCATGGTGGCGACGCGGGTGGTCAGGTTCGCCCGGTAGGTCCGGTCGTACTTGTCGATGATGATGCCGCGCTCGAGCAGCGAGGCGGCCGACGCGTCGCTGGTCACCGCGTCGCCGAAGGCGCTGCCCATGCTCAGCGTACTGCCCGACAGGCCGGCGCTCCCCGAATCCGTCGGCAGGGAGGCGGCGCCCTGCGGCGCCAGGGCCGCGGTCAGGTTGATGATGCCGGCGCCGTAGACGGAATCGACGCCGGGTACGCCCTTGTCCGTGGCGGTGTCGCGCAGGATCCGCAGCACATCGGCGCCCGACAGGTTGGGGAACTGCTGCAGCAGCAGCGCCGCCGCGCCCGCCACCATCGGCGCCGAGAACGACGTGCCCCGCACGGTTTCGATCGAGGTGCCGGCGCCGGTGGTCTTCACGCCGTCGCCGGGGGCGAGGACGTACACGTTCTCGGACGTGCCGGCGCGGTTGGAGAAGCTGGCGATGCCGTTACCGACGGTGCTCGCGCCGGCGATGATTCCCAGGCCCTGGGCGCCCACCTGGTTGGCGAACGAGGTCGAGGCGTCCGGGCTCGGCCCGCCGTCGTTGCCGGCCGCGAACACCATGATCACGCCGGCGTTCGCCGCCCGCTGCAGGGCGGCGAGCAGCGAGCCGGTGGGCGCGGAACTGCCGGTCTGGGAGAAGTTGATGATCCGCGCGCCGTTGTCGACCGCGTAGTTGATGGCCTTGGCGATGTTGTCGGTGGAGAATGAGCAGCTCGGATGGCAGCTGCCCTCGGTGTCCGCCCTGACCATCAGCAGCGTCGCGTCGAAGGCGACCCCCTGGATGCCAACGTCATTCTTTTCGGCAGCGATCAGCCCCGAAACCTCGGTACCGTGGAGGGATGCAGGAATCTGGCTGGCACGGCCGGCGACCACGTCGGTGCTGAGCGGCGACAAATTGTGCTGGAACTCCGGGTGGGCGGGGTCGATGCCGGTGTCGACCACGCCCACAACGATGCCCTGGCCGTTCAGCCCGTCGTCATAGGCGGTCAGCGCGCCGATGATTCCCAGGCCGTAATTGAGCTGGAACTCGCTGGTGAAGTACGGGCTCGTCGGTGTCGGTGTGGGCGTAGGAGTCGGTGTGGGCGTTGGTGTGGGCGTAGGTGTCGGCGTAGGCGTAGGGGTCGGAGTCGGTGTAGGCGTAGGCGTAGGCGTAGGCGTCGGTGCCGGCGTGGGTGTGGGAGTCGGCGTCGGTGCCGGGGTCGGCGTCGGTGTCGGCGGTGTCGACACGGGATTGCCGCTGCCGCCGCCGCAGGCCGCCAGAGCGGTCATGGAAAGCGCCACGGCGCCCAGCTTCAGGTGTCGGTACTGGATCAAGCTGCCCCCCGCAGCCGGTTGATAAGGCTGCGCTATCGTCCCGTAAGCGGCCGGGCATTGCAACAGGACTCGCTTCCGGTTGTCGAGCCGCGTGCGGGGCCTGTAATGTGGCGCTCCGGCACAGGAAGGGGAGCCACATGACAAGCAACAAGACGGCCGCGCCGAGGCTGGCGTCGAAAAAGGTTCTGACGCTGGAGATCGCCAAGCTGATGGCGCAGACCGTGGAGGACTTCGCCGCGGGCAAGGGTCTCGGCGCCCTGGCCGTCACCATCGTCGACGATGGCGGCAACATGCTGCTGTTCCACCGGATGACCGGCGTGGTCGAGGGCGGCGCCCGCTATTCCAGGCTGAAGGCGCAGACCTCCGGCCTGCTGGGCAGCCCGACCCGGTTCATCGGCGACAAGATCGACTTCGCCGACCCGAAGCGGCCGCTCGGCATCGCCCATGTGGAGTTCTTCACCGTCACGCCCGGCGGCTTTCCGATCCGCGCCGGCGACGGCCAGCTGCTGGGCGGCATCGGCGTGTCGGGCGCCGCGGCGGAGGACGACGAAGCCGCCGCCCAGGCCGCCATCGACGCGGTGAAGCCCTATCTGGGGTAGCAACCATCGACGCAGCCGCTCCCGGACACGCGGGAACGGCCCTCAGTAGCAGGGCTCCCCAGTGTCAGTGGTCCAGCAGCCGTAGCGGGCTGCGGCCCTCCACGAAGCCCATGGCGGCGCCTATCACCCACCAGCCGGCGAGGCGCTGCAGCACCCGGGGCATCTCGCGCACCGTCTCGCGGGGGACGGCCAGGTACTGGTTCTCCTGCTGGCGCAGCCAGGCCCGGCAGTAGAGGATGATGACGCCGCGCCGCACCTGATCGATTGAGACGTTGGCGCCGCCGCCGTGCCAGGTGGCGCCGGTCCACAGCAGCACCGATCCGGCCTTCATCTCCACGTTGACGGCGCGGGCCGGGGGCTCGGTCTCGGTGGGCGGGTTGTGGGAGCCGGGGACGAGCAGGGTGCCGCCGTTCTCGGCGGTGAAGTCGTCCAGCGCCCAGATGCTGGACACCGACAGCGGCGGGTGCGGGTCCGGCAGGTTGTAGAAGCCGTCGTCCCGGTGCAGCGTCTGGGCCGGCTGGCCGGGATGGAGGGTGGCGGCGGTCAGGCTCGACAGCTGGATCTGGTCGTCCATGTGGCCTTCGCAGACGGCCACCACGTCCGGGTGCGCCGCCAGCGGCCACACCGCCTTCGTCTTCGCCAGCAGGCCGTAGGGACGCTGGGTCTTCTCGCCGAGGAAGGCGCTGCGGGCGAAGCCGGTGCCGCTGTTCACCTCGTCGAGGCCGTCGCGGATGGCGGCGAACTGCACGGGGCTTAGGGCGTTCTCAATGATGACGTAGCCGTGCTCGTTCAGGTGGCGGATCTGCGGCGCCAGCCGCTCCCGGTCCTCCGGCGTCGAGATCCGGTCGCCATATTCGGCCTCCTGGACCGACTTGCCGAACGGATCGCGGCCATAGTCCCCGTCAGCGCGCATCGCCGGTCTCCCTGAGGCTGATGATCTCGTGCTCCTCGTTGTACCACAGGGGTGAATTGGGCAGGTCGATGAACTTGCGCTCGTCCTCCAGCAGGATGCGGCCCGCCTCGCGTCCGGCCGGGTCCTTGCCGACGGCCTGCAGCGCCTCGCGGGAGTCCCAGTAGAGCTCGGCGATGCCGTCATAGGGCTCGGGCGAGCCGCGGCTGGCGTTGAGCGCCGCCGACAGCGCCGGCTCGCCGAGGGAGTGGGTCTGCACGTAGCGGCGCACCCGCATCGCCTGCATCTGGCTGCGCACCAGCGGGCCGTGGTGGTTGAGCCAGTAGTCCTGGAATTGCTCCCGGCTGAGATGCGGCAGCCGGCGCAGGCAGAAGGTCAGCTTAATCATGTTGAATGTTCCACCCCGTTTTTTATCCTGACGGAGGATAGCGGGGAGACGCGCCCATGGCTACGCAGGCCCAGGACATTGTGGGGCGCACGCCGCCCATCGACGCGGGCAGGCCGCTGCCCGATCTCGGCAGCGAACGGATATCCGGCGACCGCTTCCATTCCCGCGACTGGATGGACCGGGAATGGACACGGATGTGGCGGCGGGTCTGGAACATGGCCTGCCGCGAGAGCGACCTGCCGGAGCCCGGCGACATCTTTGTCTACGAGCTGGGCAAGGAGAGCTTCGTGTTCGTGCGCGGCCACGACCGGCAGATCCGCGGCTTCTACAACGTCTGCCAGCACCGGGGGAACATGCTCGCCCTGGGCGGCGAGGGATGCGGCCACGTCGAGAGCTTCCACTGCACCTATCACGGCTGGCAGTGGAACATCGAGGGCGTGCTGCAGCACATCCCCGACGTCGAGACCTATCCCCAGTTCCGCGACGGCGTGCCCGCGCACACGCTGGGCATGGAGCCGGTGCAGGTGGACCTCTGGGGCGGCTGGGCGTGGTTCCGGATGGACCCGGGCGGCCCGTCCCTGGCCGAGTTCCTCAATCCGATCCCCGCCCATCTCGATCCCTACGAGATGGAGAAGTGGGACATCGTCGACTACAAGACCTTCGAGTGGCCGTGCAACTGGAAGGCCGCCTGCGACGCCTTCAACGAGAGCTACCACTTCCAGGCGCTGCATCCGCAGATGATGCAGTGGGCCAACGGCATTGCCGTGGTGGAACTGCTGGGCATCCACAGCCGCATGGTCAACGAGTACGGCACCGTCGACCCGCGCTATCACGACCAGGAGCGGCCGGGTCCGGAGCTGCGGCAGTACATGGGCATGCGCGACATCGACCCGGAAAGCTTCGGGCGGCCGCCCCAGGAGGTGCGCCTCGAGGTGCAGCGCCGCAAGCGGGCGGTCCAGCACGACACCTACCTGCCCTACCGCAACCTGTCGGACGAGCAGTTGTCGGACGTGTTCCACTACACCATGTTCCCCAACGTCTCGTGGAACGTGACGTCGGAATCCATCACCGGCTTCCGCTACCGGCCTCATCCCACCGACCCGGCGGCCTGCTACTACGACCTGATCATCATGGGCCACCTGCCGCCGGACGCCCCCAAGCCCGAATACACCCACCGGACGATCCCGAAGGACAGGCTGCCCCATTCCTATCGCGACGTACTCGACATGGACCTCAGTCCGATCATCTCCCGGGTGCTGGAGCAGGACGGCTCGAACCTGGGCGCGGTGCAGCGCGGCCTGAGTTCCGACGGCTTCCGCGGCATGGTGCTGTGCGACCAGGAACTGCGCGTCCGGCTGTTCCACCAGGTGCTGGAGGACTACGTGGAAGGGCGGCGGTGATGGGCGTGGTGAGCCTGGAATGGCCGGCGGAGGGCGTCGCGCTGGTCACCATGACCAACCCGGCGATCAACAATCATGGCTCGTGGGCCGGCATCCACGAGCTGTGGCAGACGCTGGTTCGGGCGCGGGAGGAGGGCGCGCGCGTCACCGTGCTCGCCTCGGGCGTGCCCGGCCACTGGTTCGAGCACGCCTGGCTGCGCGACCTGTCCAACATGTTCCAGCGCAAGGAGGTTTCCGGACCGGCCGACGGCTGGTTCGGCTGCATCAACGAGTTGTCGAAGGCGCCGGTGGTGTCGATCGCGGCGATCTCCGGCGACACCTCCGGCGGTGGCTGCGAGATCGGCTGGGCGTGCGATCTGCGGGTGGCGGAGGAGCAGGTGCTGTTCAGCCAGCCCGAGGTGCGCATCGGCGTCGGCACCGGCATCGGCGGCACCAGCCGGCTGGTGCGCCTGATCGGCCGCACGGTGGCGGCGGAGATGGTGCTGGACGGCGCGCCGGTCGCCGCGCGGCGCATCTACGAGCTGGGCGGCGTCAACCGCGTTGTCGGCGAGGGCTGCGCCCTGGCCGAATCGCTGGCCTGGGCGAAGCGGCTTGCCGGCCATCCGCCGGAGGCGCTCGCCGGGATGAAGCGCATGCTGGCCCAGGCCGAGGAGCATCCGCTCACCGACGCGATCATGAACGACCAGAAGATCTTCCAAGAATTCTCCGGCGGGCCGGCGGCGGTCGCCCGCATGGAGGAGGTGCAGGCCCGTTTCGATGCCGGCGCCGGCATCCGCGAGACCTACTGGCCGGACGAGACCGAGTGAGGCCGCTCAGGCGCGTCGGCGCATGAAGGCGTTGAGTTCCAGGATGGCGCCGTCGTCCAGCCGGTTGACGACGGAGAGATTGTAGAGTTCTAACCCGGCGGCCTCGTACGCGCCGAGCGCCTCCAGGTAGTCGGGCGCGGCCTCGTAGAGCGGCTGGACCGACAGCTCGGCCTGCAGCCCGGCGATATGGTCGAGGCAGCCCGCGGCGCCGGCGAACACCTCCAGATCGAAGCCCTGGGTGTCGAGCTTCAGGAACACGCGGGGGTCTGCGAGGCCCTCCACCAGCGAGGGGAACAGCCGGTCCAGACGGCCGACGGTCACCTCCTCGGTCCGTTCGGCGGCCCTGCCGCCACGCTCCGTCAGGAACGAGCTCATCACCGACATGGCCGCGACCCGGATCGGCAGAGTCGTTTCCTCGCGGCCCAGGGCCATGCGGAGGCCGCGCCAGTGCGGATCGTCCGCGAACGCTCGCTCCATGATCGCGAACTCGCTCCCGATCGGCTCGAACGAGACGATGCGCCCCCGGTAACCGATGCCGCGCAGCTCGCGCGCGAACTGGCCCCGGTTGGCGCCCACGTCGATTACGCAGTCGACGTCGAGCAGCGTCAGCAGCCGCCTGAGGTGCTGCAGCTCGTAGAAGCGCTCGGCCTGGGCCGTCGGCGCGGCAACGCCGGCGCGCAGCACGCGCAGCGCGAGTCGCTTGGCGAGGTCGGACAGCACCGGCGGCTCAGGGCGCGGCGGGGCCCGAGGCGTCGCTGGTCTGCGGCGCCGGAGCCTCGAACGGAAAGGAGAACGGCCGCTCCGCCAGCTCGGCTTCGCTCAGCGGGCAGGTCGTGTTGACCGGAACGGTGAGCAATCGGCCGAGTCCCTTGATGGCGGCGACGACGCGGGGGTCGGCGCGCAACCGCTTCGACAGCGCCTCCGCGCGCCGCTCGAGCGGGGTCGCTGCCGACCGGCCGGGCCGGGGCTCGATCCGGTCGAGCAGCAGGTGTCCCCGGACATGGTCGGCCATGCTGCTCGCGGCGATCGCCGCGGCCTTGTCGTAGGACCGCATCAGGCCGATGCCGTAGACGGCGGCGACCGTGTTGTCCTCGGCATGGGCGGCCAGGTAGTCCAGCGCCGCGTCCCGCTCCTGCGTCCGGCCGAGGCCGTCATAGGCGAGGGCGCGGAGATACTGGGCGAGGGCGATGCCGTAGCGGTAGGCCGGGCTCCGCTGCTCCACCGACGCCAAAGTCTTCAGCGCCTCGTCGTAGCGCCCCTGGGCGACCAGGATCTGGCCGGCCTCCAGGGTGAGAGAGAGGGTGTAGGGATTGTCTTCGCCCAGCCGGGACACGCCGTCCCGCAGGGCGGCGAGCGCGCCCGTCGAATCGTCGCCGGCCAGCGCCGCGTCGGCCAGGGAGGAATAGACGCCTGCGCCCCACTCGTCCGAATCGTCGTAGCGGGTGACGCTGGGCGCCAGCCGCCGCGCCGCGTCGGCCGCTGCGCGGGGACAGCCCATGTCGGAGAGCACATCGAGCGCGTAGACCGCGCGCAGCAGGTCCTTCGGCTTCTCGCGGTGCTTCTGCCAGGCGGCCTCGAACGAACGTCGGTACATGGCGTCGAGGTCGAAGGCCGAAGCCAGCGACGGGTCCCGCCACAGCGGCGCGAACATCCGGTCGCTCATGGCGGCCTGGATCACGTCGTGATCGTCGATCTGCCGGACCAGGGCGGCGGCTTCGTCCGTCTTGCCGGCATGCAGCAGCGAGCGCGCCTGCAGGAAAAGGCGGAAGTCTTCGCCGAGCGGCGGCGGCGGGGCGGCGGTCAGCAGGCTGTCCGCCAGATCCCAGGTGGGATCCTGCTGGAGCGCCCACACGATGTCGGGCAGCTCCTGCCGGACGGAGGCGTCGAGCGGGCGCCCCCGCTTCAGATACCCGACGGCCTGCCTGCCGGCTTCCTCGTCCCGGTCCAGCAGGTGCAGGATGGTCACCCGCATCTGCGGCGCCCAGTCGTCCTCAGGTTGCAGCCTGGTCAGGGCGTCCATGTCGTCGAGCGCCGCCGACAGTTCCCCCGCATCATAGCGGTAGAGCGCGCGGGCCTGCCGGTATGTCGGGTAGTCGGGCGCCAGCTTGACGGCCTCGTCGATGCTGGCGAGCGCCGCCGTGCGACGGCCCTCGCCCCAGTCCACCTTGGCGCGCAGGTAATGGGTTTCGTCGGTGGGCCCGCTGGTGCGCTCCACCTCCTCCACGTCGGCGCGGGCCTGCTGGTAGTCCTCCAGGTCGAGGGAGGCATAGGCGCGCACCATCAGCACCGCCGGCCGCGCCCAGGGCGCGGTGACCAGGATCTGATCGGCCAGGTCGCGCGCCTCCTCGGGCTTTCCGGCGGCGATCTTCTGCAGCGCCAGCAGCAGCCGGGGCTGAGGATCGACCCGTCCGTCGCCGAACATGGACGGGAGGTCGTCGCCGCTTCGGACGGAGAAGCCCGGATGGTCGCGGCTGAGCCGCTCCCTGTCGTCGCGGGCGCCCGCGACGTCGCCGGCGGCGGCGCGGAGACGGGCGCGCAGGGCGATGAGGGCGGGGTCCTGAGCGCCGAGCGCGAGAGCCTTGTCCGCCTCGGCCAAGGCGCCCTTGGCGTCGCCCTTGGCGTCGAGGATGCGGGCACGGGCCGCATAGACCGAGGAATCCCGGGGGTCCAGGGCGAGCGCGGCGTCGGTGTCGGCCAGGGCCGCCTCCGGGCGCTTCAACTCGAGCTTCACGATGGCGCGGACCAGCAGCACCCACACCGAATCCGGCGCCTGCTCCACCGCCTCGTCGAGCGCCGCGAGGGCCTCGTCCGGCTTGCCGGCGCGGGCCAGGATGTAGCCCTTGTAGGCCAGGGTGGTGGCGTCGTCCGGCTCCACGGAGAGGGCTTCGTCGATGTCGTGGAGGGCGTCCCCGGTCTGCCCCATCACCGCGTGGGAGAGCCCCCGCTGCGCCAGCGGCAGCGCTCGGTCGGCGGCGAGCGCCGCGGCGCGGTCCAGCGCCTGCACCGCTGCGGCGTCCCGGCCCTGGCGATGGAGCGCGTAGCCGCGCATGAAGGCGGCGTCGGGATCGAACGGCTTGCCGGTCGCCAGCTGGTCGATCGCCTCGAGGGCCGCATCGTAGTCGTAGGCCTGGAACGCAGCGCTGATGACCAGCCAGTCCTCGACATGGTCGTCGCTCGCCTGCTTGTCCGTGCCTTGGGCCGCGCAGGCGGGACCGGCTCCGTCATCGCATTGCGCCGTCGGCGTCGGCTCGTCGCCCCGCACGGCCGCGAAACCCTGCGGCGCACCGGCGAAAGCGACGAGTGCGGCGAGAACGAGCGAACGGCTGAGCGCGGCCCGGATGCCCGGAGCGCCGGCGGCCCTTTCGATCCGATCGACTTGCCCCTGCGCCATGAAATCCCGTGCCTATTCCAGGCTGACCATCAGCTTGCCGCGATTGGTACCGTCGAACAATGACCTGAAAATGGCCGGCATGTTCTCGAAGTCGGTGCGCACGTCCTCGCGGGCGTCGATCTTGCCGGCGCGGTACCACTGCTCGAGTTCGGCGAGCGCGCCCTCGATGCGGTCGGCGAAGTCGGGCAGCAGGAAACCCTCGATGAAGGCCCGCTTGACCAGCAGGTTCCACAGGTTGCGCGGGCCGGGCCGGGGCTCGGTGTCGTTATATTCGGCGATGGCGCCGTTCATGATGATGCGGGCGTGCAGGTTGATGTTGTCCAGCACCGCCTCCAGCATCGGTCCGCCCACATTGTCGTAATAGACGTCGATGCC
>WGNW01000095.1 GCA_016124315.1 Alphaproteobacteria bacterium
ATCGCCTGGGTCCTCGCCAACCTCCCCGAATCCGCGCCCACCGGCTTCGCGCTGCTGCTCGCCCTGGCATGGTCCGGCGCCCCGTCGGTGATGGTGCATGTGGGCGGCGCCCTGTTCACCGTCGCGCGCTACCTCCACGCCTGGGGCTACACCAAGCACGAGATGGCGAGCTTCGGCCGCATCGTCGGCATTCAGACCACGCTGCTGGCGCTCAGCTACATGGTCGTGGCCTCCGCCTACTACATCCTGATCGCCTGAGGGGACGCGCCGATGATCGACCTCTACTACTTCCCGACGCCCAACACCTGGAAGGTCAGCATCTTCCTGGAAGAGACCGGCCTTCCCTACAACCTCATCCCGGTCAACATCATGGTCGGCCAGCAGTTCGAGCCCGACTTCCTGAAGGTGAGCCCCAACAACCGGGTGCCCGCCATCGTCGACCACGACGTCACCGGGCCGGACGGCGAGCCGCTCTCCATATTCGAGTCCGGCGCCATCCTCATCCACCTCGCCGAAAAGACCGGCAAGTTCCTGCCGACCGAGCCCTACCGGCGCGCCAAGGTGCTGGAATGGGTGATGTGGCAGATGGGCGGCCTCGGGCCCATGGGCGGCCAGGCCAACCATTTCCGCGCCTACGCGCCCGAGAAGCTGCAATACGCCATCGACCGCTACACCAACGAGGTGGCGCGGCTGTGGGGCCTGCTCGACGACCAACTCGAGGGCCGCGAATGGGTGGCCAACGACGAGTACTCCATCGCCGACATGGCCTGCTGGGGCTGGATCACCCTGCACGAGCTGCAGGGCCAGGACCTGGACGACACGCCCAACCTGAAGCGCTGGTTCGAGGCGATGGGCAAGCGCCCGGCGGTCGAGCGCGCCTACGCCCTGGGCCGCGACATCGCCGCCACGCCCGGCCAGATCTCCGAGGAGGCCAAGCAGCTGCTCTACGGCCAGACCCGCGAGCAGCTGATCGAGCGCCGCAAGGCGCGCCGGGCGGCGAAGGGCTGAGCCCGCCCATCGACACAAGGGACGTCACTGCGAGCACCCGCAGGGTGCGCGGCAATCCAGCGGCCATCGGACGGCCCCTGGGTCGCTTCACCGCTACGCGGTTCGCGATGACGGGTGGGGAAGTGCCTTCGCCCGGGACGGTCCCGATCGGCTTGAGGAACCTTCCCGTGCACGTCAGTCCGGAACGGGTCCGGAATGACGGTTGAGGATGGAACGGGCGTATCTCGATACACCGCCCTCCGGGCCGCACGCGATGCGAGCGGATTGACGCCCGCTCGCCTTGCTCAGAGGATGGCGGGACGGTGGTGCTTGCCTACCTCTTCTTGAACGTGATCGGCAGTTCGCGAAGCTGGTGCAGGAAGATGCTGGGCTCGTGGGTATGCTCGGGGAGCGGACGGGCGAGCCGGATGTCGTCGGTCCGGTCGAGCAGGATCTCGAAGGCCGAGATCATCTCGCGGCGGGCCAGCATGGCGCCGGGGCAGAAATGGGTGCCCATGCCGAAGGCGATCTGGGCGCCGGCGTTCCTGCGGCTGACATCGAAGGTCTCGCCGTCGTCGAACTTCTCCTCGTCCCGGTTGGCCGAGCCATAGGCCATGAAGACGATGGAGTCCTTGGGAATGGTGGTGCCGTTCAGTTCCACGTCCCGGGTCGCCTGGCGGAACAGGCCGAGCACCGGCGTCTCGTAGCGCAGCGTCTCCTCGACGAAATTCTTGATCAGCTTGCGGTCGGCCCGCAGCTTGGCCATCTCCTGGGGGTTCTTCAGCAGGTTCCACAGGCCGTGGGCGATGGCGCTGGTCGTGGTCTCGTTCCCGCCGGTGATCAGCTGGTGCATCATGTTCTGCAACTCGTGCATGGACATGGGCGCCTCGCCCTCGAACCGGGTGTTGACCAGCACCGACATGATGTCGTTCCGCGGCTGCTTCCGGCGATCCTCGAACACCTTGTAGAAGAAGTGCTGGGCGTCGAGCTCGGTCCAGGCGCACTGTTCGATCTGCTGGTCGGTGGCCATCAGGCCGCCGGGCATCAGCATGGCGTCGGACCACGCCTTCAGCCGCAGGTACTGGTCGCGCGGCAGGCCGAGCTGGTCGGCGATCACCTTGCAGGGCAGCGGAATGCAGAACTCGGAGACGAACTCGCACTCGCCGCGGTCGATGAAGGCATCGATCAGCTCGTTCACCATCTCGTCGACATAGGGCTTCATCTCGTTGACGCGGCTCGCCGTGAAGGTGCGGTCGATGTACTGGCGCCAACGGTTGTGGGCCGGCGGGTCGGTCCGCTGCAGCACCTGCACGTGAGCCCAGCCATAGGTCCGCAGGATCTCGTCGTGGCGGTTGAAGATCTCCTTCTGGCCGCCGCGCGACGAATGGGTCATGTCCGACGAGAACAGCTCCGGATGCTTCTTGATGAAGCGGATGTCGTCGTACTTGGTGACGTAGTACATGCCGGTCTGCGGGCTCTGGAACACCGGGCACTGGGCGCGCAGCGTCTGGTAGTAGGGATAGGGGCAGCCCTGGACCTTGGGGTCGAGGACGTTGAAGCCTTCGATGGGCATGCCCGCGGCGGGGGCGGGTTTCTCGGCGACGGTGCTCATGGCGTGGCTCCCCGATTGCGACGCGCGTGAAAATCCTGCCCGATATTTACATTCGCGCGTGCCGGCTTCAACCCGTGTTCGCGCCCGCCGGGCCCCTCAGCGGAACAGCCGCGGGTCGAAGGTGAAGGGCCTCGCCGACGGGACGGGGAGCGACGCGGCCAGCGGATGGCGCACATTGACCACCAGGTTGGCCGCCTCCGTCACCAGTACGGAGGGAACCCGCAGAACGGGCGTGCGGCTCTCCTCGATCCAGGCATCGCCGAAGGCTCGGCAGGCCGCTGCATCCTCCGCCGATTCCGGCCCATCCTCCAGCCATGCGCCCGGTGCCGCCGCCTGCAGCGGCGACAGGTCGACCCGCATCAGCACGTAGTCCTCCGGCAACAGGTCGGGCGACAGGTCGAGATGCACCAGCACCTCGAGCACGGGAAGCGACGCTTCGGCGGCCAGGTAGACGACCGGGTGTCCCGGCGAGTTCCACCGCCCGCCCCGGCGCCGCGCGCCCTGGCCGGACAGGTCGGCCCAGGCGGCGCGGGCGAGACGCCATCCCGCGGCCGGCGGCTCGCTCAAGCGGCGAGGCCCTGGTCGATCCGGAAGAGCACGTCCTCCACCAGCCGCGCGCCTTCCTCGGTGTCGAGCAGCTCCATGGGTGCCTTGCCGCCGAGCGGCCGGGTGGGCCGCTCCAGCCAGCGCCGCGCCTTCTCGTCGGAGCCGAAGGTGTCGGCGGCCTTGCGGCAGATGCGGAAGAAGCGCGCCACCCGGTCCGACTGGGCGTGGCTGAAGCGGCCGCTGCGCCGGCTGTGGGACAGGGTGCGCGCCGGGATCACGCCGAAGGAGGCGAGGTCGCGCACCGTCAGGCCGAGCGACCGGGCGGCCTCGGCCACTGCGTCGAACGGCAGGCCGTCGCGGATCAGGTCGATCAGCGCCAGCCGGTCGCCCGGCCGGTCGGAGAACTGGGCTTCGAGCACATTGGTGGACATGGCGCATCCCCGCATTCGGCAAGATGCCCGATAATATGGGGCACCTTGCCGAAAAGGCAATGCCTCACCGCTTGCGGAAGCGGATCGGCAGCTCCCTGAGCTGGTGCAGGAAGACGCTGCGCTGGTGGGTCTCCTCGGGCAGCGGCCGGGCGAGCGCGATGTCGTCGAGCCGGTCGAGCAACGCCTCGAAGGTGCTCAGGATCTCCTGGCGCGCCAGCATGGCGCCGGGGCAGAAATGGGCGCCCATGCCGAAGGCGATCTGCGCGCCGGCGTTCCTGCGGGCGACGTCGAAGGCCTCGCCGTCGTCGAACTTCTCCTCGTCCCGGTTGGCCGCGGCATAGGTGAGCACGACCAGAGAATCCTTGGGGATGCGGGTTCCATGCACCTCCACGTCCCGCGTGGTCTTGCGGGCGAGGCCGAGCACCGGCGTCTCGAAGCGCAGCGTCTCCTCGACGAAGTTCTTCAGCAGCGAGCGGTCGGCCCGCAGCCGCGCCATCTGCCCGGGATATTTGAGCAGGTTCCACAGCGCGTGGGAGATGGCGCTGGTGGTGGTCTCGTTGCCGCCGGTCAGCAGCTGGTTCATCAGGTTCTGCAGCTCGTGCATGGTGAGCGGAGGCTCGCCGCCCATGTCGGTGTGGATCAGCGCCGACATGATGTCGTCCTTCGGCTGCTTCCGCCGGTCCTCGAACACCCGGTAGAAATAGTGCTGGGACTCCACCACCAGATGGGCGCACTCGATCACCCGCTCGTCGGCGCAGGTGGGGCTGCCCGGCTCGAGCATGGCGTCGGACCACGCCTTCAGCTTCCAGAAATTGTCCCGGTCGACGCCGAGCTGGTCGGCGATCACCTTGCAGGGCAGCGGGATGGCGTACTGGCTGACGAACTCGCACTCGCCGTCGTCGATCCAGGCGTCGATCAGCTCGTGCACCATGGCGTCGATGTAGGGCGTCAGCTCCCTCACCCGCTTGGCGGTGAACGTCCGGTCGATCAGGTTGCGCCAGCGGGCGTGGGCCGGCGGGTCGGTGCGCTGCAGGGTCTGCACGTTGTCCCAGCCATAGGTGGCCAGGATGCGGTCGTGCTCCTTGTGCACCTCGCGGCGGCCGCGCTCCTGCACGGTGATGTCGGAGGTGAAGTCGCCGTAGTTCTTCTTGATGGCGCGGATGTCGTCGTAGCGGGTGATCAGCCACGTGCCGGTCTCCGGCATGCGGTAGACCGGGCATTCGGCGCGCAGCCGCCGGAAGAACTCGTAGGGGCAGGCGTGCACCTGCGGGTCCAGCAGGCTGAACGCCTCCAGCGGCTTGTCGGCTTTCATCGTGGACATGCGGCGCCTCCCCGTACGGTCGGGGGAGTATGGCACGGATCGGCGCGACGGTCAGGGGATCGTGGCGGATTCGACGGCATCGGCCTCGTCCAGGCTGCTGACGTAGTGCCGGCGGCAGGCCATCAGGCAGCCGATGCCGATCACCCCGCAGATCGCGGTCAGGGCGATCATGGAGTAGCGAACGCCCTGGGCGCCGGTGAAGATGTGGTCGTTGAACGCGCCGGCGATGACCGGACCGAAAGCCATGCCGGCCGAGGCGGTCAGCATGTAGACGGCCGCCACCTGGGCGCGCATCGGAGCGGGCGTGATCACCGGCAGCGCGCCGAAGGCCAGCCCGAAGGGCGAATTGACGAAGAACAGCGCCGGGGCGTAGAGCACGAAGGCCCAGGTGGCATTGGGCATCAGCTGAATGAGGATGATCACCGGGATGGTGAGGGCGCCGCCGATGAGTCCCGCGAGGATGTTGGCGTCGCGACGGCCCCGCCGGGTGAAGCGGCCCGCCAGCAGGCCGGCCCAGACCACGCCGGCGGGCCCGGCGATCAGGAAGATCCAGCCGAAGATCTCGGACGCCTCGCCCGGCGCCACATGGTGCACCCGGGTGAAGAACGCGACGGTCCAGAACACGAAGGCGAAGCCGGCCAGGGAGAAGGCGAGGAAGCCGATGTGGTGGAACACCAGCGTCCGCCAGTTGCGGCGGTAGAAGGCGGCGATCTCGGAGAGCGGCACCCCCTTGCGCGCCGGGGCGGTCATGCCGGCCAGGTTGCGCCGGATCGGCTCGCGCAGGAAGAGCAGGACGATCGACAGCGCGAAGCCGGGCATGCCGACGACCACGAAGGTGAGCTGCCAGGGCGCGAGCCTGCCGACCAGCGGCAGGGCGTGCTGCGAGAGATCCTGCATGACCTGCAGCGCCGCGCCGCCGATGATGAAGGCGATGGCCGAGCCCATGATCGCACCGGTCTGGAACACGCTGAGCGCGAGCGGAATCCTGTGGCGCGGGAACAGGTCGCCCGCCATGGAATTGGTCGCCGGGGTGAGGATCGCCTCGCCCGCGCCGAGGCCGATGCGCGCCATGAACACCAGCAGATACTGCCGGGTGAGCCCGGAGACGACGCTCATGACGCTCCATACCACCATGCCGCCGGTGATCAGCCACTTCCGGTTGTAGGTGTCGGCCCAGCGGGCCAGCGGCAGGCCGGCGAGCGCGTAGGACGCGGCGAAGCTGCTGTAGAGCAGGCTGATCATGGTGTCGGTGAGGCCGAGGTCGGTCTTCATCGGCTCCAGCACGATCGCGACCACCTGCCGGTTCACGTAGGAGAGCATGCAGGCGATCACCAGGATGGCGACCACCGACCAGGCGTAGAGCGGGCTTGGATAGGCCGGCGTGGCGCCGGTCGACCGCGAGTCGCTCATGAGCGCGTCCTCGCCCTGCCGCTCACCGGAAGAACCATGAAAGGGGGCACCGCGGGCGGACCCTGAATTGTCTGTCAATGGATGTCCAATCCTAGCCGTAGAAGGCACGGCGGTGGAAGAGGAAGTCGTCGCGGTTCTGCTGCATGCGCAGCTCGGGCCGCACGTCGCCGAAGCCCAGGGACGCGGGCGCCTCCACCCGCCGCCAGTCGGTCAGGCCGGTGCGGTGGGTGATCTTCCATACATTGTCCCGCTTTTCCATGCGGTCCATGTAGCGACCGCCCACCCAGACGTCCATTTCGGTGTCGAAGGCGGTGGCTGCCGCCTGGGGATCGCCTTTCGGGCGCTGGCGGTGAAACGCGGTGAAGTAGGCTTCGGTGTAGGCCACCGTGCCGCCCGGCTCCACCTCGACGAAGATGTTGCCCAGCTGGTGATGGGTGCGGATGTGGGTCGCCAGCACGGCGAGCGCGTAGGCGACGAAGTCGCCGGGCGCGTCCGGCGACGACGGACGGCTCGGGTCGGAGGACGGGCCGATGAAACCGTGCCGGTGCTGGGAACCGGGATGGAAGACGCTGCGCAGCAATTCCTCGTCCCGGTGGTCGACGGCGCGGCAGTAGGTCATCATCACCTCGGCGCAGGCCTGCTTGTCCAGCAGCATCTGCAGAT
Source organism: Alphaproteobacteria bacterium (assembly GCA_016124315.1). Classification (GTDB taxonomy): domain Bacteria; phylum Pseudomonadota; class Alphaproteobacteria; order SMXS01; family SMXS01; genus RI-34. The sequence goes on from WGNW01000095.1 coordinate 6,971, forward strand.
GGGGATTGTCGACGGCGGGAACCGTGCCGGCCCGCTTCATGTGCTCGATGGTCATGGCATCCTCGTCTCCGGGGGGACAACGCCTGCGACCGCTAGGGGACGATACCCAGCTGGCGATGGCGATAGAGCAGGTCGTCGGGCTTGCGGGCGCCGACCAGACGGCCGCGTCCCTTTCGCCAGTCAAGCGCCGGCTCCACCCGGCTCCAGTCGGAGACGCAGGTGCGGTGCAGGATGCGCCATTCGCCCGACCGCCGCTCGTAGCGGTCCAGGTAGCGCCCGACGGCGAGCTGGTCGTGCAGCCTGCCGTCGATCTCGTAGGAGTAATAGCCGGTCCAGTGGACCTCGCCGAAGGCGGTGTCGCCCTCCAGCTCGATCAGGATATTGCCGTTGTCGTGATGGACGGCGACCCAGCCGGCCAGCAGGCCCATCACCCAGTCCACGTAGTCCGGCGCGCTGCCGGCGAAGGCGCCGTGGTCGTCGGTTCCGTCGGGCCAGTAGACGCTGGTCAGCAATTCGCGGTCGAGCCGGTCGCAGGCCCGGGAATAGCGGTAGCTCAGCTCGGCTATCTCCTGCCTGGCGAGCAGCGCCTCGAAGCGCGAGTCGGCGCTCACTTGCCGCCCCGCAACGAGGCCTCGAGGGCGTAGACGGGGTCGTCCGGGTGCTTAGCGCCGATCTTCTCCGCCGGCATCTGCCACATGCCCCGGTCGGACGGTGCGTCGTAGCGCTCGAAGTCGCTGATGCCGGTGCGGCTGGCGATCTTCCAGGCGCCGTCGCGGCGCTCGAACCGGTCCAGGTAGCGCCCTCCGCTGTAGTAGTCCTCCTCGCGGCCGGTCTGCTCATTGATGCGCCGGTGATGCGCCCAGTAGTGACACTCCGAGACGGCGGCGTCGCCGTCGACGGTGATCAGCATGTTGCTGATGATGTGCTTGCAGGCCTTGAGCGGCCGGACGATGGCCATGGCGCGGTCGACGAAGTCATGGGACAGGCCCTCGTAGAGCCCGTGATTGTGCCGGGAGTCGGCATGGAAGCACGAGCGCAGCGCCGCCTCGTCGGCCCGGTCGCATCCCCGCGCGTACCGGTACAGGACCTCGGCGATCTCCTGCTTGTCGGCCAGCACCGTCAGCCGCGGATCCGCATCGCTCATGCCGCTCTCCCCTGTCTTCCCGGACCGAGGATAGCGCGCGGGCCGGGGACTGCAAGCGCCGGCAAAGGAAAAGGGCGCCGGCGTTGCCGCCGGCGCCCCAGTCTGACAGTTCAGCGCAGAGCTGAAAGGTCCCCTCTCGTCGGAACTAGAAGTCCGCCGTCAGCGTGATGCCGTAGGTCCGCGGGTTGGTCGACTGCTCGAACGAGAACAGATACGCAACCGGCGTCACCGACAGCCGCTGCAGGTCGTTGGTCAGGTTCTTGCCCCAGATGGAGACACGGTACTTGCTGTTGGGCGACTCCCAGCTGATCTGGGCGTCGAGCAGCGTCAGCGCGCGCCGGTCCGAATAGGGGAACGGCACGCCCGAGGTCGCCATCTTCGAGGTGAAGTTGACGCTCGAGCCGATGCTCAGGTTGCCCATGTTGCCGATCGGGAAGTCGTAGGTGAAGCCGAAGTTGGCGATCACCTTGGGCGCGAAGGCAAGCGGCACGTTCGAGAAGTCGGTCGGCACGATCCACGTCCCGTTCGGCAGCTGCTGGGCGCCAGCGCCGCACACCGCGCGTCCGTTGGCGGGCGTCGAGGTGGGCTCGGGGCCGTCGAGGTCGGCGCAGTAGTTGGTGTACTTGATGTTGTTGTAGGCCAGGTTGGCATTGAGCGTCAGGCCGTCGACCGGGATGGCGGTCAGCTCCAGCTCGAAGCCGTAGGAGCGGGCGTCGGCGTTGTTGGAGATGAAGGTCTCCTGGCCGGAGGGATTGTCGGCCGGACGGATGACCTGGCGCTGCAGGCCCATCAGCTTCTGATAGTAGAAGTTGCCGTTGACCTGCAGGCGGTTGTCCATCCAGGAGGTCTTGAAGCCACCCTCGAAGTTGTCGATACGCTCTTCACCGTAGGGCGAGCCGGTGAAGGTGGTGTAGGCGGCGGCGTTGTTGACGAAGCCGCCCGACTTGAAGGCGCGCTGCCAGAAGGCGAACAGCAGGATGTCGGGATTGACCTTGAAGTTCACGCCGACGCGGGGCGCGAAATTGTCCCAGGTCGCGCCATCCTTGTTCTCCCAATAGGCGAAGCAGTGGTGCGCCGCCGTGCCCAGCGTGCCGATCGGATCGCAATCGGGCGCGCTGCTGTCGGTCGGGAACCGCGACCAGTCGGAATTGGGGTCGAGACCCTGGTTCCGCACGCTGTTATTGGGGGTTTCGAAGATGTTGTACTTCTTCTCCCACGAATAGCGGACACCGGCGACCGCGCTCAGCTGATCGGTGAAGTGGTACTCGAACTGGGTGTAGGCCGCCCAGGTCTTACGGTCCTGGCCGTTCTGATAGTAGGACAGGCCGGGGTTGTCGTAGGTGAACTTGCCGATGCCCGGCGTCCACAGGATCTGGCCCAGGTGGTAGGAGTCCCACAGGTAGAACAGGCCGGCGATCATGTCGAGCTTGTCCGAGAAGTCGGACACGAAGTGGGTTTCGACCTGGTAGGTCGAGTAGGCCTGGAAGCGGGTCGACGAGAAGAAGTCGATGTTCTCGCCGTCCGTATCCGTGTTGATCAGGTCACGCTGGTGGCCGTAGTTGGCAGTCAGCGAGAAGGTACCGATATCCGTGTGGTAGTCGGCGTTCAGCGTGAAGTTGTAGCTGTTCAGGTCGCTGTTGTTGTAGGGCAGGCTGTAACCGACCCGGAACGGATCGTTGGACTTGTCGCCCGGAATCCCCAGCGTGCCGTCGCCGAAGTAGTTCTTGGTCAGCCCGGGGTAGAGCACTTCCATCAGGCTGGTGTTGCAGTTGTAGGCCACCGACGTGCCGACGCCGCCGCAGAGCGGGTTCGAGGGCGTGCGCGGATCGTAGGTCGGGTTCAGCGAGATGGTGCCGTCGCCGCGCTGGCGGATGAACTCGGTGGTCAGCGTGATGTCGAGCTTGTCGTTGGGCGTCAGCCGGAAGCTGGGACGGAAGTAGACGTACTTGTTGCCCTCGATCCGCTTGCCTTCCAGATTCGGGTCGATGTGGGTCACGATGTGGCCGTCGGAGACGCCGTCGATGATCACGCCGTCGTTCTTGTAGAAGCCCGAATCCTTGTAGAACTGCGAGGCGATGCGGACGGCGAACTTGTCGCGGACCACCGGCGCGTTGCCGATGAAGCTGACGATCACCTTGCCGGGGTTGCCCAGCTGCAGGCTGACCTTGCCGCTGTACTCGTTGGTGTCGGGCTTCTTGGTGCGCAGCGTGATGGCACCCGAATAAGCGTTGCGGCCATAGATGGTGCCCTGCGGACCGCGCAGCATTTCGACCGCCTCGATGTCGAGCAGGTTGGAGATGGCCCAGGCGTTGCGCGCCTGGTAGACGCCGTCGATGAAGATGGCCACGTGCGGATCGTCGAAGCTCTCGATGCCCGACGTGCCGATACCGCGCACCGTGAACGACGACGCGTTGTGGAACAGGCCGACGTGCTGCAGCTGGACGCTGGGAGCCAGCTTGTTCAGGTCTTCCAGGTTGACGGCGAAGTGGCGCTCGATCGCCAGGCCGGAGAAAGCGGTGACCGGAACCGGCACGTCCTGCACCGATTCTTCCTTCTTCTGCGCCTGCGAGATGACGGTCTCGATCTGGCCCTGCTGCGAGAACAGACTGCCGGTGGAGCCGGCCTCGGCCATCAGGGCGCCGTTGCTGGTGATCCGGGCGGTGCCCTCGGTCATCTTGCCGTTGACGTCGCCCGAGAAGTGGACGGTGATGCCCATGGGCAGCTCGGCCGGGGTGACGATGAAATAGCCCGTGGTGCCTTCGCAGCTTTCATCCGCCTGCTTCTGGGCTTCGCACTCGTCCTTGGACAGGATCGGCGCGGTCTCGCCGCTCGGCAGGGTGACCTGGCCGTTCTGCATGGCCCCCGGCGCAACGCCCGGGTCGAAAGCCGTTACGTGCGCGAAAGCGGCGCCCGCCCACAGCATGAGCGGCGCCGCCGCGCACAGACTTAGCGCTTTGAATCTCATTTCTGGAACCTCCCCTTGCGTCCGGATTTCTCCAGACCCCGTTCACTCTTGATTGGTGTCTTCCGACGCCGGAACTCTGGCATATCGCGGTCTAGTTTTCCAATAAAATCATCAGGGTCTTTTTTAAGATTTTAAGATTGTTTTTATTATCCGCCCGACGCCGCGCACAGAAAAAGGGCGCCAGCGTTTCCGCTGGCGCCCTCGATCTCCGCGGATGGAACCGACCCTGGGGCCGGTTCCTCCCCGACTGCAGGTTCGGCCTAGAATTCGGCCGTCAAGGTGATGCCGTAGGTACGCGGCTGGGTCGGGTTCTCGAACGCGAACAGGTAGGACACCGGAGTCACGCTGAGCCGCTCGATGTCGTTGTTCAGGTTCTTGCCCCAGATCGACACCCGGTACTTGCCGTCCGGATGCTCCCAGCTGATCTGGGCGTCCACCGTGAACAGCGACCCACGGTCCGAGCGCGGGAAGTTCGGCAGGGAAGAGGCCGCCATCTTGGAGGTGTAGTGGACGTTGGCACCCAGGCTGATGTTGCCCATGTCCCCGATCGGGAAGTCGTAGGTGGCACCGAAGTTGGCGATCCAGTTCGGCGCGAACGACAGCGGCAGATCCGAGTAATCGGTCTCGACGATGTAGCTGGGGGGCGCACCGGGGGGCGCAACATTCGTCGTGGTGCCGCAGACCGCGCGGCCACTGGCCGGAGTCGCGCTGTTCTCGGGGCCGTCCAGATCGGCGCAGAAGCTGGTGTACTTGATGTTGTTGTACGCCAGGTTGGCATTGAGGGTGAGGCCGTCCATCGGGATCGCGACCATCTCCAGCTCGAAGCCGTAGGAGCGGGCATTGGCCGCGTTGGTGATGTAGGTCTCCTGCCCGGTGGTGTTGTTGGCCGGGCGGATGATCTGGCGCTGCAGGCCGTTCAGCTTCTGGTAGTACAGGTTGCCGTTGAGCTGCAGCCGGCGGTCAAGCCACTCGGTCTTGAAGCCGAACTCGTAGTTGTCGATGCGCTCCTGGCCGTAGGGCGTGTTGAACGTCGACAGGGTCGAGGCGTTGTTGACGAAGCCGCCCGACTTGTACGCGCGCTGCCAGAAGGCGAACAGCAGCACGTCCGGGTTGACGCGGTAGTTCAGGCCGACACGGGGCGACCAGTTGTCCCACGTGTCCGAGTTCGGGCCATACGTCTGGGTGTCGGGACCGGTGGGGAAGCTGGCGAAGTCGGGCGTGGTCACGCAGCCAGTGGCCGGGCAGATGCCCTGGGCGGCGAGCGTGGAGTTCGGCACCTCGAAGACGTTGTACTTCTTCTCCCACGAGTAGCGGATGCCGGCCACCGCGCTCAACTGGTCGGTGAAGTGGTACTCGAACTGGGTGTAGGCCGCCCAGGTCTTGCGCTGCTGGCCGTTCTGGAAGAACGCCATGCCGGCATTGTCGTAGGTGAACGGACCGATGCCCGGCGTCCAGAGCAGCTGACCGACGTGATAGCTGTCGTACAGGTAGAACAGGCCGGCGATCATGTCGAGCGTGTCGGAGAAGTCGGACACGAAGTGACCTTCGAACTGATAGGTCTTGTAGCTCTCGAAGCGGGTCGACGAGAACAGGTCGACGTTGGTGCCGTCCGTGTCGGTGTTGATCACACTCCGCTGATGGCCGTAGTTGCCGGTCAGCGTGAAGGTGCCGATGTCGGTGTGATAGTCGGCGTTCAGCGTCAGGTTGTAGCTGTTCAGGTCGCTGTTGTTGTAGGGCAGGTTGTAGCCGACCGAATACGGATCGCTGCCATCACCCTTGTCGCCGTTGTTGTCGCCGTAGGGGTTCTTGGCGAGGCCGTCCGGCGGATACAGGGCTTCGAAATAGCTGGTGTTGCAGTTGAACGCCGTCGGCGTCCCCTTGTCGCCGCAGAACGGATTGGCCGGCGTGCGCGGGTCGTAAAGCGCATTCGACGACACCGTGCCGTCGCCGCGCTGGCGGATGATCTCGCCGGTCAGGGTGACGTCGAGCTTGTCGTTGGGGGTGAAGCGCATGCTCGGGCGGAAGTACACGTACTTGTTGCCCTGGATGCGCTTGCCCTTCAGGTTCGGATCCACGTGGGTGATGGTCTGGCCGTCGACCACGCCGTCCACCACGATGCCGTTGTTCTTGTAGAAGCCGCTGTCCTTGTAGAACTGCGAGGCGACGCGGATGGCGAACTTGTCCTGAACAACCGGCATGTTGCCGATCAGGTCGACCACCACGTTGCCGGCATTGGCGATGCGCAGGCTGGCCTTGCCGCCGTAGTCGTACATGTCCGGCTTCTTGGTGCGCACGGTGATGGCGCCCGAATAGGCGTTGCGGCCGTAGATCGTGCCCTGCGGGCCGCGCAGCAGCTCGACCGCGTCGATGTCCAGCAGGTTGGACAGGGCGAAGGCGTTGCGCGCCTGGTAGACGCCGTCGATGAACAGCGCGGTGTGGGGATCGTCGTAACTCTCGATGCCCGAGGTGGTGATGCCGCGGATGGTGACGGCGGCGGCGTTGTGGAACAGGCCGACGTGCTGGATCTGCACGCCCGGCGCCAGCTTGTTGATGTCTTCCAGGTTGACGGCGAACTTCTTCTCGATGGCGAGGCCGGAGAAGGAGGTCACCGGCACCGGCACGTCCTGCACCGATTCGGACTTCTTCTGGGCCTGCGAGATGACCGTCTCGATCTGCCCCTGCTGCGAGAACAGCGCGCCGCCGTCCTCCTTCTGCTGCTGGGATTCGGTCGGCGGCAGATTGTTCGCGGGAGCGGCGTTCTGCGCGTAGGCGCCCGCCCCTCCCACCAGGGCCGCGACGACGGCCCAGGAAACCGTGGATAGATATCTGTTCATGTGGACTCCCCTGATCAGCGAAAAGGTGTCCGCGGGCGGACGCCCCTCCAGAGCCTGTGATGATGTGTGTTTCCGGTTCGGTGGCCGGTTATTACATCACCGGGGGAGTGACGCAAAAAACAATAAGCCGTACATACGCTTTGTAATTTAAGAAATCTGCTGCTTGTGACATTTTTGTCACAAGCTGGGCCGGAAGCACCGCGCGCGCCGTCTCTCTATCCGCCGGGAGCACCCGGGTCCATGGCAGATACCGAGCCCGGCTGTCTTTTTCTTTCCTTTTGCGCGGCTTCGGCCGGCACGCTACGCTGCCCGCACTTGAGGGAAGATCAACGGGGAGAGCACCATGGCCGACGCCCAACGCGCGCTGGACCACATCGACATCTACACCTGCATGTCCCGCTACTGTCACGGCGTCGACCGCTGCGACCTGGAGGTGCTGAAGTCGGCCTTCTGGCCAGACGGCAGCTGCAACTACAGCGACCAGGACCTGGACGCCATGACCTGGGCCGAGAACTGCGTCGCCGGCATCAGCCAGATGGAGCGCACCCTGCACACCATAGGCAACCACCTGATCGAGGTGGACGGCGACAAGGCGACGGGCGAGACCTACTGCCTCGCCTACCATCTGCTGAAGAACGAGAAGGGCGAGCTGACGGACATGCTTGTCGGCGGCCGCTACCTGGACCATTTCGAGAAGCGCGGCGGCGAGTGGCGGATCAAGAGCCGCTACTACGTGATGGACTGGAACCACAACATCCCGTCCACCGGCAACTGGACAACCGGGCTGCTGGGTGGCCTGAACACCGGCGCGCGGATGCCCAACGACCCGTACTACAAGGTCATAGGCTGAGGCCGTGGACGCCATCGACTGGTACGCCTGGCGCATCATCATCGGCATGGGCTGCATGTGGCTGGGCGGCGGCATCTTCGTGGTCAAGGGGCTGCCCCGGCAGCTCAAGCCGGGCCCGCAGCCGACGGCGCCCAAGGGTACGCCGGAGGCGTTCGGCCTGTTCTGGCTCGACCAGTACTGCTGGATCGGCCTGACCCTGCTGCTCGGCGGCCTGGCCCTGGTGCTGATCAGCCTGGTCGGCGGAAAGGGCTAGGGCGGTGGACCTGGACTTCCGCACCCTGCCCAGGATGGACCGCTACAAGCTGCTGGTCTCGTCCATCGTGCCGCGGCCGATCGCTCTGGTGACCACACTCAGCAAGGAGGGCGTCGTCAACGCGGCGCCGTTCAGCTTCTTCAATGCGGTGAGCGCCGAGCCGCCGCTGGTGGTGCTGGGGCTGGAGGTCACCGACTACGCGCCACGCAAGGACACCGGCGACAACATCCGCGACACCGGAGAGTTCGTGGTCAGCCTGGTCAGCGAGGAGATCGCGCCGCAGATGAACCTCTGCGCCATGGACTTCCCCGCCGACGAGGACGAGCTGGCCGAAACCGGCCTCACGCCCATGCCCAGCACGGTGGTCAAGGCGCCGTGGATCAAGGAATCCCCGGTCAGCTTCGAGTGCAAGCGCATGGCGACCATGGAGGTGGGCACCGGCAACCGGGTGGTCGTCGGCGAGGTGGTCTACATGCACATCGCCGACCAGTTCGTCGACCAGGAAAAGATGTATGTGGACGCGCCGGCCATGAAGCTGATCGGCCGCATGCACGGCCGCGGCTGGTACGTGCGCACGGCCGATGCCTTCGACATGCCGCGCATCGCCTACGCCGACTGGGCCGCGGAACGAGACAAGAAGCGAGGAGCCTGAGACATGGATACGGGGGGAATGCCGGCCACGATGCTCTATGCGGGCATCATGGGCCTGCTGGCGGTGGCGCTGGCCACCCAGGTGCTGTGGGCGCGGATCAACGCCGCGAAGCTGCCGGACTGGAAGCCGGACACCACCATGCGGGTGCAGGCCAACTTCGTGGAGAACGTGCCGCTGGCGCTGATCCTGCTCTACCTGCTGGAGCGCGGCGGCGCGCCGGTGGTGATCGTCCACGTGCTGGGCGCCTCGCTGGTGATCGCGCGGCTGCTGCACGTGTGGGGCTACTCCAGCAATCCGGGCGCCACCTATCCGCGCCTGATCGGCGCCCAGGTCACCTTCCTGCTGCTGTCGATCATGGGCTTCGGCAACATCTACCTGTCGCTGGCGCCGCACCTGTAGGGCAAGCCCGCATGGCCTTGGGCCTGTCGGTTACCTGAACCGAGCCTCAGCGGCCCTTCCAGTTGGGCTTGCGCTTCTCCGAGAACGCCTTCGGGCCTTCGATGAAGTCCTCGCTGTCGCGCATCTGCTGGCTGACCGGATAGACCGTGTCGATGGCCTCTTCGAGGCTGGCGGCGTCGAAGCCCTTGTAGACGGCTTCCTTGGTGGCCCGCACCGACAGCGGCGAGGCCTCCAGTATCTCGGCGGCCCAGCGGCGCGCCGCCGCCATCAGCTGGTCGTGGGGTACCACCTCGTTGACGAAGCCGAAGCGCAGGCCGTCGTCGGCGCTCATGCGCTTGCCGGTGAGCATCATGCCCATGGCCTGCTTCAGCGGCATGGTACGCGGCAGCCGGTGCACGCCGCCGGCGCCCGCCATCAGGCCGACCCGCACCTCCGGCAGGGCGAACACCGCCTTGTCGGAGGCGACGATGATGTCGCAGGCCAGCGCCACCTCGAAGCCGCCGCCCATGGCGACGCCGTTCACCGCCGCGATCACCGGCTTGAACAGGTCGAACCGCTGGGTGATGCCGCCGAAGCCGGTGCGCACCTTCCAGCGCTTGCCGCCGGCGGCCTGGTACTTCAGGTCGTTGCCCGCCGAGAAGGCGCGGTCGCCGGCGCCGGTGACGATGGCCACCCAGAGGTCGTCGTCGGCCGCGAAGGCGTCGAACGCCGACTGCATCTCCTCGTGCATCGGCGAATGGCAGGCGTTCATCACCTCGGGCCGGTTCATGGTCAGGATGAACAGGTTGCCGTCCCGTTCGGTCTTGATGAATTCGTAGTCGGACATGTGCGCGTTCCCCATGCGAGACGTGAGACCGCGCTTGCCCGATTTCCCTTGCGGAGCCGGGCGAAATGCCTTTTTTTGGCGCGGCTGCAGAAGTTTCCCGGGGAGATAAAGCACATGAAGAACGGCAAGGTCAAACTGGATGTCGCCGGCCACGTGGCGGTGCTCACGCTGAACGATCCGCAGGCGCTCAACGTGGTCTCCGTCGCCATGCTGGAGGACATCCAGGCGGCCCTCGACGCCCTGGAGAAGCCGGACAGCGGCGTGCGCTGCCTGATCCTCACCGGCGAGGGCCGCGGCTTCTGCGCCGGCGCCAATCTGGGCGGCGGCATCTCCGGCAAGCCGGGCGCCAAGGACAGCGACGCCGGCGACGTGCTGGAGCGCTGGTATCACCCGATCCTGAAGCGCCTGCGCGACCTGCCCTTCCCGATGATCACCGCCGTCAACGGCGTCGCCGCCGGCGTCGGCATGAGCTTCGCGCTGATGGGCGACATGATCCTGGCGGGCAGGTCCAGCTACTTCCTCCAGGCGTTCCGCCGCATCGGCCTGGTGCCCGACGGCGGCTCCACCTACCTGCTGCCGCGCCTCGTCGGCCTCGCCCGCGCCAAGGAGCTGTCGCTGATGGCCGAGAAGCTGCCGGCCGAGAAGGCGCTGGCCTGGGGCCTGATCAACCGGGTACACGACGACGACGCGCTGATGGAAGAGGCCCGCACGCTCGCCGCCGAGCTGGCCGCCGGCCCGACGGTGGCGCTGGGGCTGATCCGCAAGCTCTACTGGAACAGCCCGCTCAACACCTATGACGAGCAGCTCGAGCTGGAGCGGCAGAGCCAGAAGGTCGCCGGCCGCACCGCCGACTTCGGAGAGGGCGTCAAGGCGTTCTTCGAGAAGCGCCCGGCCGAGTTCAAGGGCGAGTAGCGCGATGGCCGACGGACCGCTTTCCGGGATCGTCGTCGTCGACCTCACCCGGGTGCTGGCCGGCCCCTACTGCACCATGGTGCTGGCCGACCTGGGCGCCCGGGTGATCAAGGTCGAGACGCCGAAAACCGGCGACGACAGCCGCCACATCGGCCCCTTCATCGAGGGCAAGTCGGCCTATTTCATGTCGCTCAACCGGGGCAAGGAGAGCATCGCCCTCAACCTGAAGGACGATGCCGACCGGCGGATCTTCGAGGACCTGCTGGCCCGCGCCGACGTGCTGGTGGAGAACTACCGGCCGGGCGTGATGGAGAAGCTCGGCTACGGCTGGGAGGCGCTGCACGAGCGCTTTCCCCGGCTGATCTACGCCGCCGCGTCGGGCTTCGGCCACACCGGACCCTACAAGACCCGACCGGCCTACGACATGGTGGTGCAGGCGATGGGCGGCATCATGAGCATCACCGGCCAGCCCGGCGGTCCGCCGACCCGCGTCGGCAGCTCCATCGGCGACATCACGGCGGGGATGTTCGCGGCCATCGGCGTCAACGCCGCCCTCTACCGGCGCACCGCCTCGGGCGAGGGCATGAAGATCGACGTCGCCATGCTGGACTGCCAGATCGCCATCCTGGAGAACGCCATCGCCCGCTACGCGGCGACGGGCGTGGCGCCCGGCCCGCTGGGAGCGCGCCACCCGTCGATCACGCCGTTCGCGGCCTTCCGGGCGCAGGACGGCTACATCGTCATCGCCGCCGGCAACAACGGCCTGTTCGAGCGGCTGTGCGAGGTGCTGGGCCGGCCCGACCTCGTCCAGGATCCCGACTTCGCCACCAACGACCTGCGTTGCCAGAACGTGGACCGGCTGGCCCGCGAGATGGAGTTCACCCTGGGCGGCGGCACCGTCGCCGCGTGGATGGAAAAGCTGGAGGCGGCCGGGGTGCCCTGCGGCCCCATCAACAATGTGGAGCAGGCACTGCACGATCCGCACGTGCGGGCGCGCAACATGGTGGTGAAGGTGGACGACCCCGTCACCGGCACGCTGGAAATCGCCGGCAATCCCATCAAGCTGTCGGCCTACGCCGACCCGCCCTCCCGTGGGCCTGTGCCCGACCTGGACGGCGGCCGGCAGGCGATTCTGGACTGGCTCGCCGGAGGCTGAACCCGCCCCGTTTCCCGACCGCTGCAAGTCCATTGTCACATTGCTACGGTGGTCCGTCCGGCGCATGCATGGTACCTCTAGGGGCATGAGCAGCGACCCGCTGATGTCCCCGCCGGCGGAGAAGGAAACCTTCCTGAACCGCACCCTCGTCCGGCTGCGCCGGGCGTGGCGCGACGTGCGCGACGGCGCGGCGGCGCTGGTCGAGAACAACGGCGATATCCCGCCCGACCTGCCCCAGGCCCGCGTGGAGGTGGTACGGCGCCAGGTCGACGCCTGCATCGGCGGTCCCGGCGGCGAGTTCGCCGCCCGCGCCCGCACCGCCCAGCTCGGCCGGCTCTACCTGTCGTTCAGCGAGACCGGACGGCAACGGTTCCTCGCCCTGCTGGCAGAACGCTTCGCCACGCCGGCCCATTCCCTGGGGATCGCCGTCGACCTGTGGCGCGACGCCGACACCGACGAGGAGCGGCTGAAGGCGGAGCGCGACCTGCGCGAGGCGCTGACCCCGCCGCGGCTGCGCCTGCTGCGCCAGTTCAACGCGCTGCCGCAGGGCGTGAAATTCCTCGTCGACCTGCGGGCCGACCTGCTGAAGATCCGCAGCCAGTCGCCCCACCTCGCCGCCCTGGACGACGATCTGCGCGACCTGCTGGTGTCGTGGTTCGACCTGGGCTTCCTCGACCTGCACCAGATCACCTGGCGGTCGCCCGCGGCGCTGCTGGAGAAGCTGATCGCCTACGAGGCGGTCCACGAGATCCGCTCCTGGGACGACCTGCGCAACCGGCTCGAATCCGACCGGCGCTGCTTCGCGCTGTTCCATCCCCGCATGCCCGACGAGCCGCTGGCCTTCGTCGAGGTGGCGCTGGTGAAGGGACTGGCCGGAGACGTGCAGGTGCTGCTCGACCGGGATGCGCCGGTGGGCGACGAGCGCAGCGCCGACACCGCCATCTTCTATTCGATCTCCAACACCCAGCGCGGCCTGCAG
>WGNW01000051.1 GCA_016124315.1 Alphaproteobacteria bacterium
CGGTCTTGCCGGTCTGGCGGTCGCCGATGATCAGCTCGCGCTGGCCGCGGCCGATCGGCACCAGGCTGTCGATGGCCTTCAGGCCGGTCTGCACCGGCTCGTGCACCGACTTGCGCGGGATGATGCCCGGCGCCTTGACGTCGACCAGGCGGCGCTCGGCGTATTCGATCGGGCCCTTGCCGTCGATCGGATTGCCCAGCGCGTCGACCACGCGGCCCAGCAGGCCCTTGCCCACCGGCACGTCGACGATGTCGCCGGTCCGCTTGACGGTGTCGCCTTCCTTGATGTCCTTGTCGGTGCCGAAGATCACGACGCCGACGTTGTCGACTTCCAGGTTGAGCGCCATGCCCTTGGTGCCGCCCGGGAATTCCACCAGCTCGCCGGCCTGCACGTTGTCGAGACCATAGACGCGGGCGATGCCGTCACCCACCGAGAGCACCCGGCCGATTTCGGAGACTTCCGCCTCGGCGCCGAAATTGCTGATCTGTTCCTTGAGGATTTCCGAGATTTCTGCGGCGCGGATGTCCATCAGCCAATCCCTTTCATGGCAAGCTGCAAATTGGAGAGTTTCGTGCGAAGCGAATTGTCGATCATGCGCGAGCCGACGCGGACGACGAGGCCGCCCAGCAGGCTCTTGTCCACGGTCGCATCGATCTGGATCTTGCGCTGGAGCTGCGCCGAGAGGGTTTCGGCAAGCCGCGCCGTCTGCTCGTCGGTCAGCGGATAGGCCGACGCCACCCGGGCGGTCATTTCGCCGCGGTAGTCGGCCAGCAGCGCGCCATAGGCGTCGATCATCTCGCGCACGGCGAACAGCCGGCGGTTCCTGGCGACGACGGCGAGGAAGCGCTTGGTCAGGTCGTTGGCGCCCGCCCGTTCGAGCACCGCCGCGATGGCGCGGGTCTGGTCGTCGCGGGAGAACAGCGGGCTGTGCACCAGCTCGGCCAGGTCGGGGCTTTCGCCGATGAGCCGCTTGAGGTCGGACAGGTCCTGCTGGACCGCATCCAGCAGGCCGGCATCCTTGGCGAGGTCGAACAGCGCAGCGGCATACCGTCCCGCCACACCCGATGTCATGGAACTTTCAGCTGCCACGTTGGCGACTCTTCGTTGAGGCGTTCTTCGGGGTGGAATTACCGGCAGCGACCGGCGGATTTCCTGCAAATCTCTTGTTTCCGCGCGGCAGGGCCCCGCGAAACGGCGCGAGTGTTAACACAGGGATACACGCCATGCAACCGACTCCGGGCGGGCTTTTTCGGGAGGCTGACAAGCGTTCACAGAAAGCTGTAGGGGTCGATGTCGACGACCACCTTAACCCCTGTTTTTTCAGGCACTTGGGCCAGCCAGCGGCGCACCGTGGCCTGGATGTCGACGCCCTTCCGGACCCGCAGCAGGAAGCGGTAGCGAAACCGGCCGCGCAGCCGGGCGAAGGGGGCCGGCGCCGGGCCCATCATGTGCAGTCCCTCGCCCCGCGGGGCCGCCGCCGCGAGCGCGCGGGCATGCGCCGCGACCTCCGCCTCGTGGGCGCCGGAGAGAATCAGCGCCGCCAGCCGGCCGAAGGGCGGCCAGCCCGCCTCCTCCCGCTGCGCCGCCTCCTGCCGGTAGAAGGCGGGGCCGTCGCCCTCGATCAGCGCGCGCATCACCGGGTGCTCCGGCATGTAGGTCTGGATCAGCACCCGGCCCGGCCGCTCGGCCCGGCCGGCCCGCCCCGCCACCTGCCAGAGCTGCTGGTAGGTGCGCTCGGCGGCGCGCAGGTCGCCGCCCGACAGGCCGAGGTCCGCGTCGACGATGCCCACCAGGGTGAGCATGGGGAAATGGTGGCCCTTGGTGACCAGCTGGGTGCCGACCACCACGTCGAGCTCGTGCCGTTCGATGCGCTCGACGAAGGCCTGCGCCTCCCGGGCGGTGCGCACCGTGTCGCTGGCCATCACGGCCACCCGCAGATCGGGGAACAGCGCGCCGACCTCCTCGGCGAGCCGCTCGACGCCGGGCCCGTAGGCGATGATGGTGCCCTCGGCGCCGCATTTGGGGCACTGGCGCGGCATCGGCATGGAGAAATCGCAGTGATGGCACTGCAGCCGGTCGCCGAAGCGGTGCACCACCAGCGGCGCCGAGCAGTTGTCCCGCTGCACCCGGTTGCCGCAGGCGCGGCAGATGGCGGCCGGCGCGTAGCCGCGGCGGTTGAGGAACAGCAGCGACTGCTCGCCCGCCTCGGCGGTCGCCCGCAGCGCGGCCTCGAGCCGGGGCGAGATCCAGCGGCCGCGCGGCAGGGTCTCGTGGCGCATGTCGATGGCGGCGATCTCGGGCAGGCTGGCGCCGCCGTGGCGGCTGGGCAACTCGACCCGCTCGTACTTGCCGGTCCAGCAGTTGACCATGGTCTCCAGCGACGGCGTCGCCGAGACCAGCACCACCGGGCAGCTCGCGAGGGAACCGCGCACCACCGCCATGTCGCGGGCGTGGTAGACCACCTGCTCCTCCTGCTTGTAGGCCTGGTCGTGCTCCTCGTCGACCACCACCAGCCGCAGGTCGGCGAAGGGCAGGAACAGGGCCGACCGGGCGCCCACCACCACCCGGGCGCGGCCGGCGGCGACGTCGAGCCAGGCGGCGCGGCGGGCACGGCCGGTCAGGTCGGAATGCCAGGCCACCGGCGCGGCGCCGAAGCGGCGCTCGAAGCGCTCGAGCAGCTGGTTGGTGAGGGCGATCTCGGGCACCAGCACCAGCACCTGGGCGCCGGGCGCCCGGCGCAGCGCCTCGGCCACCGCCTCCAGGTAGACCTCGGTCTTGCCCGAGCCCGTCACGCCCTCCAGCAGCACGGCGCGGAAGCCGCCGTCCAGCAGCCCCCTCAGGTGCGCCGCCGCCGCCGCCTGGTCGGCCGACAGGTCCGGGCCCGGCAGGTCGGGCCGGGGCGCCGCCGGCCGCAGCGCCGCGTCCGGGTCGGTCTCGATCGTCCGCAGCACGCCCTGATCGGCGAGCCCCCTGACCACGCCGGCGCTGACCGAGGCCAGCTCGGCCAGCTCGGCGGCGGTGCGCGGCGGCCCGTCCCGCAGCAGGTCGAGCACCCGCCTGCGTGCCGCGGTCTGGCGCTCGGGCGCCGCGCCGGTCCACTCGTAGGTGACGGCCGGGCGGGACGGCTGGAACAGCGCCGGCGTGGCGATCGCCATGCGCAGCACCGAGCCCAGCGGCGCCATGGTGTAGCGCGCCACCCAGTCGATGAAGCGGCGGGTCGAGTCGGGCAGTGGCGGCAGCTCGAGCACCCGGCCCACCGGGCGCAGCCTGGCCGGATCGACCCGCTCGCCGCGCCGCTCGCCGTCCCACACCACGCCGATCCGGCGGCGGGTGCCCAGCGGCACCTCGACGAACCGGCCGGGGCCTGGCGGCGCCTCTGGCGCAGCCGCGTAGTCATATGCTAGGTCAAGCGCCAGCGGCAGCAGGACGCGCACGGTGTCCGGCCCGCGGAAGGTCTCCTCCTCCGGCGCGGAACCGGTGCTTTTGCTGGCATGCGGTCTTGGCAGGGTAGGACGCCTTCCCTAGAATCGGCCCAACGGCCACGTCAGAAACCGGAACCGAGGAATACCCTTCATGAAGTTCTTCGTCGACACCGCCGACATCGCCGAGATTCGCGACCTGGCCGACGCCGGGCTGCTGGACGGCGTGACGACGAATCCGTCGCTGGTCGCCAAGGCGGGGCGCGACTTCACCGAGATACTGCATGATATCTGCGCCGTGGTGGATGGCCCGGTGAGCGCCGAGGTCACCGCCACCGACGCCGCCGGCATGATCGCCGAGGGCGAGAAGCTGGCCCAGGTGGCGCCCAACATCGCCGTCAAGGTGCCGCTCACCATCGACGGGCTGAAGGCCTGCCGCCACCTGACCGGCAACGGCATCATGGTCAACGTCACCCTGTGCTTCTCGCCGGTGCAGGCGCTGATGGCGGGCAAGGCGGGCGCCACCTTCGTGTCGCCCTTCGTCGGCCGGCTCGACGACATCTCCCAGGACGGCATGGCGCTGATCGAGGACATCCGCCAGATCTTCGACAATTACGACGCCATCGGCACCGAGATCCTGGTCGCCAGCGTGCGCAATCCCACCCATGTGCTGCGCGCCGCGCTGATCGGCGCCGACGTGTGCACCATCCCGCCCTCGACGCTGCGCCAGCTGGTAAAGCACCCGCTGACCGACATCGGCCTGCAGAACTTCCTCGCCGACTGGGCGAAGACCGGACAGAAGATCGGCTGACCATGGCATCCAAGCTCACCCGGGACTCGGTTCTCGCCTGGCTCGACAAGCACCCCGACGTGCTGGCCGAGCTGCTGCCCGAGGGCGACGCGCGCGACGCGCGGGTGGTGGACTTCCACCGCCACCTGATCGACCGTCTGAAGGACTCGCTGGCCGAGCGCACCGCCGACCGGGACGCCCTGGTCGACACCTCGCGCAGCAACCTCGCCAGCCAGCACCAGGTGCACGAGGCGGCGCTCGCCCTGCTGCGGCCGCGCAGCTTCGAGGACCTGGCCTGGGTGATCAGCCGCGAGCTGCACGACTACCTGCATGCCGACGTGGCCGTGCTCGCCCTCGACCACCGGGTGCTGTGGCCGGAGCGCAAGGCCGAGCCGGTGCTGCTGCTGCCGGCCATGCTGCTGGAGGCCCAGTTCGCCCCCGGCCAGTCCATCTGCCTGTCCGGCGTGCGGGAGGATTCCGAGGAGTTCTTCGGCCCCGCCGCCAGCCTGATCGGCTCCCAGGCGATGGTGAAGCTGGAGCTGGGCCGGCAGGTGTTCGGCGTGCTCGCCATCGGCGACCGGGACGCCGGCACCTTCGAGCCGGGCCAGGCGACCCACCTGGTCCGCTTCCTGGGCGACGTGCTGGCGCTGAGGCTGCAGCAGCTGCTGCCCCAGTCGCTGGCGCCGGAGGCCGCGCGGTGGTCGCAGCCGGAGAACTGACCGAGCGCCTGCTCGCCTCCCTCGCCGCCGACGAGACGGCCGCGCCGCTGGCCCGCGACTGGGCCCGCCACCTCGCCAGCGAACGCCGGCTCGCCACCCACACCCTCGCCGCCTACCTGCGCGACCTTGTGGACTTCTTCGCCTTCCTGCAGGGCCATCACGGCGGCCCGGTGGGCAAGGCGACGCTGGAGGCCGCCGGCGTGCCCGACTTCCGCGCCTGGCTGACCGCGCGCAAGCGCCGCGGACTCGCCAACCGCTCGACGGCGCGGGCACTGTCGGCGGTGCGCAACTTCTACCGTTTCCAGGGCCGCGCCGGCCGGCTGGAGAACGCCGCGGTGCAGGCCGTCTCCACCCCCAAGCTGCCCCATTCCGTGCCCCGGCCGCTCTCGGTCGACGGCGCGCTCGCCGTGGTCGACGAGGTCGGCGCGCTGAGCGAGGAGCCATGGGTCGCCGACCGGGACACCGCCGTCGTCACCCTGCTCTACGGCTGCGGCCTGCGCATCTCCGAGGCGCTCGGCCTGCGCCGCCGCGAGGCGCCGCAGGGCCAATCCATGGTGATCACCGGCAAGGGCGGCAAGCAGCGGCTGGTGCCGGTGCTGCCCGCGGTGCGCGAGGCGATCGCCGCCTACGTCGCCGCCTGCCCGTTCGCGCTGGCGCCCGACGGGCCGCTGTTCGTGGGCGTGCGCGGCAAGCGGCTCAACCCGGGCATCGTGCAGCAGCGCATCCGCCAGCTGCGCGGCGCGCTGGGCCTGCCCGATTCGGCCACGCCGCATGCCCTGCGCCACTCCTTCGCCACCCACCTGCTGGCGGGCGGCGGCGACCTTCGCAGCATCCAGGAGTTGCTGGGCCACGCCTCGCTGTCCACCACCCAGCACTACACGGAGGTGGACACGGCGCGCCTGCTCTCCATCTATGATGCAGCGCATCCGCGATCGGGATAGCGAACGGACCGGAAGACGACCCCATGCATGTCATCGAACGAACGAACGGGCTCCATGTCGGCCCGTCGCGCCTCGGCGGGCGCGGCCTGTTCACCGCCGGCCCCATCGCCGAGGGCACGATGGTGACCTCGGCCAGCGTGCTGCTGATCCCCGAGGCGGACGACGAGCACATCCGCGCCAGCCTGCTCGACCACTACGTGTTCGACTGGACGCCCGACGCCGACACCACCCGCTACGCCGTGGCGCTGGGCGAGATCTCGTTCTGCAACCACAGCGCCCGGCCCAACTGCCTGTTCGTGCTGGACCGCGGCGCCCTGTGCATCCGCCTCTACGCCGCCCGCGACCTGGACGCCGGCGAGGAGCTCACCATCGACTACGCCTACGAGGACTTCCCGTTCGAGGTGGTCGAGGGATAGGCCCCGCTCAGAACGCCGCCTGCAGGCCCAGCAGCACCACGTGGGAGCGGGCGGTGTTGTCGGACCAGGTGGAGCCGTCGGGGAAGTTGCCGCCGCTGACGAAGTTCAACGGTGCGTAGCCCTGGGTGTAGATGTACTCGCCGAACAGGTCGACGCTGGGCAGCACCCGGTTCGCCACCCCCGCCACCCACTGGTTCTGGCGGCTCCACGGCGCGCCGTGCGGTCCGGCGCGGAACTGGCTGAACTCGAACGACAGGGTGAGGTCGTGCGGCACGATGGGCGCGGCGTAGCGGGCGCCGACGGTGAACGCCGTCACCTTGTGGGCCGGATAGGCGCTGAGCGGGTTGTCCGGATCGGGCACCTGGGTGCCGGGCCACACCCGCGTGGTGTGCGCGATCTCGCCGGCGAGGGTGACGCGCCGGTAGACCAGCCTGCCGTAGGCGGCCCAGGCCGGCACGTTGTTCTCGCAGCCCTGGAAGTGGCCAACCGGGTAGTCCTGGCAGTAGGCGGTGGCATTCTGGTAGCTGCCGCCCAGCTTCAGCGACGCGTCCGCGGCCAGCCGGAACGTGTAGTTGGCGTCGACCGCGAAATTGTTCAGCTTCGACGGCACGGCGGTGCCGTGCACCGGCGCATTGGCCGCGCGGAACTGGGCGCCGCCCTGTACCAGCATGGCCCGGATATGGAAGCCGCCGCCGAAATAGCCGACCTGGGCGCCGTAGGCGAGGCCGGCGAAGGCGTGCCAGTTGGTGGAGTTGGTGAACGGGCTGACCGTGTCGTTGACGCCGAACGGCACGTCCATCTTGCCGATCGCCGCGTAGAACGGCGACTTCGCCAAATTGCCCCACAGCAGGAACGCCTTGCGCAGTTCTACCTGGTTGCGGTTGACGTCGGTGATGGTGCCGCTGCCGAAGCTCTGCTCCGGGTTGTAGAGCAGCTCGGCATAGCCCGAGAGGTTGCCCGAGAAGCCCACTGTGGCCTGGAACTGGGCGCTGTGGATCACCGCCTCGGAGACGTGGCCGCCGATCTGGTTGGCCGAGGTGGGATGGCGCATCAGGTAGGCGAACTTGCTGTTCCGGTTGCTCGACTGCCAGTCGGTGATCGCGGTGATGGAGCCGCCCAGCGTCACCGCCGACGGCAGGGCGCCCGCCGCCCGCGCCTCGAGCAGCATCAGCGGCCGGGTGTTGACGTTCTCGGCGTGGTCGAGCATCCGGTAGGTGTAGGTCGAATTGAAGCCGATGACGCCGCCCGCCGATGCCCCGCCGGTCGCTTCGCCCTCCCCGGCCGGCGTCGTTCCGGCTGCGGTCGCGGTCTCGGCTGATGCCTGAACGGGCGCCGGCTGCGGAACAGGCGCCGACGGCGCGCCGGGCGCAGCGGCGACCGCCGGCGCCTGGGCGCCTATCGCGTCCAGCCGGGCGACCAGCGCGGCGGCGTCAGGATCGTCGGCCGCCTTGGCGCGCAGGTAGGCGAGCAACGCCCGGTTGACGGCCTCGAGCCGCTCCATGCGCGCCTCCATCGACCCGCCGGCCGGCTGGGCGGCGGCCGCCGGCCCCAGACACAGCGCGATCGCAATACATCCGATAGCGGAAACAATCCCCACCCTGCCCATGGCGCCCTCCAGACCGGCCCCCTCGGGCCGCGCCGGCTTCCCCTCGAAGCCCGCCCAGATCACACAACGCACGGTAGCGGAAAAAATTCTCGGACCCGGCGTGCTCAGGCACCACCAGCGGCGATTGCGCCCTTGGGCGTCAGCACCAGGGTGCCCCCCTCGACGCGCCACGATGCGAGCTGGGAGAGGAAGTTCATGCCCAGCACGTCGACGCCGCCCAGCGCCGGCGAGATCAGCACCTTGAGCCCGCGCGCCTCGATGCCGCCGATGCGGAGGTCCTTGACGGTGCCGGTATGCGCCTCGACGGTGCCGCCCGCGGTGCGCATCCGGACGGGCAGCAGGTTGACGTCATCGGGAACGCCGGCCTGCCGGGCGGTCTGCGCGGAGAGCACGGTGACCGTGGCGCCGCTGTCGACGAGCATGCGCCGGCTCACGCCGTTCACCTGCGCCTCGACCCAGAAATGCCCGCCCGGCGCCATGGGCACGCGAACCTCGCGGCCCGACACCTCCTGCCGGTCGAGGCCGAGCGTGCGGGTGATCTGCGACAGCGTCGGGTCGAACGGCGCCTGCTGCAGCAGCACGAACAGCGCGAGGGCGAGCAGCGCGACGGAAAACAGCGCCCGCAGCACCCGCCCGACATAGGGGATGTTGAACAGCAGGACGAGCAACACCGCCCCGCCGATGGCGTAGGGGAGAAGCTGCTGCCAATCCGGATTTATGGCGACGTGCATGCCGCGCCATCAACGCATGCGGCGGGGTATGGGTCCAGCCCATATCGAGCAGGCCGCTGCCGGCATCGCGCCGCCGGCAGCGGCCCGCGTCGGCGTCAGGCGGCGGCCGCGGCACCGTGCGCGGTGCCGAGCCGCTCGGTGGTCGGGTCGATCAGGCACCTGATCTCGGTGATCCGGCTCGCCGGGAAGCCCGAAAGCTCCGCATGCCGCCGGATCGCCTGCTCACTCTCGGCCAGGTAGATGCAGAAGGTCTTGTCGGCGGCGACGTAGGAATGCTGCCACTGCAGGCCCGGCACCTGCGCGACCGCCCGGCACGACGCGCCGGAGGCGTCGCCGAGTGCTGCGGGAGACAGGCTTCCGACGCCCGCGATCTCCCGTTCGATGACGTAGTACTTGAGCATGTCGCTCTCCGTATCGGGGTTGGATCCGGCAGGTCAGGCGGCGCTCTTGCCCGCCATGGCGTGGACGTCGGCGGCGGCCAGCGGCCGGCCGCCGATCGCCCAGTCGCCCTGCGCGATCTCGTTGATGATCACCCAGGTGACCTGGCGCATGGCTTCGCCTTCCACGGCGATCATCGCTTCGGTGACGTTGGAAATCAGCTTGCGCTTTTCCTGGGGTGTGAAAACATCCTTGATGACGTCGATGGTAACCAGAGGCATTGTCGTTTCCTTTCGGTTGATGACTCAGACACTTGTCTGATGCTTCCGGTGTAGCGGATACCGTCAGCGCGAGCTTGAAGGTGGCATGGAGAATTCATGGAGATTTTCCCGGCTCATCGTAGGCAGGCGCGGTGATCTACCGTTTCGAGGACTTCGAACTCGACCCGGCCCGGTTCGAGCTGCGCAAGGCCGGCGCGCTCGTCCCGACCGAGCCCCAGGTTCTCTCGCTGCTCCTGCTGCTGGCGTCGAATCCGGACCGGCTGGTCAGCAAGGACGAGATCATCGAGAAGATCTGGGACAGCCGCTTCATCTCCGAGGCCGCG
Organism: Alphaproteobacteria bacterium; assembly: GCA_016124315.1. Taxonomy (GTDB): domain Bacteria; phylum Pseudomonadota; class Alphaproteobacteria; order SMXS01; family SMXS01; genus RI-34. Next base: position 9,605 of record WGNW01000051.1, read on the forward strand.
GTCGCGGCGCGGCTGAAGTCGGCCCGCAAGGCGCTGGGCGACGACGGCAAGGCCCAGCGGCTGCTGCGGACGGTGCACGGCAGGGGATTCCGCTTCGTCGGCGACGTGCAGTTCGTCGATCCCGCCCGCCCGTCTCCCGCCGTGCGGGACGCCGGCGAGGCGGCCGGGCCCGCCTCCGCGGCCGACGCCGGCAGGCCTTCCATCGCCATCCTCCCCTTCCGCGGGGAGGGCGGCGCCGGCGCCTTCGGCTACATGGCCGACGCGCTGGCGGACGAACTGATCGCCGACCTGGCGCGGCTGCCCTGGCTGCTCGTGATCGCCCGCGGCTCCTCGTTCCGCTTCAGGGGCCCGGCTGTCGACCATCGCCAGGCCGGGCTCGCCCTCGGCGTGCGCTATCTCCTCACCGGCGGCATCTCCGTCTCCGGCGGCGGCATCGTCTGTTCCGTCGAACTGGTGGACGCGGCCAATGGCGGCGTCATCTGGGCGGAGCAGCACGAGGACGCCCTCGACCGCATCCACGAGCTGCAGCACGCGATCGCCTCTCGGACCCTGGCGGCGCTGGAGGTCCGCATCCCGCTCAGCGAGGCGCAGCGCGTGCGCGCGCGGCGGCCGGAAGAGCTGGGCGCCTGGGAAGCCTTCCATGCCGGGCTCGACCACACGTTCCGCTTCAATCGGACCGACAACCGGCTGGCGGCGGAGATGTTCGAGCGGGCGCTGGCGCTGGAGCCCGATTTCGCGCGCGCCTGCGCGGGGCTGTCGTTCACCCATTTCCAGGATGCGTTTCTCGGCTACGCGCCGGACCGGGCCGCCGCGACCGACCTGGCGCGCGGGTTCGCCGAAAAGGCGCTGCAGCGCGACCGGCTCGATCCGTTCTGCCATTTCAACATGGGCCGCTCGCTGTGGCTGTGCGGCGACCTCGCGGAGAGCCTCGAATGGCTCGACCAGGCGACGGCGATCAGCCCCAACTACGCGCAGGGCATCTATTCGCGGGCCTGGGCGGAGACCCTCGCCGGCGACGCCGAGTCAGGCGACGCCGACGCAAGCCTCGCGCTGCGGCTCAGCCCGCTCGATCCGCTGCGCTACGCGATGATCGCGACCCGCGCCCTCGGGCGGATCATCAGGGGCGACTACGCCGAGGCGGCGATCCTCGGCGAGCGCGCCGCCCGCTCGCCGGGCGCCCACAAGCACATCGCCGTGATCGCCGCGCTCGCCACCGCCCTCGACGGGCAGGCGGCGCAAGCGTCGCACTGGGTCGGCGCCGCCCGGCGCAACGACCCGGACCTCGCCGCGCGCCACTTCCTGCAATCCTTCCCCTTCGCCCCCTCCGCCGCCCGCGAAACCATCGAACGCACCCTCACCGACCTGGGTCTGTGAGGGGCGCGCCGGGAAGGCGGGCGATCGGGCGAATTGGTAAACCGGCGCCGTTACTCCATCGCGAGTCGTCGGATTGAGTAGCAGATCACGCTGAAGTCGTGGGGCTTTGATGGCTGTCCACCGAGGAATCAGCTCTTGGGCGGCGTCAGCTCCCACACCACCGTGTAGTCTGGGTCGACCACGACCTCGCCTGTCTGCCGCAGGCGATAGGTGCCGGCCTCGGCCGGGAAGAACGCCCTCAAGTCCGGCGGGAGGCGGAAAATCTCGCCTGATCGGCTTCCTCCCGGCCGCAGGGTGACGCCCTCGGTTTGGTCGGTCGCGATGACCGTGCCGAAGAACTGTTCGTCCCGAGGGCCGCTCGGCTCGTGATAGGTCATGCCGACCAGAACGACCGCGCCGTCGAGCCGCTCCGCAAAGGCTTCGTCCCACTGAGGCCGCTCATCATCCATCGGGTTACGTTGTCGCGAAACACGGCTACCGGCAATAACAGGTTCCTGCATCCTGTCCGCCGGCGCCACGGCGCGACCTGATGTGCTTCCGCCGGCGCGCTGGACCTTAAGAGACACCCTGGTCGCGCCAGGGGCACGGGATTCTGTCCCGCAAGCCTTCACCCAAACCGGTGCCGTCCCCTACCCGCCGATCCCCGCCAACAGCGTGCCGCCCGACTGGCCGCGGGTGTCGATCCACAGGTGGGGAGAGCCCAGGCCGTCGAGCCAGGCGGGGCCGTCGCGTTCCTTGAGGATGGCGATGGTCGAGGCGCTGCCCGCCACCACGCAGAAGTCGGCCACCACGGTCACCGAGGCGAGATGGCGCACCGGCCATCCGGTGAGCGGGTTGAGGATGTGGCCGTAGCGCACGCCGCCGATGTCGATGCAGCGCTCGTAGTCGCCGCTGGTGGCGACGCCGCCGCGGTCCAGCGTCAGCGTGGCGACCGCCGCGTCGGCGGCGCGGGGGTGGCGGATGCCGACGTTCCAGCCCTCGCCGCCCGGGCGCGGCCCGATCACCCTGATGTCGCCGCCCAAATTGACGACGCCGTGGCGGATACCCGCCTCCCGGCACAGCCGGGCGACGCTGTCGGCGGCGTATTCCTTCACCACGCCGCCCAGGTCGATCTCCATGCCCGGGCGGGGAAAGCCGAGCGCCGGCCGCCGCCACGCCACCTTGTCCCAGCCGACCAGCGGCAGCAGGCCGCGGACGTCCTGCGGGTCGGGCAGCCTTCCCTCGCGGAAGTTCCAGACCCGGCGCAGGATGCCCGAGCTGATGTCGAACAGACCGTCGCTCTGGCGGTGGCAGGCGTCGGCGTAGTCGATCAGCCCGGCGGTCTCGTCGTCGAGTTCGACCTCGCCGCCGGCCGCCGCGACCCGGTTGATCGCCGAAAGGATGCTGTCGTCGCGGTAGCGGGAATAGCGGCTCTCCAGGCGCGCCACCTCGGCCACCGCCGCGTCGACGGCCTGGCGGGCGGAGTCGGGCGAGGCGGCGAACAGCTGGATCTCGCAGGGCGAGCCCATCGCCTTGAAGCCGTGGCGCTCGAAGACCGGGTCCACGGCCCCGCCGTCAGAGGTCGACGCCCAGGCGCAGCGCCAGGGTGCGCCCCGGCCGCAACTGGTAGCCGTTGAGCGACGAGCCGACCGGCTCGAGCCATTCGATGCTGAGCGTGTCGCCGCGCAGCGCGCCCGCGGGCACGCGCAGGGCGATGCCGACGCCCGCCATCCAGGTCTGGCCGCCGTAGTTCTCCGGCAGGTCCTCCGGCCCGGCGATGGCATGCGGCTGCGGTTCGTCGCGGTAGACGGTGACGTACTCCACGTCGTTGGCGTCGACCACGCCGTCGCCGTTGACGTCGTAGTCGGCCTGCCGTGCCTCCAGCTCGGGCACGTTGCGCTGGAGGTGCGGCTTGAAGGCGCCCTCGATCCGGCCGCGCCACTGGTACTCGATCCGGCCGGTCACCGTCAGCCACGCGGTGGGCGCGTAGCCCGCCCACAGCGTCGCGCCGGCCTCGTCGCCCAGCCGGTAGCCGGCGCCGTTGGCGTGCTCCAGCCGCTTGATGCCGGAGATCTGGATGCCCTCGAACACCCGGCCCTGGACCGCCGTGTAGGTAAGGCTGAGCCGGGCGTCCCAGGTGCCGCTGGAGCGCTGCAGCGCATAGCTGGCCTGGTCGGCCGCGCCGTTCAGCCGCACATGGGCGCTGCCCGTCGGGATCGACAGGCCGAGCGCGACATGGGCGTGCTGGTCCGGCGTGTCGACCAGCCGGAACAGCCCGGCGATCGTCGTATCCCCCAGCCCGCCCGACTGGTGCCGGCCGCTGCCGTCGGGGCCGGACGGGCCGGGGCCGATGAAGCCGCCGGGGCCGGGCGAGAACACGTCGAGGCTGCGCAGCTCGAGCCGGTCGTCGACGATCTGCGGGGCGAATTCCAGGGTCAGCCGGTCGGTCGCCGCGAAGCGGAACTCGTGCAGGGTGCGCGCCTGTCCGGCCGACACCGGCGCCAGCGTGCAGGGCGTGTCGCCGCACGCGGCGGCGACGGCGTCGTCGCCGGCCGGGACGCCGTGCAGCCGCAGCCCGTGGCCGGCCCGGCTGCCGAGATAGGCGACGTCGAAACCGAAGGAGCCCTTGGGTCCGGCCATGCGCGCGAAGGTCAGGCCGGCGGGCAGCGGCGGCGGGAACGCCAGGTCGGCGGCCGCCGCCTCGGCGTCCTCGATGCCGTCGAGCCGCGCCGCCCGCGACTGGTTCAGGTCGATGGACAGCGACACCGCCAGCATCGACGAGGTGTAGTCGGCGAACCGGTTCTCGCCGCCGCCGCCGAGCTTCAGCGACCCGCGATGGGCGTAGTGCTGGTAGGCCAGGTCCAGCCGCAGCCCGTTGTCGAACCGCTTGGTCACGCCGATGGACTCGCTGAGCACGCCGAACCCGGAAAGCCGGGTGTCGCTGGAGTAATAGCGGATCGGGATCTGGCTGAAATCGAGCGGTCCGCCGGGATGGGCGGGATAGGGCTCCTGGAACACGAAGTAGGGCGCGTAGAAGAACGCCTTGCTCTGGGTGTAGTAGCGCATGCCGGGGGTGATCGACCAGCCGTCGCCCAGCGGCTGGTCGAGCGACGCCGACAGGGTGTGGGCGTCGATGCCCCACGAATCGTGGTGGAACTGGTATTCGAGGTGCAGCGCCGCATCCAGCCCGTCGATGTGCTGGACGTATCGCACGGTCGCGCCGACCTGGGTGCGCAGGTCCGGCCGCTGCTCGAGCACCCCCTTCAACGGCAGGTAGCGCAGCCCGGAGGCATCGACGGTCTGGTCGGGATCGTCGAAGGCGAACATCACCGCCTTGTAGGGGTTCTCCAGCAGGCCGCTGGTGCGGGAGACCGTCACGCCGGCCTCGACCAGGGCGCCGCGGTTGACCACCCGCGAGACGCCCAGCTCGGCGGCGAACTCGCGGCGCCTGCCGTACAGGGTCGGCTCGCCGTTCCGGTCGCGGATCTGGTCGGCGTAGGCGCCCCAGTCGGCGGCGGTGTTGGCCGCCAGCGACGCGTCGATCCGGCTCCAGGTGTAGCTCGCCCGGCCGCTGAGCACGGTGCGCTTCTGGTCGAGGAACAGCTTGCCGCCGACATTGACGAAGAGGCTGTGGAAATCGCGCTCCTCCGACACGCCCTGCCCCAGGTCCAGCTCGGCGTCGTCCCAGGCGTAGCTGGCGGTCAGGCTGCCCTCGCGGCGGGTTTCCGGCGAGGCGGAGGCCATCACGTGGACCAGCCGGTCGTCGCGGGTGGTGGCGTAGGTGCCGGTCTGCGGGTTGTAGGAGTTGAAGTCGACGATCACCGGATGGTGCCGGCTGTCCGTGAACAGCGCGGTGGGGACCGAAGCGCCGGAGATCAGCTGGGTCTCCACCGCGGCGTTGGGCAGGGAGACGACGGGCGTCGCGCCGGACCAGGTGTCCTGGGCGTAATGCGCCGCCAGCCGCAGCCGGTCGGTGACGGCGCCGGCGGCATCGACCGCCAGGCTGTCCACCCGGATCGGCTTGAGGTTGAGCGACTCGTAGCTGTGCCCGTTGAGGTCGCGCTCGCCGTCCGCGTAGTGGCCGTAGGTGACCGACACGCTCGGCTCTTCCTGGGCCCGCGCGGCGCCGTCGATGCCCGGCAGCGCCAGCGCCGCCAGCGTCAGCAGCCGGAGCGCCTGGCCGTTGCCCGCGGGCCGCTCACTCACAGCCGCAGCCTCCGCCGCCGGCCTTGGCGGCACCGCCGGCGGCCTCGCGGCTTTCATAGGCGTGATCGGCCATCGCCGACACGCCGGGATGCGGCGACGATGCCATGTCGGGACGGGCGAGCACCTCGCGCTGCCACGGCTCGACCGTGGTGTAGCCGGCCGCACACGCCACCAGGACGACCAGCGGCAGGATTCGCCTCAAGCGCCGCTCCCCTCGGCCAGCAACCGCTCGATCTCGCTGCGGACCGCGGCGCTCCCGCCCGGCCGGAAGCCGGCATGGACGGCGCGAACCGCGCCCGTGCGGTCGATGACGAAGGAGGTGGGCATGGCGCCGACCCGGAAGCTTCGCGCGCAGGCCTGGTTGTCGCCGAGCGCGACGCCGAAGGCGGCGGGATGGCGCACCAGGAAGGCTTCCGCGTCCTTGCGGTGGGCGTCCAGGTTGACCGCGAGCACGACGAGGCCGCGCGCGGCGTAGTCCCGCGCGAGACCGTTCATGAACGGGAAGGACATCCGGCACGGCCCGCACCACGACGCCCAGAAGTCGAGGTAGACGACCTTGCCGCGATAGTGGGTGAGGGTCTGGCCTTCGCCGACGCCGAGCGTCTGCAACGCGCAATCGGGGGCCGGCTGGTCCGATGCCGAGGCCGAACTTGCCGCGAGCACCGCAAGCAGTGCCGCGCCGGCGACCGTGAACGACACCATGATGCGCTGCGCTCCCCACCCCCGACAAACGCTGCGAAAATCTGGCGCGAGCGTGATCCGCCGAAGGTGAACCGGCGATGAACGGACGGTGCGCCGCCGGTGCGATTGGCCGGCAGGAAGCGCCGCCCGGCCCTCAAACGAAAAGGCACCGCCGGGGCGGTGCCTTCGCAGGGCCGAGCCTGCGCCCGGCCGGTACGGCGGCGCTAGAAGTGGATCGCGCGGCCGGCGACGGCCAGGGCGGCTTCCTTCATGGTCTCGCTCAGCGTCGGGTGGGCGTGGCAGGTGAGCGCGATGTCCTCGGCGGAGGCGTCGAACTCCATGGCCAGCACCGCCTCGGCGATCAGGTTGTCGGCGCTGGAGCCGATGATGTGCACGCCCAGCACCCGGTCGGTCTTGGCGTCGGACAGGATCTTGACGAAGCCCTCGGGGTGCAGGCCCACCTTTGCCTTGGCGTTGGCCATGAACGGGAACTTGCCCACCTTGTAGTCGACGCCCGCCTCCTTGAGCATCTCCTCGGTCTGGCCGACGCCCGCCACCTCGGGCGTGGTGTAGACGACGCTGGGGATGGCGTTGTAGTTGACGTGGCCGACCTTGCCGGCGATCACGTCGGCCACCGCCACGCCTTCCTCCTCGGCCTTGTGGGCGAGCATCGGACCGGCGATCACGTCGCCGATGGCGTAGACGCCCTCGACGTTGGTGCGCCAGTGGTCGTCGGTCTTCACCAGGCCGCGCTCGGTCACCTCGACGCCCGCCTTGTCGGCGCCGAGGCCGCCGGTGTAGGCCTTGCGGCCGACGGACACGAGCACGTAGTCGGCCTCCAGCGTCTCGCCGTCGCCGCCCTTGGCGGGCTCGATGCTGACCTTGAGGCCCTTCTTGCCGGCCGCCTCGACCTTGGTGACCTTGGTGCCGGTCTTGATCTCCATGCCCTGCTTGCGCAGGATCTTGTCGAATTCCTTGGCCACCTCGCCGTCGACGCCGGGGACGATGCGGTCGAGGAATTCGACCACCGTCACCTTGGCGCCCAGGCGCAGCCAGACCGAGCCCAGCTCGAGGCCGATCACGCCGCCGCCGATCACCACCAGATGCTTGGGCACCTCGGACAGGGCGATGGCGGTGTCGGAGGAGACGACGCGCTTCTCGTCGATCTCGACGCCGGGGATCGAGGCGGGCACCGAGCCGGTGGCGATGATCACGTTCTTGGCGGTGACGGTGGTGGTCTTGCCGTCCTCGCCCTTCACCTCGATGGTGTTCTTGTCCTTGAAGCTGCCCCAGCCCTTCAGGTAGTCGACCTTGTTCTTCTTGAACAGGCCCTCGACGCCGCGGGTCAGGCCTTTCACGGTCTCGTCCTTGTAGGCCATCATGGTGGGCAGATCGAGGTCCACCTTGTCGACCTTCAGGCCCATCTTGGCGAAGCCGTGGTTGGCGGTCTCGAACTGCTCGGAGGCGTGCAGCAGCGCCTTGGAGGGGATGCAGCCGACGTTGAGGCAGGTGCCGCCCAGGGTGCCGCGGCCCTCGATGCAGGCCGTCTTCAGCCCGTTCTGCGCCGCGCGGATCGCCGCCACGTAACCGCCGGGGCCGCCGCCGATCACCACAACATCATAATCGCTCATGCTCTTCCCTCGTTTTTCTTCGCCCGTCCGCGCCGCTAGAGGTCCAGCAGCATCCGGTGCGGGTCTTCGAGACATTCCTTGACGCGGACCAGGAAGGTCACCGCCTCCCGGCCGTCGACGATCCGGTGGTCGTAGGACAGCGCCAGATACATCATCGGGCGTACCACGATCTGCCCGTCCACCACCACCGGCCGTTCCTGCACCTTGTGCATGCCGAGGATGCCGGACTGGGGCGGATTGAGGATCGGCGTCGACATCAGGGATCCAAATACGCCGCCGTTGGAAATCGTGAAGGTGCCGCCCTGCAGGTCTGCCAGCGCGAGTTTGCCGTCCCGCGCCTTGCCGGCCGCCTCGCCGATCGCCTTCTCGATGCCGGCCAGGCCCAGCGCGTCGACGTCGCGGATCACCGGCACCACCAGGCCCTGCGGCGCCGACACGGCGACGCCGATGTCGTAGTGGTCCTTGTAGAGGATGGCGTCGCCGTCCACCTCGGCGTTGACCGTCGGGATCTCCTTGAGCGCCACCACGCAGGCCTTGGCGAAGAACGACATGAAGCCGAGGCGCACGCCGTGCTTCTTCTCGAACAGGTCGCGGTACTCGTTGCGCATGGCGATCAGCGCCGACATGTCCACCTCGTTGAAGGTGGTCAGCATGGCGGCGGTGTTCTGCGCCTCCTTCAGTCGGGCGGCGATGGTGCGGCGCAGCCGGCTCATCGGCACCCGCTCCTCCCGCTCGCCGGCCTCGCGCGGGGCGCGGGCGGCGGCCGGGGCCGGCGCGGCCGCCGGCTCCCTGGCGGCCGGCGGCGGCTGGTCCATGAACTTGATCACGTCGCCCTTGGTGATGCGGCCGCCGCGGCCGGTGCCGTCGATCCGCGCCGGGTCGATGCCCTGCTCCTCAACCAGGCGCGCCGCCGCGGGCGCCATGGAGACGCCGGCCTTCGCGATCGGCTCCTCGTCCTCGTCGGCGGGCTCTGCCGGCTTCGCCGCCGGCTGGCCGGCGTCGACCTTCCTGGCCTCGGGCTTGCGGGCCTTGTCCTCGGGGCGCTCTGGCTTGGTCTCGGCGTCGCTGGGCGGCGCCTTGCCCTGGCCCTCGGCCACCGAGCCGATGATGGCCCCCACCTCGACCGTGTCGCCTTCCTTGACCTTCAGGTCGCCCAGCACGCCGGCGGCCGGCGCGTTCACCTCGACGGCGACCTTGTCGGTCTCCAGCTCGACGAGGGGCTCGTCCTGCGCCACCGCGTCGCCGGGCTTCTTGTACCACTTGGCGACGGTGGCCTCGGTGATCGACTCGCCGAGGTTCGGGACAACGATATCGGTGGACATGCGGCCGGACCCTTTCCTGCTAACCCATCAAGGCGTCATGGACGATCTTGGCCTGCTGCGCCTGATGGCGCGTCAGCAGGCCGGTCGCCGGAGACGCGGCCGCCGGCCTCCCCGCATAGACGGGCCGCTTCACGAAGTGGTCGAGGTCCTCGAGCGTGGCCTCGATGAACGGTTCGACGAAGGTCCAGGCGCCCATGTTCTGGGGCTCTTCCTGGCACCACACGACCTTGGCGTGGGGGAAGCGCTCCAGTTCCTCGGTCAGGGAGTCCTGCGGGAACGGATAGAGCTGCTCGACCCGCAGCAGATAGACGTCCGACAGCTTCTTGGCCTCGCGCTCCTCCAGCAGGTCGTAGTAGACCTTGCCGGTGCAGATGACCACGCGGCTGATCTGGTCGTCGGGCTTCAGCTTGATGAAGCCGTCCTTCTCGGTCTGCGCGTGGTCGTGCATGACCCGGTGGAACGAGGTGCCGCGCGCCATGTCGCTGAGGTGGGAGACGCACAGCTTGTGCCGCAGCAGGCTCTTGGGCGTCATCAGCACCAGCGGCTTGCGGAACTCCCGGTGCATCTGCCGCCGCAGGATGTGGAAGTAGTTCGCCGGCGTCGAGCAGTTGGCCACCTGCCAGTTGTCCTCGGCCGACATCTGGAGGTAGCGCTCGAGCCGCGCCGAGGAATGCTCCGGCCCCTGGCCCTCGAAGCCGTGCGGCAGCAGCAGCACCAGCCCGCTCATGCGCAGCCACTTCAGCTCGCCGGCGGCGAGGAACTGGTCGATGATCACCTGGGCGCCGTTGGCGAAGTCGCCGAACTGGGCCTCCCAGAGCACCAGCGAGTTGGGCTCGGCCAGCGAGTAGCCGTATTCGAAGCCCATCACCGCCGCCTCGGACAGCATGGAGTCGATGACCTCGAACTTGCTTTCCTCGCGCAGGGTGTCGAGCGGCGTGTAGCGCTCGCCGGTTTCCTGGTCGGTGAACACGGCGTGGCGCTGGGAGAAGGTGCCGCGGCCGGAATCCTGGCCCGACAGGCGCACGCCGTAGCCCTCGTCGAGCAGCGAGCCGAACGCCAGCGCCTCGGCGGTCGCCCAGTCGATGCCCGTGCCGCTCTCCAGCATCTCGCGCTTGCGCTCGAGCTGGCGCTGCAGGGTGCGGTGCAGGTGGAAGCCCTCGGGCGCGGTGGTCAGCGTCTCGATCAGCCGGCGCAGCGTATCGACGTCCTCGGCGGTGCGCCCACGCCGCACGGTGCCCCGGGCGCGCTTCAGCCCCGCCCAGCGGCCTTCCAGCCAGTCCGCCTTGTTGGGCTTGAAGCCCTCGGCCACCTCGAACTCGGTCTCCAGCATGGCGCGGTATTCCTCGCGCATCTGCTTGGATTCCTCCAGGCTCACCAGCCCCTCCTCCGCCAGCTTCTGGGCGTAGATCTCGGTGACCGGCGGATGGCTCTTGATCTGCCGGTACATCAGCGGCTGGGTGAACATGGGCTCGTCGGATTCGTTGTGGCCGAACCGGCGATAGCAGAACATGTCGATCACCACGTCCTTCTTGAACCGCTGGCGGAACTCGGTGGCGATCTTGGCGACATGGACCACCGCCTCGGGGTCGTCGCCGTTGACGTGGAAGATCGGCGCCTGGATCGCCTTGGCCACGTCGGACGGATAGGGCGACGAGCGGGAATACATCGGCGACGTGGTGAAGCCGATCTGGTTGTTGACGATGAAATGGACCGTGCCGCCGGTGCGGTAGCCCTTGAGCTGGCTGAGGCCGAAGCACTCCGCCACAAGGCCCTGGCCGGCGAAGGCCGCGTCGCCGTGCAACAGCACGCCCATCACCTCGCCGCGCTCCTTGTCCTGGCGCTGGTCCTGCTTGGCGCGCACCTTGCCCAGCACCACCGGATCGACCGCCTCCAGGTGGGACGGATTGGCAGACAGCGAGAGGTGGACGTTGTTGCCGTCGAACTCCCGGTCGGCCGAGCTGCCCAGGTGATACTTCACGTCGCCCGAGCCCTCGACCTCGTCGGGCGTCGACGAGCCGCCGCGGAACTCGTTGAAGATCGCCCGGAACGGCTTCTTCATCACGTTGGCGAGCACGTTGAGGCGGCCGCGGTGCGGCATGCCGATGGCGATCTCCTGGATCCCCAGCGCGCCGGCGCGCTTGATGATCGCCTCCATCGCCGGGATCAGCGGCTCGGCGCCGTCGAGACCGAAGCGCTTGGTGCCGGTGTACTTGACGTTGAGGAACTGCTCGAAGGATTCCGCCTCGATCACCTTCTGCAGGATGGCGTGCTTGCCCATGTCGGTGAAGGTGACGTACTTGTCCGGCCCCTCGATGCGCTCCTGGATCCAGGCGCGCTCGGCCGGCTCGGAGATGTGCATGTACTCGGCGCCGATGGAGCCGCAATAAACCCGCTGCAGGATCTCGGTGATCTGCCGGATGGTCGCGGTCTCGAAGCCGAACAGGCCGTCGATGTAGATCGGCCGGTCGAGGTCGGCCTCCCTGAAGCCGTAGGATTCCGGATCGAGCTCGGGATGGTCAGCCGGCACGGCGAGGCCCAGCGGGTCGAGGTTGGCCAACAGGTGGCCGCGCACCCGGTAGGAGCGGATCAGCGTCAGCGCCCGGAGCGAGTCGACCGCCGCGTCGCGGACCTGGGCGGTGCTGACTGCGGCGCCCTTCCCCTTCGCCGCCGGCGCGACGGGCGCCGGCATTCCGGGGTCGAGCGCGGCGGTGAGGTCGCCGTTCGCCTGCACCGGCCAGTCGCTGCGCTTCCAGGACGGCCCGGCGTCGGCGCCGTTGCCGTCTCCGGCGAGAGAACCGGCGACGCCGGTCGATAGTCCGTCGAACCATCGCCGCCATTCCGGGCCGACCGAGGCCGGGTCGCTCTCGTAGCGATCGTAGAGGGTTTCAAGGAAGGACGCGTTGGCGCCGTTCAAGATGTCCGACTGTGCGGGATCTAGGTCCATGCTCCTGGTCTGGCGCAGGATACCCTCCAGCGCCCCTTTCTATGCTCAGGCCGCCGGCATCCCCCCGGGTCAGCCCTTGAGAACTTCCATCAGTGTCGTCCCCAGAGCGGCGGGCGAATCGGCCACGTGAATGCCGGCCGACCGCATCGCCTCGATCTTGTCTTCCGCGCCGCCGCGGCCGCCCGAAATGATGGCGCCCGCGTGCCCCATGCGACGGCCCGGCGGGGCCGTGCGCCCTGCGATGAAGCCTACCACGGGTTTCTTGACTTTCGATGACTTCAGGAAATCGGCCGCCTCTTCCTCGGCCGAGCCGCCGATCTCGCCGATCATGATGATCGATTCCGTCTGCGGGTCGCCCAGGAACATGTCGAGCACGTCGATGAAGTTGGTGCCGTTGACCGGGTCGCCTCCAATGCCGACGCAGGTGCTCTGGCCCAGCGCGACCGCCGTGGTCTGCGCCACCGCCTCGTAGGTCAGGGTGCCCGAACGGGACACCACGCCCACCGAGCCGGGCTTGTGGATGTGGCCCGGCATGATGCCGATCTTGCACTGGTTCGGCGTGATCACGCCGGGGCAGTTCGGGCCGATCAGGCGGGTGCCGCTGTTCTTCAGCGCACGCTTCACCTTCACCATGTCGAGCACGGGGATGCCCTCGGTGATGCACACCGCCAGCTTGATGCCGGCGTCGATGGCCTCGAGGATGGCGTCGGCCGCGAAGGGCGGCGGCACGTAGATCACCGAGGCGTCGGCGCCGGTCTGCGCGACCGCGTCGGCCACCGTGTCGAACACCGGCAGGTCGAGGTGGGTGGTGCCGCCCTTGCCGGGGGTCACGCCGCCGACCATCTTGGTGCCGTAGGCGATGGCTTGCTGAGTGTGGAAGGTGCCCTGGGCGCCCGTGAGGCCCTGGCAAATGACCTTGGTGGTCTTGTCGATCAGAATGGTCATGTCAGGTGCCCTTCACCGCGTTCGCGATCTTCTGCGCGGCGTCGTCGAGATCATCGGCCGCGATGACGTTGAGGCCGCTCTCGCGGATGATCTGCTTGCCGAGTTCCACGTTGGTGCCTTCCAGTCGTACCACCAGCGGCACCTGCAGGCCGGTTTCCTGCACGGCCGCGATCACGCCGTTGGCGATGATGTCGCACTTCATGATGCCGCCGAAGATGTTCACCAGGATGCCCTTCACCTTTGGGTCCGCGGTGATGATCTTGAACGCCGCCGTTACCTTTTCCTTTGAGGCGCCGCCGCCAACGTCGAGGAAGTTCGCGGGCTCCTCGCCGTAGAGTTTGATGATGTCCATGGTGGCCATGGCAAGGCCGGCGCCGTTCACGAGGCAGCCGATGGTGCCGTCGAGTGTGATATAGGACAGATCGAACTTGGAGGCTTCAATCTCCTTCTCATCCTCCTCGCTCTTGTCGCGCAGCGCCACAATCTCCGGGTGGCGATAAAGCGCGTTCGAGTCGAACGACATCTTCGCGTCGAGGCACTTTAAATTGCCGTCGGCGGTGGCGATCAGCGGGTTGATCTCCAGCATGTCCATGTCGGTCGACACGAACGCGCGATAGAGGTTCTCCAGCAGCTTGGGCGCCTGCTTGGCGAGGTTGCCGGTGAGTTCCAGCCCCTTCACCAGCCGGCGGCCGTGATGCGGCATCACACCGGTGGCCGGATCGACTGTGAAGGTGAGGATCTTCTCCGGCGTGTTATGCGCCACGTCCTCGATGTTCACGCCCCCCTCGGTGGAGGCGATCACAGACACGCGCGACGAACCGCGGTCGAGCACCAGCGAGAGGTAGTACTCCTTCGC
>WGNW01000038.1 GCA_016124315.1 Alphaproteobacteria bacterium
GAAGGGGTCGCCAACCTGCACGGTCGGGCGCTTCTCCTCGCTCTCCTCGGTAAATGCCGTGGAGGCCATGGTGGCGCCAGGGATGCCGTCGCGGCCGGTCTTGGAGCCGACATAGACGATGGGATTGCCGATGCCGGCGGCCGCCGAATAGAAGATCCTGTCGGTGTCGGCCACGCCCACGGTCATGGCGTTGACCAGGATGGTGCCGTTGTAGGCCGAGTGGAAGTCGCACTCGCCGCCGACGGTGGGCACCCCGACGCAGTTGCCGTAGCCGCCGATGCCGGCCACCACGCCCGAGAGCAGGTGGCGGGTCTTGGGATGGTTCGGGCTGCCGAAGCGCAGCGCGTTCATGTTGGCCACCGGCCGCGCGCCCATGGTGAACACGTCGCGCAGGATGCCGCCCACGCCCGTCGCCGCGCCCTGGTAAGGCTCGATGAAGCTGGGGTGGTTGTGGCTCTCCATCTTGAAGATCGCCGCCTGGCCGTCGCCGATGTCGATCACGCCGGCGTTCTCGCCCGGGCCGCAGATCACCCAGGGCGCCTCGGTGGGCAGCTTGCGCAGGTGGCGGCGCGACGACTTGTAGGAGCAGTGCTCGGACCACATCACCGAGAAGATGCCCAGCTCGGTGATGTTAGGCTCGCGCCCCATCGCCGTGACGATGCGCTCGTACTCGTCGTCCTTCAGGCCGTGTTCGGCCACCACGGCCGGGGTGATCTCGCTCATAGGGACGCCACCAGGCTTTCGAACATCTTGGCGCCGTCCGAGCCGCCCAGTGCCGGCTCGATCATGCGCTCGGGGTGGGGCATCATGCCCAGCACGTTGCGGGCCTCGTTGAAAATGCCGGCGATGTCGCGCTGGGAGCCGTTGGGATTGCCGTTCACGTAGCGGAACGCGACCCGCCCGGACTGCTCCAGCTCGTCCAGCGTCGCCTCGTCGGCGAAGTAGTTGCCCTCGTGATGGGCGACCGGGATGGTGATGGTCTCGCCCGCCTCGTAGCGGTTGGTGAACAGGGACTGGCTGCTCTCGACCCGCAGCTGCACGTCGCGGCAGACGAACTTCAGGTCGGCGTTCATCATCAGCACGCCCGGCAGCAGGCCGGCCTCGGCCAGCACCTGGAAGCCGTTGCATATCCCCAGCACCGGCGTGCCCCGGTTGGCGCGTTCGACCACCTCGCGCATCACCGGCGAGCGGGCCGCCATGGCGCCGCAGCGCAAGTAGTCGCCGAAGGAGAAGCCGCCCGGGATGACGATCAGGTCGAGCTCGGGCAGGGTGCTGTCGCCGTGCCAGACCATCTGCGGCTTGACGCCGCAGATCTTCTCGATGGCCACGGCGGCGTCGCGGTCGCAGTTGGACGCGGGGAAGACGATGACGGCCGGCTTCATTCCACCAGGTCGATGCTGTAGTTCTCGATGACGGTGTTGGCGAGCAGCTTCTCGCACATGTCGCGCACCGACTTCTCGGCGGCGGCGCGGTCGGTCTCGGCCAGGTCCAGCTCCAGGTACTTGCCCTGGCGCACGTCGTCGACGCCGGCGAAGCCCAGCGAGCTCAGCGTGTGCTGGATCGCGCGGCCCTGCGGGTCGAGGACGCCCGATTTCAGGGTGACGTGAACCCGTGCCTTCACTGCATCGCCTCCGGTCCCTTGATGTCGTTCGGGCCGCTCTCCGGCAGGATGCCCAGCCGGCGCGCCACTTCCTGATAGGCCTCGGCCTCGCCGCCCAGGCCGCGGCGGAAGCGGTCCTTGTCCATCTTCTCCAGGGTCTGCGCGTCCCACAGGCGGCAGTTGTCCGGGCTGATCTCGTCGGCCAGCACGATCCGCATCTGGTCGTGCTCGTCGTAGAGCCGGCCGAACTCCAGCTTGAAGTCGATCAGCTTGATGCCGATGCCCAGGAACAGGCCGCAGAGGAAGTCGTTGATCCGCAGCGACAGCGACATGATCTCGTCGAGCTCGGGCGGCGTCGCCCAGCCGAAGGCGGTGATGTGCTCTTCGGAGACCATGGGATCGCCCAGGTCGTCGTTCTTGTAGAAGTACTCGACGATGGAGCGGGGCAGCGGCGTGCCCTCGGCGATGCCCAGGCGCTGGGAGATGGAACCGGCGGCCACGTTGCGCACCACCACCTCGATCGGCACGATCTCGACCTCGCGGACGAGCTGCTCGCGCATGTTCAGGCGGCGCACGAAATGAGTCGGCACGCCGATCTCGCCGAGCCGCAGCATGATGAACTCGGAAATACGGTTGTTGAGCACGCCCTTGCCGGTGATCGTGCCCTTCTTCTTGTTGTTGAAGGCGGTCGCGTCGTCCTTGAAGTACTGGACCAGCGTACCCGGCTCGGGACCCTCGAAGAGGACCTTGGCCTTGCCCTCGTATATTTGCCTGCGCCGGCTCATGGATGCATCCTCGCAGCGATAGGGGGCAGATCGGGAGCGCGGGACCATAGAGCAAACACGGGTTCCCGACAATCCATTTACGCGGTTGATTATAGCCGAGCGCCCCGGTATCTCGTTAGCGATTCCACTGCAGCCTTCGGGAGGCCAGCGACCATGACCCAGTTCGACAACCGTGAGAAGGCCTTCGAGGCGAAGTTCGCGCACGATCAGGAACTTGCGTTCAAGGTCATGGCGCGGCGGAACAAGCTGCTCGGCCTCTGGGCCGCGGGCGAGCTCGGCCTCACCGGCGACGCCGCCAACGACTACGCCCTGCAGGTCATCAAGGCCGACTTCCTGGACGCCGGCGACGAGGACGTATTCCGCAAGGTCAAGGCTGACCTCGACGCCAAGCAGGTCGACGTCACCGAGCACCGTATCCGCAAGGAAATGGAAGACCTGATGACCGAAGCCAAGCGGCAGCTCATGGAAGAGCTGTCCTGAGTCGACGGCCGGCTCCCGTCTTCAGGGGCCTTTGACGCCGTTCGTCGGCAGCGCGCGGATCAGGCCTCGCCGAACACCCGGCGGAAGATCGTGTCGACGTGCTTGGTGTGGTAGCCCAGGTCGAATAGGGCATCCAGTTCCGCGTCGGACAGCACCACGTCCTTGTCGGCCTTGAGCAGGGCGAGGAAATCGGCCTCGCCGCCGGTCTGCGCGGCTTCCCACACCTTCATGGCGTTGCGCTGGACGATCGAGTAGCTGTCCTCGCGCGACACGCCTGCCTGGGTGAGGGCGAGCAGCACCCGCTGCGAGAACACCAGGCCGCGCAGCTTGTCCATGTTGCGCTGCATGTTCTCCGGATAGACCAGCAGCTTGTCCATTACGCCGGCGAGGCGCACCAGCGCGAAGTCCAGGGTGACGGTCGCGTCCGGGCCGATGCCGCGCTCCACCGACGAGTGGGAGATGTCGCGCTCGTGCCACAGCGCCACGTTCTCCATCGCCGGCACCACCGCCATGCGCACCAGGCGGGCGAGGCCGGTCAGGTTCTCGGTGAGCACCGGGTTGCGCTTGTGCGGCATGGCCGAGCTGCCCTTCTGGCCCGGCGAGAAATATTCCTCGGCCTCCAGCACCTCGGTGCGCTGCAGGTGGCGGATCTCGGTGGCGAGCCGCTCGATGGAGCTGGCGACCACGCCCAGCGTGGCGAAGAACATGGCGTGCCGGTCGCGCGGGATCACCTGGGTGGAGACCGGCTCGGGCTCCAGGCCCATCGCCTTGGCGACGTGCTCCTCCACCCGCGGGTCGATGTTGGCGAAGGTGCCCACGGCGCCCGAGATGGCACAGGTGGCGACCTCGGCGCGCGCCGCCACCAGCCGGGCGCGGCAGCGGGCGAACTCGGCGAAGGCCTGGGCCATCTTGAGCCCGAAGGTGGTGGGCTCGGCGTGGATGCCGTGGCTGCGGCCGATGGTGACCGTGTCCTTGTGCTCGAAGGCGCGGCGCTTGAGCACGTCCAGTAGCCGGTCGGTGTCCTCGATCAGCAGGTCGGCGGCGCGCACCAGCTGCACGTTGAGGCAGGTGTCGAGCACGTCCGACGAGGTCATGCCCTGGTGCACGAAGCGCGCCTCGGGGCCCACATGCTCGGCCAGGTTGGTGAGGAAGGCGATGACGTCGTGCTTCACCTCGCGCTCGATCTCGTCGATCCGGGCCACCTCGAAGGCGCCGCGCTCCCAGACCGCCTTGGCCGCCTCCCTGGGAATCACGCCCAGCTCGGCCAGCGCGTCGCAGGCGTGCGCCTCGATCTCGAACCAGATGCGGAACTTGCTCTCGGGCTCCCAGATGCGGGCCATTTCGGGGCGGGTATAGCGCGGGATCATGCCTGTTCTCTCGGTCGTCCGGGTTGACGGTACGGCGGCGTGGCGGGTTCGTAGCAGACGCGGGGCCGGCGAACAAGAACCGCCGCGTGGACCGGCGGCGGGGACATCACGGCCCGGTTGCGGTATCCTGTCAGGGCGAGGGCGGCGCGCCCTTGCGCCGGGGGCACAACATCCACGGAGGGGACGATGAGGTTCCTGCCCTGCATCTGTGTTGCCGCGCTGCTCGGCGCGGCGTCGCCCGCCCTGGCCCAGAGCGGCATGCCGGTCGCCCTGACCGACGCCGAGAAATCCGCCATCGAGAACCAGTGGGCCGACGCCATCGCGGAGTCGCAGCGGGTCGGCCGCGCCGTGTTCGAGAGCGACCGGGCGGCGCAAGCCGCGGCTGCCTCCGAGGCGGCCCAGGGCACGCCCGATCCGCGGATCGGCGGCTGGATCGCCGAGCCCGACGGGGACGGGTTCAGGGTGCTGGGGATCGGCGACGCGGGCGGGTCTCCAAGGCTGCTCGCGGAACTGCGCGTGCAGGACGGCCAGGCGGTCGACGGCTCCTTCTCCGCCTATCCGGACGGCAGGCCGCTGAAGCGGGACGAGGAGGCCGCCTACCGGGCGCGCCAGACCGCCGCTTCGGCAGATTTCGACAAATGCGGCGACGACTACAAGGCGGTGGTGCTGGACGACCTGAAGGAAGGCTTCGACGTCTTCATGCTGCTGCCCATGGACGACAGGGACCAGGTCCGGATCGGCGGCAACGCCATGGTCCACGTCGACAAGTCGGGGCGCAAGGTGCTCGGCGTCCAGTCGTTCTCCCGCTCGTGCCTGGTGCTCGGGTCGCCCAGCATGCCGGGCGCGCCGCGGCCGTTCTCGGTCACCGGTTCGGACGTGCTGGCCGAGGTGCCTACCGCGCTGCACGTCTTCCTCAGCCTGCAGCACGAGTTGCCGCTGTTCATCCTGACGGCGAAGAACCAGCTCTTCTGGCGGGTCGACGGCGACCGCATCGAGCCGGAGCAGAAATATCCGCCCTCGGCGCGGTAGGCGTTGCTTCCCGACAGTTTCGGCACCCGACGAAGAAGCGGCGGCAACCCGGGTGGGGTTGCCGCCGCTTCCTCGAACGGAGGGATGTCGGGGCTACTTCCGGCCCTCGACGTAGTCGTTCAGCGTCTCGTGGAAGTGCTGCACCCGGCGCTCCTGATCGGTCAGGTGGGCGCCGCGGTAGCCGGCCGAGTTGAAGCCGAGCTGCTGGTTCTCGGCGATGCTGAGGTCCTGGTCGTTGGTGCGGCCCAGCGACTTCTCGCCGTACCTGAAGTGGTCGAGGGGCGCGTCCTCCACGGCCAGGTCAGGACCGCCGGCGGGCGAGGGCACGGTGGCGACCCCGTCGATGTTCGGCACGAAGTACCAGTGGTCGAACTCGCACTTCTGCGGGTCGGTCGGGTGGGGGCGCGGCCGCAGCAGCTGCACGCCGTCCGGGCCCACGGTAATCACGTTGTTGGGGAAGATGTTGTAGATCACGTAGTCGGTCAGCTGGTAGTCCATCAGGTGCTCGTAGTGATGGTAGCCCATGGACGGGCCCAGCTTGCGCTTCTGCTTCTGGATGTCGAGCCGGATCTTCTTCATGTTCGCGTTGCCGCGATAGCCCTCCGGGTCGAGCCTCCATTTCTGCATCATGGCGGCCACGTCGGCGGGCGGCTCGTCGCCCTTGTACGACGCGGTCGGCCGGTGCGACGGGAACCAGCCGCTGTTGGTGCCGTTCTCGCGCAGGTCGAACTGGCACTCGGAATAGACCGTCTCGATGTACGGGGCCAGCTCCGGGTGCAGCACCTGGACGTGGTAGCCCTCGTTGAAGTTGTCGGTGATCACCTTCCAGTTGCAGTTGGCGTCGGCGGTCATGTTGAGCACCCGGGTCATGTTCTCCATCCGGTAGTACTCGATCTCGTCGCCGGAACTGCCCAGCGCCTCGCGCAGCGGCAGGCAGTTGGGATCCATGTTGAACCAGACGAAGCCGGCGAACTCCTCGCACGGCATCTCGATCAGGCTCAGCTTGCCGCAGGGGTTGCCGCCGGGGAAGTCGTCGGGGTCGGGCATGTCCTTGAGGCGGCCGTCGGCGCCCCACATCCAGCCGTGGTAGGGGCAGGTGAAGCCGTTGTTGACCGCGCCCTCGTCGGCGAAGGTGAGCCGGGCGCCGCGGTGCTGGCAGACGTTGTAGAACGCGCGCACGCCGCCGTTCTCCTGGCGGATCAGCAGGATCGATTCCTTGCCGAGGACCGTGTTGAGGAAGTCGCCCGCTTCCGGCATCTGGTAGGACAGGCCGCCGATCTGCCAGGTGCGCATCCAGACGCGGCGCCATTCCTTCTCGAAATACTCGCTCGAGATGTAGCGCTCGGCGTCGATGACGTCGCCCCGCAGGACGGGTTCCGGCATCTTCGGCGGCCGCTCGATATCCAGTTTCCTGCTCACCGTGCTCATGACTGTCGTTCCCCGATCTGTCTTGCTATCACCCGTGCGATCGTGCAGAATTTCAACGATCGTTCAACACCGTGCCCTCGCGGACGGATGTTGTCAATAGAGTCAATATGGGCCGCGCCGCCGCGATGTGAACCGCAGGCGCCGACCGTGCCGAAAAGGAGTGAGTCTTCATGGAGATGGCCGAAATCGACGAAGGCCGCCCCGCCGACGAGCCGAAGCTGTCGACCAAGGAGAAGATCCTCGACGCCGCCGAGGAACTGTTCGCCGAGCGCGGCTATTACGGGGTGTCGATTCGCCAGATCACCCAGCACGCGGGCGTCGACCTGGCGCTGGCCAACTATCATTTCGGCCCCAAGGAGGAGCTGTTCCGCCACGTCATCGCCCGCCGGGCCGAGGAACACAGCCACCGGCAGATGGAATACCTGCAGAACGCCATCGCTGCGGCGGGCGACGGGCCGCCCAGCATCGAGGCGCTGGTGCGCGCCTTCTGCGAGCCGATCTTCGACCGCACCATGCGCGGCGGCCCCGGCTGGAAGCACTACATCCAGTTGCTGTCGCACACCGCCAACACCAAGCAGAGCCACGGTTTCCTGGCGCCGATGAACGAGCGTTACGACCCGGTGGTGGAGGCGTTCACCGACGCCTTTAAGCGGGCGCTGCCCGCCTGCGCGCCGCACAACGTGCACTACGCCGTCTATTTCCTGCAGGGCGCCATCGTCTACCTGCTGGCCGAGACCGGCGCCATCAACCGCCAGTCCCACGGCCTGGTGGACGCGTCCGACTTCGACGCCATCCTGGAACGGATGGTGCCGTTCTTCGCCGCCGGCTTCTACGCCCTGGCGGGACGGCCGTGAGCAGGTTCTTCTACGACCGTTGAATAAATTCCCGCCGGGTGCCGTACCGCCGGATGTTACCCGGCGGTAGTTTTTGCGCCGGGGCGGGCTTGCGGCCCTTTCCAAACTCTATAAAGTGCTCCCACCGTCTTTTGGGGAACGCCCCGCCTTCTGGGGAGCACGAACCGTGTCCGATTACGAATTCATCCTGCTGGACGATCCCGCGCCGTTCGTCCGCCGCATCACGCTGAACCGTCCGGAAAAGCGCAACGCCATGAACAACGGCCTGCGCGGCGAGGTCTTCCGCGCGCTGGAGGAGGCCGACAAGGACGAGTCCATCCGCGTCACCATCCTGCGCGGCGCCGGCAAGTGCTTCTGCGCCGGCTACGACCTGGCCGGCGCCAATGCCCAGGAGCAGCCCTACTACACGCCCGGCGGCATCGGCAACTGGCCGCGCCACGTGGTGCAGGGCTGGTTCACCATCTGGGACCTGGCCAAGCCGGTGATCGCCCAGGTGCACGGCTACTGCCTGGCCGGCGGCACCGAGCTGGCGACCGCCTGCGACCTGGTCTACGTGGCCGAGGACGCGCAGATCGGCTATCCGCCGGTGCGCACCATGAGCCCGCCCGACATGCAGTTCCATCCGTGGATGCTGGGCATGCGCCACGCCATGGAACTGATGCTGACCGGCGACGCCATGAGCGGCCTCGACGCCGTCGACAAGGGCTTCGCCAACCGGGCCTACCCGGCCGACCAGCTCGATGCCAGGGTGCTCGAGCATGCCGAGCGGGTCGCCAAGGTGCCCACCGACATCCAGCAGATGAACAAGCGCAGCATCCATCACGCCATGGAGATCATGGGGATGCGCGCGGCGATCCGCGCCGGCACCGAGGTGCAGGCGCTCGCCTTCTTTACCGAGACGTCGCAGACCTACCGGGCCGAGCTTCGCAAGGGGGTAACCCAGGCGCTGACCAAGCGCGACGAGGTGTTCGGCGACTACCGTACACAGGGACAGAAGAAAGCAGGGGAATAGCGAGATGAACTTCGAGTTTTCCGACGACCAGAAGCTGCTCAAGGAGCAGGCGCGCGGCTATCTGCAGAGCAAGTGCACCAGCAAGGACGTGCGCCGCATCCTGGACGGCAAGGAGCCCTACCATCCGGAGCTGTGGAAGGGCGTGGCCGAGATGGGCTGGCTGGGCGCCTCCATCCCCGAGGAATATGGCGGGCTGGGCCTGGGCTACCTGGAGCTGTGCGTGATCGCCGAGGAGCTGGGCCGCGCCGTAGCGCCGATCCCGTTCTCGTCGACGGTCTACCTGTTCGCCGAGGCGCTGCTGATCGCCGGCAGCGAGGCGCAGAAGCAGAAATACCTGCCGCAGGTCGCCGCCGGCGAGATCATCGGCACGCTGGCGCTGTCCGAAGGGCCGGGTGCGGTGACCCCGAAGTCGATCGAGACCGGCGCGTCGGGCGGCAAGATCACCGGCACCAAGCTGCCGGTGACCGACGGCGACGTGGCCGACGTGGCGGTGGTCGCCGCGCGGACCGGCTCGGGCAGCGACGAGGGCTCGATCTCGCTGTTCATCGTCGACATGAAGGCGGCCGGCGTCACTGCCGAGGCGGTGGAGACGGTCGATCCCACCCGCAGCCACGCCAGGGTGACCTTCGACGACGCCGCGGCCGAGCCGCTGGGCGCCACCGGCCAGGGCTGGGCGATCCTCGACAAGGTGTTCGACCGGGCCGCCGTGCTCTACGCCTTCGAGCAGGTCGGCGGCTCCCAGGCGGCGCTGGAGATGGCGCGGGACTACGCCATGGGCCGCTACGCCTTCGGCCGCCCGATCGCCTCGTTCCAGGCCATCAAGCACAAGCTCGCCGACATGTACGTGGTGACCGAGCTGGCGCGCTCGAATTCCTATTACGGCGCCTGGGCGCTGTCGACCGACGCGCCGGACCTGCCGGTGGCGGCGGCCACGGCGCGGGTCAGCGCCACTGAGGCCTATCACGAGTGCTCCAAGGAGAACATACAGGTGCATGGCGGCATGGGCTTCACCTGGGAATTCGACTGCCACCTGCACTACCGCCGCTCCAAGGTGCTGAGCCTGGTGCTGGGCAGCCTGCCGCGCTGGAAGGACCGGCTGATCACCCGGCTGGAAGAGCGCAACGCGGCATAGGCGGGGGAGGTCGAAGGCCGGACCCCGTTATCGGTCATCCCCGACTTGTTCGGGGATCCGTGCCGGGTCCGGTAAGACAGTTCGAGGAGAGGTTGCGGCGTCGATGCCAATTTTCTCCCGGTCTTCCCGCGGATGGACGGATCCCCGAACAAGTCGGGGATGACCTTCCGGGGAAGGGGTAGATACCGGCGCCGCATCAAGGAGCGAGAACCATGGATTTCAAGGACACTCCCGAGGAAGCGGCGTTCCGCGCCGAGGCGCGCGCCTGGATCGCGGCCAACCGGCCGACCGACTGGAAGGGCCGGCTGGGCCGCTACGACGAGGGCATCGCCGTCTCCAAGGAATGGCAGAAGAAGAAGTACGACGCGGGCTGGGCCTGCATCCACTGGCCGAAGGAATATGGCGGCCGCGGCGCCACGCCGATCGAGCGCGTCGTGTGGTCGCAGGAGGAGGGCGAACTCGGCCAACTCGCCGGCGTCTTCATCATCGGCCAGGGCATGTGCGCGCCCACCATCATGGCCCACGGCACGGAAGCCGCGAAGCAGCGGCACGTCCCGAAGATCGCCAGCGGCGAGGAGATCTGGTGCCAGCTGTTCTCCGAGCCGGGCAGCGGCTCCGACCTGGCGGGCCTGCGCACCCGGGCCGAGAAGGACGGCGACGAGTGGGTGATCAACGGCCAGAAGATCTGGACCTCGGGCGCCCACTATTCCGACTACGGCATCGTCATCACCCGGACCGATCCGAGCCTGCCGAAGCACAAGGGCCTGACCATGTTTTTCCTCGACATGCGCTCGCCCGGCGTCGAGATCAAGCCGATCAAGCAGGTCTCCGGCCAGTCCCACTTCAACGAGGTCTATTTCACCGACGTGCGCATCCCCGACAGCCAGCGCCTCGGCGCGGTGAACGACGGCTGGCGGGTGTCGCTGACCACGCTGATGAACGAGCGCCTTGCCGTCGGCGGCGGCTTCCCGACCAATTTCGACGAGATGTTCGACATGGCCAAGGTGGTCGAGGGCGCCGACGGCCCGGCCATCGAGGACTCGGCGGTGCGCGAGAAGCTGGCCGACTGGTACATCCGCTCGGCCGGGCTGCGCAACACCCAGTACCGGATGATCTCGGCGCTGTCGCGCGGCCAGGCGCCGGGACCGGAAGCTTCCATCAGCAAGCTGGTGCTGGGCGCCAACCGGCAGGCCATGGCCTCGACCATGCTCGACATCCAGGACTGCTACGGCGTGATCAGCCAGCGCGACCTGGCGGTCAACGGCGGACAGTTCCACGAGATCTTCTTCCGCGCCGTCGCCCACCGCATCGAGGGTGGCACCGACGAGATCCTGCGCA
Source organism: Alphaproteobacteria bacterium (assembly GCA_016124315.1). GTDB lineage: Bacteria > Pseudomonadota > Alphaproteobacteria > SMXS01 > SMXS01 > RI-34. The sequence goes on from WGNW01000038.1 coordinate 11,026, forward strand.
ACATCATCGCTGAGCGGGTGCTGGGATTGCCCGGCGACATCCGCGTCGACAAGGACGTGCCGTTCAAGGATGTTCCCAGCGGCTCGGCCTGAACCGCCCGGCGCGCGCATGGCCGGGGCATCGCCTTATGGCGGCTCGGCGAGGAGGCCCGCTCGGCGGGGCTCTCCTCGCCGCCGCCGCGGCAGACTACCAGGCGTTAACGTGAAGCACGGTCTCCAGCGGCGGCCGATAGGCCGGCTTGAAGTCGGTTCCCTTGGTGTAGCCGATGGGGATCAGTGCGACCTGCATGACCTGCTCGTAGGGAATGCCGAGCAGGACCGCGACCTCCTTCTCGTGCATCAGGTGCAGCGTCGACCACGCCGTGCCGATGCCGCGGGCCCGCGCGGCCAGCATGAAGCTCCACACCGCCGGAATGATCGAGCCGAAGGTCGGCGCCTGGGCGACGACCGGACTCAGGCCGGGCGGCAGCGGGCCGTCGGTGCGGCCGGTGATGCAGGGGATCAGCATGGCCGGGACCCGGCCCATGTTCTCGCCGAGAAAGTCGGCGGACGAGGCCGAGCGGCTCTGACTGTCCACGAGCTTCGTGTCCGGCGAATCCTTGTGCAGGTTGTGGATCGCCGCCGGCATCGTCCGGTAGACCTCGTAGGCCTGGCGGTAATACTCGCCGATCCTCGCCTTCTTCTCCTTGTCGGTCACCAGCACGAACTGCCAGCCCTGGCTGTTCGATCCGGTGGGCGCCTGGACGGCAAGTTCGAGGCACTCCTTCAGCACGTCGAGAGGCACCTCCCGGTCGAGGTCGAGGCGCTTGCGGACGGCTCGGGTGGTGCTGAGCAGCTGGTCCAGGGTGAGGTCGAGTTGGGGATGGCTCATTGTCGTCTCCATGTGGCTCGTTCCCATGTGGGCATCCGTGTTTTTTCTCGGGACATCCTCCCGCGGATCAGACTACCGTCCATTGCCGCCGAACATGGAAGAAATTCATGGCGGAGGCGCCGACCATGCCGGCCGAGGGGGCGCGGAGCCGCCGGGGCAGGGGCGGTCCTCGAGACGAATCCAGTTACCGAACAATCCAAGCAGAGAGGACAGGGATGCTGAAGACGCGACTGACGGAAGAATTCGGAATCCAGTACCCGATCGTGCAGGGCGGCATGCAGTGGGTGGGCCGCGCCGAGCTGGTGTCGGCGGTGGCCAATGCCGGCGCGCTGGGCTTCATCACCGCGCTGACCCAGCCGACGCCCGAGGACCTGGCGAAGGAGATCGCCCGGTGCAAGGAGATGACCGACAAGCCGTTCGGCGTGAACCTGACCATCCTGCCGACGGTCAGGCCGACGCCCTATGACGAGTACGCCCGCGCCATCATCGAGGGCGGCGTCAAGATCGTCGAGACCGCCGGCCGCAACCCGGAGCCCTACATGCCCTGGTTCAAGGAGGCGGGCGTCCGCGTCATCCACAAGTGCACCTCGGTGCGCCACGGCGTGAAGGCGCAGCAGGTCGGCTGCGACGCCGTGTCCATGGACGGCTTCGAGTGCGCCGGCCATCCCGGCGAGGACGACATCCCCAACCTGGTGCTGCTGCCGGCGGCCGCCGACCAGCTGACCATCCCGATGATCGCCTCCGGCGGCTTCGGCGACGGGCGCGGCCTGGTGGCGGCGCTGGCGCTGGGCGCCGAGGGCATCAACATGGGCACCCGCTTCATGGCGACCAAGGAAGCGCCGGTGCACGAGAACGTGAAGCGCAAGCTGGTGGAGAGCACCGAGCGCGACACCCAGCTCGTCTACCGCAAGTTCCGCAACACGGCGCGCATCTACAAGAACGACATCGCCAAGAAGGTGCACGAGATCGAGACCACCAAACCCGACGCGACCTTCGACGACATCAGGGACCTGGTGGTGGGCGTGAAGGGCCGCTCGTTGCTGGAGACCGGGGACATGGAGGCGGGCGTCTGGAGCGCCGGCACCGTCATGGGCATCATCAAGGACATCCCGACGGTCAAGGAACTGGTGGACCGCATCGTCCACGAGGCCGAGGAGATCATCGAGCGGCGGCTGGCGCGCATCGCCGGCGCGGCGTAGCGGAGCGATCGAGGGGAGGCGCGGGCCGGCGAAACGGAGATGGACGCGGCACGCCTGATCGCCCATCTCGCCGATGTCCCGGCGCGCGCCTATCTCCGCTACCTGCCCATTGCCCTCGGCAAGCGCCTGCTCTGGCAGCGACTGGTCGAGCCCTACCTGGCCTGGCGGCCGGCGCAGGCGACGGCGCGCACCGTCGACGGCGTTCGCCTCGCGCTGGTGCTGCCGGACCTGATCCAGTCCTATCTCTACTATTTCGGCGTCTGGGAGCCGAACCTCACGGCCTTCTTCCGCCGGACGCTGCGGCCGGGCGACACCGTCGTCGATGTCGGCGCCAACATCGGCTATTTCAGCCTGCTCGCCGCCCGGCTGGTCGGCCCCTCGGGCGCCGTCCACGCGGTCGAGGCGTCGCCGGCCATCGCCGACCTGCTGGAGCGCAACGTGGCGCTCAACGGCTTCGCGAACGTCACCGTCCACCGGGTCGCCGCCAGCGACCGTGCGGGCAAGCTGCACCTGTTCAGCGGCGGCGCCGGCGGCAATCTGGGCGCCTCGACCACGCGGGACCACCGCGCGGCCGAGGCCGGCTACGCGCTGGAGGCGGAGGTTCCCGCCCGTCCGCTGTCGGAGATCGTGCCCCTCGACGCGCTGCTGGCCGCCCGGATCGTCAAGATCGACGTGGAGGGCGCCGAGGCGGACGTGCTGGCCGGGCTCGCGTCGGTCATGGACCGCTTCGGCCCCGACACGGTGTTCGTGGTGGAGCTGACGCTGGCCGAGCTGGGCGAGGGCGCGGCCGGCCTCGAGGCCATCGTCGACCGCTTCGCCCGCTGCGGCTTCGAGGCGTGGCACCTGCCGAACGACTACTCGCCGCGCGCCTACATGGACCGCCGCCCTCCGGCCGAGCCGGTGCGCGGCATCGCCTTCGGCCGCAGCCAGGCCGACGCGATCTTCCGCCGGGCGGACGCCGGGACGGATTGAGAGCGGGAGCTCCCTGGTCCCCGCCCTTCGCGCCGGCGCTGCGCGCCTTCTCAGGGCGAACGGTTCTCTCCGTAGCCGTTGGTACCGAGGAGGGCTGAAGGCCCGTCGCGAAGCACGGCCATCGTCACCGCAGCCGTCATCCCGCCGAAGGGCGGGATCCAGTCCGGCAGCTTCTCGTTCTGTAGCGCTGGATCCCCAGCCTTCGCCGGGAAGGCGAAGAAGAGAAGGTTACAGCAGTCCCATGGACTTGAAGCTGGCGTGGGTGCCGCGGCCGATCACCAGGTGGTCGTGGACGACGATGCCGAGCGCGCCGGCGGCGGCGACCACCTGCTTGGTCATCTCGATGTCGGCGCGGCTCGGGTGCGGGTCGCCGGACGGGTGATTGTGCAACTGCCGTCGCCTGCGATACAACCTATTGAAATATCGAATAATTTCGTCATTTGGAGAAATCGATGGGGTATGGGCCCGGGAGCGGTAGCGCGTGATCCAACGTGATCCTCACGCTCCCTCATCATCGACCACGCCGAGTTTGCGCGAGGCACGGCACATCACGAGATTCTTTTTATCCCATTCGTCCAGACCTTGCACGGGATACAAAACCGACTTGCCGATTTTTATGAATGGCGGTCCCACGCGCTGCGCACGCCAATTCCTGAGCGTTCCGACAGAGACTTCACCGCGATAGCGATCGCAAACTTCTTCAGTCGTTAGGTACTTACTTTCGGACACACGAACCTCCAACAGAAGGCGAGGGCGTGCTCATCGATAGCGATGCGAAGTTCGTTGAATCCCGCTCGACGATCATGGGCACCGAACAGTCACGATGACGCACGGCAAATAGATGCAGCGAGCGGCGGCGGGAGAAAAGCTATTCTGATCGGGCGGCGGCGTGCAGGCCGGCGCAGGTTAGAAATCGGACACCCTTAGAGTCCGGACGCGATTGGCCGACCACGCTGTAGCGAGACGCCGACGTTCATTGCTCCCAGGATGTCTATCACTCTTCGACGCGCCCAGAGGTGCGAGAGCTCATCGGAAACTGCAGCCGCGGCACAGTCGCAGAGTGCCGGATCATCGAAGCGCTCTCGCCTGCTCAGACGTTGATACGATTACTCGGAACACAACGTTCTGTATCCGAGCAATTGTATCATTCGACAGGCAGGCCGGCGGCCTTCCATTCGGAATATTGGTCGATATCTGTCGAGTTATTGCGCGCGGGGCTGCTGTTCCCCACCTGAAGGCACGCGGATTTTATCCTGCTCGAACGTTATCTCAGCCAGCACAACAGGATAACTTTGCGACGTCTTTGGCAAAGCCGAGTGCCGCCAGTTTCAGGCCCTCGACCGTGGTTAGATACGGAAAGATCGCATCGGCAAGATCGTCGACAGTCAGGCCTTGCCGGATCGCCAGTGCCGTAGTTTGGATGCTGTCGGCACCTTCCGGCGCGAGGATGTGAGCGCCAAGCAGCCGGCCGTTGTTGGCGTCGGCTATGAGCTTGATGAGCCCGCGGGTGTCGCGCGCGGCGAGAGCGCGCGGCACCTGGTTAAGTCCGATCGTCGAAACGCGCACCGTGCATCCGGCCGCACGTGCAGCAGCCTCGGTCAACCCGACGCTCGCCACTTGCGGATCGGTGAAGACGACCGCGGGCATGGCGCTGTTGTCGTAGCGCAGGCTGTCGCCATTGAGGGCATTCTTGGCGGCGAGCTTGGCGCCATGGGCGGCCATGTAGACGAACTGGTCGCGGCCGGTGACGTCGCCGGCGGCGTAGACGCCGGCCTTGGTTGTGCGCATGCGGTCATCGACCACGATGCCGCCTTTCGATGAGACGGCGATGCGGTGCTCGGCAAGCCCCAGGCCTTCGATGTTCGGGGTGCGCCCGGTGGCGACAAGCACCTCATCAGCGTCCATCGCCATATCCTTGCCATCGCGTGTAACGGTCAAAGCAACGCCTGTCTCTGTCTTGTGGATCGCGCGATACGCGATTCCGGAGACCACGGTGATCCCTTCCCCGGCGAAATACTTGATCAGGGCAGCGCCGATTTCCGGCTCGGCCTCGGGCAGCAGACGAGAGCGGCAGACCAGCGTCACCTTCACACCAACGCGGGCGAACATCTGGGCAAGCTCCGCTCCGATATAGCCGCCGCCGATGACGAGCAGCGAATGCGGCAGCTTCTCCAGATCGAGTGCGCTCGTGCTGGTGAGATACGGGACGGATTCGACGCCGGGGATGGCAGGCACCGCTGGCCGGGCACCAGTCGCGATGATGGTCTTGCCTGCGGCGATGCGCGCGCCATTCACCTCGACTCCACCGTCGATGAGACAGGCTGCCCCTTCGCGATAGGCGATGCCGTTATAGGCTGGAAGGAGGTCCATGTACTTCGACTGGCGGAGCTCGGAGACGAGTGCATCCTTTTGACGAACCGTTTCCTGCCAGTTGGTCAGCTGGGCCTCGGCCGTGATGCCGGCGAAGCGTGCCGCTATGTGGGCGTTATGAAGGGTCTCGGCAGCGCGGATCAGGGTCTTCGATGGTACGCAGCCGATATTGACGCAAGTGCCGCCGACGGTGCCGCTGCCGACGAGCGCCACCTGTGCGCCTTGATCGGCGGCCGTGATCGCAGCGGAGAAGCCGGCTGAGCCAGCGCCGATGACGACAAGATCGTAGGCGTCACGATTGTGACCGTTGGTGCGAAAGCGGCGGTCCGCCACTCTCACACCTTCCGATGTCGCGCCAGCGGTCTTTTCGAGGCCAGCAAGGCTCGGGCCGAAAACCGCACGGCCGGCCTCCAGCCCCTCCTCCATCGACAGCCGAAATCCCGCCTCGTCGACGGAACGGCTGCAGCGCCAAGCGGAGAGATGGTCGTCCGAGCAGAAGAAGACAGTCGTCGCGCACAGCGAGTTCGCGGCACAGCCGCCTTCATAGTGAACGTCTTGCCACACGACGGCGGTCGACGGCTCGACCTTGGCCAGAGTCTGCCCCTGGTTCTGTGTAGTGATCCGGATCGGCAAGTCGCAATGCAGGCAACGCGAGGCGATCGAGATGTCGCGGCCGGTCATGGCGCCGATGCCGAGTGCGTCGACCGCACACATGGCGTTGAGAACGCGCCCGTCCAGCGTCACCCGGTGCCCGGTGTCCCGGTCGGCGAAGGGATAGGCGCCGACGATCCGCTCGCGGTCGAGTACGACCAGATCGCGACGGCGGAGTTCTTCGAGCAGGGGCCGAAGGGCTGTCTCGCTTAACCCCGTGCGCTTCGCGAGCGCGCTTGCGCCCGGGGCCCGCCCGACTTCAAGGTAGAGTTGGAGTAATGCGATGCGGACGCGGTCGGTGTCGGGATCGTAGCCGCTCCAGGAAGCAAACACACGGTTGATGGCGAGAAGAGCGTCCCGGACAGTCAGCGACGTCACCACCGACCAGTCCGGGACCGTCACGCCTGGGCGAACTGTGTAACTAGGCAGTGCTTCGGACGAGGAAGTCGTAATGATGTTCCGAGGTGAGGAGGAAGCACAGCAATCAGTCATGGCTTCACGCCTTCCTTGTGAGTCTTCGTCTCGCAGCCCGCTGCCTTTGCTCGACGATGGTGAAGGCGAGAAGACCGAGGCCAGCGATCACGAGCGGAACTACCACCAGACCCGCTCCCGCCATCCATGCCGCAAAGCCGGCCAAGGGTAGGGCCGCAGCAAGCAACGGCGCCGTGCAGCAGATTGCAGCCAGGACTGCACCGGCCACGCCAGTGGCGATGAATGTGCGATCACTCAAGAGGGACCTTTCACTTTGCGCTCGCGACATGGGATGGATAGCCGGCATTCGTCGTCGCCGCGATCAGTGCCGGTTCATTGGTAATGGTGTCGTCAAACGTGACCGTTGCCATAAAATCGGCCATCTGGTCCGCTTGTCGAGTTTCGACGTTCTTGACGCCCTTCACGCGCAGCAGCGACTGCTTCACGATTGGCGGACACAGCACGCAGTCCGCGTTTTTCACGTCGAGAACGACGGTCTTGACCGCTGCATGGGCCGGCCAAGACGTCAGAGCTGCGATGACGGCGATTGCGGCGGTGGCTTGAGGCATGCGCATAGAGTTTCTCCCGTGGCTCATAGGAACAGGGCGGCGATGTGCGGGAAGCCGACGGCGATCAACACGAGAACGAGCGCCGTCCACAGACCGATTTTGGCGAGCCGGCCTGAAGACGGGCTGGCGCAATAGGAGGCTTCGGCGCAGGCGACCTTCGGCCTGCGATAGACCAGGTAGAAGCCGTAGCCGAGACATGCGACGGCAATCGCGGCAAATACCGGTTGATAGGGTTCAAGAGCCGTCAGGTCGCCGATCCAAGCTCCGCTGACGCCAAGCGTGAACAAAGCGAAAGGCACGACACAGCACGAAGCCGCGCCGAGCGCGGCGAGAATGCCGCCGGCGGCGGCCAGGTGCTGACGCCGGCCCCCAACACGCCCCGAGCCGGCTCGGCCTGCGGGGGGCGTCGTCTCTATCATTCCGGATCCTGACGCAGCCATTGCTCGCCTCTCTTCCTTGCCGAAATCCTCATTGCTCCCTAAGGTAGGGTCTGTAGTCACTACAGGGTCAAGAGGGAGTTTGCGATGCGCGATCACACGGTGGTGAAGGGCATGCAGCGGGCGGAACTCGCTCGGCGGACCGGCAGCAATCTCGAAACGGTGCGATATTACGAGAAGGTCGGACTTCTACCCGAGCCGCCGCGCACGGTGGCCGGGTATCGCAGCTACGACATCGCGCATGAGCGGCGCCTTCGCTTCGTCTTGCGCGCCCGCGA
>WGNW01000081.1 GCA_016124315.1 Alphaproteobacteria bacterium
AGGTCTCCGGCGAGGGCTACGCGCCCCACGGCGCGATCACCCTGGATGGAGGGACCGTCGATGCCGGCACGCTGTCCGACGTGGCCAGCGTCGCCCGGGCGGCGCTGCTGTGCAACGACGCGGCCCTGCGCCGCGACGGAGTGGCCTATGCCGTCGAGGGCGATCCCATGGAAGGCGCCCTCGTCGCCTTTGCGGCCAAGGCCGGGCTGGAGGAGCAGGCGGTGAGGCGGGAGATTCCGCGCACCGACGAGATTCCGTTCGACGCGATGCACCGCTTCATGGCGACGCTGCATCCCACCCACGACGGCGGCAGCGTCATCTACGTCAAGGGCGCGCCGGAGCGCGTGCTGTCCATGTGCGCCCGGCAGATGCGCGGCGACGGGGAAGAGCCGCTGAACCGGGAGCTGTGGGAGGGCCTGCTGTCGGACCTCGCGTCCCGGGGCGAGCGGGTCATCGCCTTCGCCGCCAGGCGCGGTGCGCCGCACGCCACTACCCTCACCTTCGAGGACGTGGACGGCGATCTGATGATGCTCGGCCTGACCGGGATCATGGATCCGCCCCGCGAGGAGGCGATCAGGGCGGTGGCCCAGTGTCGGGAGGCGGGCATCGGCGTGAAGATGATCACCGGCGACCATGTGGAGACGGCGGCGGCCATCGCGGCGCAGCTGGGCATGCCCGGCGCCGGCCGTGTCGCTACAGGCCACGACCTGGACCGGGTCGAGGCATCGGCCTTCGACCGGCTGGTCGCCGAGACCGCCGTGTTCGCCCGGACGACGCCGGAGCACAAGCTGCGGATCGTCACGGCGCTGCAGGAACAGGGCGAGACCGTTGCGATGACCGGCGACGGCGTCAACGACGGGCCGGCGCTGAAGCGGGCCGACGTGGGCGTCGCCATGGGCATCAAGGGCTCCGAGGTCGCCAAGGACGCCGCCGAGATGGTGCTGGCTGACGATAACTTTGCCTCGATCGTCGCGGCAGTGCGCGAAGGGCGCACCGTCTATGACAACCTCAAGAAGGTCATCGCCTGGACATTGCCGACGGATGGCGGCGAGGGCGCCTGCCTGGTGGCGGCGATCGTCGTGGGCGCGACCTTGCCACTGTCGCCGCTGCACATTCTCTGGGTCAACACCATCACCGCCGTCGCGCTGGGTCTGACCCTGGCGTTCGAGCCCACCGAACCCGACGTCATGAGGCGCCGGCCCCGCCGCCGCGACGAGGCTATCCTGTCCGGCTTCCTGGTATGGCGAATCGTCTTCGTCTCGCTGCTGTTCGCCGCCGGCGCCTTCGGCATCTTCGAATGGGGCATGGACCGCACGGGGTCGCTGGACGCGGCGCGGACCATGGTCGTCAACCTGTTCGTGGTCTTCGAGATCTTCTACCTGTTCAGCATCCGCTATCTGGACCAGCCGTCGCTGACCCTCTCGGGGGTCAGAGGTACACCGGTTCTGCTCGCCGGCATCGGCGCGTCGATCGCGTTCCAGTTACTCTTTACCTATGCGCCGTTCATGAACCGGCTGTTCCGCACGGCGCCGCTGGACGTCGTGGAATGCGCCGCGGTGATCGGCGCCGGGGCGGCCCTGTTCCTGGTGCTCGAGGTCGAGAAGGCGGCGCGGCGCCTGCTGGCGCGCGCACGGCGCCGGGCATACCCTTCCGGGCAGGGGGACATGCCATGGACATGACCGTCGAGAACGCCTTGCCGGACGACCTGCCGGCCATCACGGCCATTCTCAACCATGCCATCCTGCACACCACCGCCGTCTGGTACGACGACCCGCGGACCGACCTGGAGATGCGGGCCTGGTTCGAACTGAAGCGCGAGCTGCGCGTACCGGTCCTGGTGGCGCGCTCGGCCGGGCAGGTCGCGGGCTACGCCAGCTACGGCCCGTTCCGCCCCTGGAGCGGCTACCGGCACACCATGGAGCACTCGGTCTACGTGGCCGAAGGCCTGCGGGGCCGCGGCGCCGGACGCCTGCTGCTGGGCGCGCTGGTGGAGCGGGCGCGGCAGGACGGTCTTCACGCCCTGATCGGCGGCGTCGAGGCGGACAACGCCGCCAGCCTCGCGCTGCACCGGTCGCTCGGCTTCGAGGAGGTCGGGCGGCTGCCGGAAGTGGGCACCAAGTTCGGCCGTTGGCTGACCCTGGTGTTCATGCAAAGGGTTATTCATGATTAATAGTGATCTGATTAATATGGATAATAATTCTATGTCATGCCCGACTCGTTCGGGCATGACCCTGGAGGGAGGAGCCCCTAAGCCGCCTTCGCGGCGATGCCTGCCAGCGCCTTCACCAGGTCGTGGGCGCCGCGCACCCGTTTCTTGTCGTCGGACCAGTCGCGCATCAGCACCAGCGTGTGGTCGGGCCGCAGCTTGGCGGTGCCGGACTGCTTGGAGAGGAACTCGACCAGACCGCCGGGATTGCTGAACGAGGCGTTATGGAAGCTCACCGTCGCGCCGCGCGGCCCCGCGTCCAGCTTGGCGACGCCGGCCTGGTGGCAGAGCTGCTTGATGGAGACGATCTTGAGCAGGCTCTCCACCTCGGCGGGCAGGGAGCCGAAGCGGTCGATCATCTCGGCGGCGAGCCCGTCGATCTCCTGCGGCGTCGCCAGCTGGGCGATGCGACGGTAGAGTCCGAGGCGGATGCCCAGATCGGGCACGTAGTCCTCCGGGATGAGCACCGCGGTGCCCAGGTTGACCGCCGCCGACCATTGCTCCTCCAGCGCCGCCGCGTCGCCCGTCTGCTCCGACCGGGCGCGTGCGACCGCCTCCTCCAGCATGTGCTGGTAGAGCTCGACGCCGACTTCCCGGATGTGGCCGGACTGTTCCTCGCCCAGCAGGTTGCCGGCGCCGCGGATGTCCAGATCGTGGCTAGCCAGGGTGAACCCGGCGCCGAGTTCGTCCAGTGATTGCAATACCTTCAGGCGCTTTTCTGCGGTCTTGGTCAAGGTTCTGCCGGGCGGCACGGTCAGGTACGCGTAGGCCCGCAGCTTGGAGCGGCCGATGCGGCCGCGCAGCTGATAGAGCTGGGCGAGGCCGAACTGGTCGGCCCGGTGGATGATCATGGTGTTGACGGTCGGGATGTCGATGCCGGACTCGATGATGGTGGTCGAGAGCAGCACGTCGAAGCGGTTGTCGTAGAACGCGTTCATCACGTCCTCGAGCTGCTCGGCGCCCATCTGGCCATGGGCGACGGCGAACTTCACCTCGGGCACCTCCTCGCGCAGGAACTTCTCGATCTCCGGCAGATCGGCGATGCGCGGGCAGACGTAATAGGACTGGCCGCCGCGGTAGTGCTCCCGCAGCAGCGCCTCGCGCACCGCGAGCGGGTCGAACGGCATGACGAAGGTGCGCACCGCCAGCCGGTCCACCGGCGGCGTGGCGATGATGCTCAGCCCGCGCATGCCGCTCATGGCGAGCTGCAGGGTGCGCGGGATCGGCGTCGCGGTGAGGGTGAGCACGTGCACGTCCTCGCGCAGCTGCTTCAGCCGCTCCTTGTGGCGCACGCCGAAATGCTGCTCCTCGTCGATGATCAGCAGGCCCAGGTCGCGGAACTTGATGGCCTTGCCGAGCAGCGCGTGGGTGCCGATGACGATGTCGACGGTGCCGTCGGCGAGGCCGTCCCGGGTCAGCTTGGCTTCCTTGGCGCTCACCAGCCGGGAAAGCTGGCCGATGCGCACGGGCAACCCCTGGAAGCGCTCGGTGAACGACTTGTAGTGCTGGCGGACCAGCAGCGTGGTCGGGGCGATCAGCGCGACCTGGCGGCCTTCCAGCGAGGCGATGAAGGCGGTGCGCAGCGCCACCTCGGTCTTGCCGAAGCCGACGTCGCCGCAGATCAGCCGGTCCATCGGCTTGCCCTCGTCGAGGTCGTGCACCACGTCGTCGATGGCGCGGAGCTGGTCGTCGGTCTCCTGGTAGGGGAAGCGGGCGCAGAACTCGTCGTAGAGGCCCTGCGGCGGCAGCAGCTTGGGCGCATGGCGCAGCTCACGGGCGGCGGCCAGCTTCATCAGCTCGTCGGCCATGTCCTTCAGCCGCTTCTTCAGCGCCGCCTTGCGGCTCTGCCAGGCCTGGCCGCCCAGCTTGTCGAGCTGGACGATGGCGTCCTCGGAGCCGTACCGGGAGAGGACGTCGATGTTCTCGACCGGCACGAACAGCTTGTCACCGCCGGCGTACACGATCATCACGCAGTCGTGGGGCGCGCCGGAGACGTCGATGGTCATCAGGCCTTCGTAGCGGCCGATGCCGTGCTCCAGGTGCACCACGTAGTCGCCCTCGTTGAGCGACGACGCCTCGGCGATGAAATTCTCGGCCCGGCGCGAGCGCTTGGGCTTGCGGATCAGCCGGTCGCCGAGGATGTCCTGCTCGGTGATCAGCGCCAGGCCGGCGGTCTCGAAGCCGTGCTCGAGGCGCAGGACGGTCAGGCCGGCGATGTTCTTCGGCAGCGACTCCACGTCCTTCCAGCCGTCGAGCCGCTTGGTCCCGGTCATGCCGTGGTCGGCCATCACCAGGCCGAGCCGCTCGCGCGAGCCTTCCGAATAGCTGGCGATCAGCACGCGCCTGCCGCCGGCGACCAGATCCTGCAGGTGCTCGCGCAGGGAGTCGTAGACGTTCACCTCGCGCAGGTTGCGCTCGGGCGCGAAGTCGCGGCCCTTGCGGGCGCCGCAGTCCACCACGTCGGGCGCGTCCGGAAGCTGGTACGCGTTGAAGGCGCGGGCATCGCGCGCATCGAGGCGCGCGCTCCATTCCTCGGCTGTCAGGTAGAGGCGGTCGGGCGGCAGCGGATGGTAGCGGACGTCGCCCTTCTGCTGCGCCTGCTCGCTGCGTGCGCGGAAATAGTCGTCGACCATCTCGCGGCGGGAGGCGAACGCCTCGTCCGCCAGGTGGTCGAGACTGACGAAGGCGTCGGGCATGTAGTCGAAGACCGACTCCAGGCCCTCGTAGAACAGCGGCAGCCAGTGCTCCATGCCCTGGTACTTGCGGCCCTCGCTCACGGCCTCGTAGAGCGGATCGTCGCCGGTCACGGCGCCGAACAGGGCGCGGTAGCCCTGGCGGAAGCGGGCGATCGACCCTTCGTCCAGCGGCACCTCGCTCACCGGTACCAGGCGGAAGCGCTTGTCCTTGCCGGTGGTCATCTGGCTCAGCGGATCGAAGCGGCGCACTGCGTCCAGCTGGTCGCCGAAGAAGTCGAGCCGGATCGGCTCGTCGGCGCCGGCGGGGTAGATGTCCACCAGTCCGCCGCGGACGGCGAACTCGCCGGCCTCGCTCACGGTGCTCGAGCGCACGTAGCCGCTTTCGGCCAGGAAGCGAACGAGGTTTTCGGTGTCGACGGTATCGCCGATCCGGGCGCTGAAGCTGTTCCTGCGCAAGATTTCGCGGGCGGGGAGGCGCTGGCTGGCTGCGTTGACGGTGGTCAGCAGCAGCCGCGGCCTGCCCGACGGTCCGGCCAGCAGGCTCAGCGTCTCCATCCGCCGGGCGCACAGCACGGGATTGGGCGAGATGCGGTCGTAGGGCAGGCAGTCCCAGGCCGGCAGGGTGACGATCTCGATCTCGGGCGCGAAGAACTCCAGCGCGTCCTGCAGCGCGGCGAGGCGGGCGTCGTCGCGGGCCACGTGCAGCATGCCGCCCGCCGCGCCCTCGGCCGCGCGGGCGCGGGCGATGTCGGCCAGAATCAGGGCGTCGGCGCCCTCGGGCACGCCGCTGAGGGTCAGGCGCCCTGCCATCTCCAGGATGCGTGGGTTCACTTCAATCCCTCGACGGTGAAGTCGAAACCCTGCAGCAGCTTCATCACCCTCGTGTCATGGGCGTCGGGTACGGGCGTGCGGCCGACAACCCAGCCGTAGACCTCCAGGTCGGATTCGTCGAGCAGGGCCGAGAAGTGCGCCAGATCCTCGGCGTCGAGGTCGTCCAGATGCGCGTCGGCAAAGCCGCCCATCATCAGGTCGGCTTCCTTGGTGCCGCGGTGCCAGGCGCGGAAGCGCAACTTCTTGCGCAGAATGTCGAGGCTTTCGGTCATGACCCTCGCTCCCTTCGCGGCCCCCGATATAATGTTTCCGGCCCTGTCTGTCAGCATCCGCAAAGGCCGCCATGCGCCCGGAAATCCTGTTTCGGCTTTTCGCCTCCGTCACGACCCTGCCGGGCGTCGGCCCCCGCGTCGCCAAACTGGTGGAACGCGTGGCCGGGGAGAAGGTTGTCGACCTCTGCTGGCACCTTCCTACGGGCGTCGTCGACCGGCGGTTCAACCCGAACATCGCCGAGGCGCCGGCGGGGCGCGTCGCCACCCTGACCGTGCGGGTCGACAGCCACGAGAAGCCCCACGGGCCGCGCAGCCCTTACCGGGTGCTGTGCAGCGACGACACGGGCTTCATGGCGCTGGTCTTCTTCAATGCCCGCGACGACTACGTCCGCCGCATGCTGCCGGAGGGCAGCGTGCGCGTGGTCAGCGGCACGGTCGAGGAATTCCACGGCGGACGGCAGATGACCCATCCGGACTACATCGTGCATCTGGAGGAAAAGGCGACGGTGCAGATCGTCGAGCCGGTCTATCCGCTGACGGCGGGATTGTCGCCCAAGGTGCTGGTGAAGGCGCTGCGCGCGGCGCTCCAGGGGCTTCCGGAGCTGCCCGAGTGGCTGGAGCCGGCGACGCTTTCCAGCCATGGCTGGCAGCCCTGGGCCGATTCCCTGCGCGCCGCCCACAGCCCGGAGAGCGCCGGCGACCTGGAGCCCGACGCGCCGGCCCGGCGTCGCCTCGCCTATGACGAGCTGCTGGCCAACCAGCTGGCGCTCGCCCTGGTCCGCGCCCGCATGCGGCGGGCCAGGGGCCGGGCGTTGAAGGGCGACGGCGCGCTGCGGGCCCGGCTGCGCGACCTGTTGCCCTACCGCCTGACCAATGCGCAGCAGCGGGCGGTGGAGGAGATCGCCGTCGACATGGCCTCGCCCGACCGTATGCTGCGGCTGCTTCAGGGCGATGTAGGCGCCGGCAAGACGGTGGTGGCGCTGCACGCCATGCTGGTGGCGGTGGAGGAGGGCGCCCAGGCGGCCTTTCTCGCCCCGACGGAAATCCTCGCCCGCCAGCATTTCGAGACGCTCAGGCCGTTTGCCGAGGGGCTCGGCTTGCGGCTGCGCCTGCTCACCGGCCGCGACAAGGGCAGGCCCAGGGCGGCGCTGCTGGCCGAACTGGCGGCGGGCGAGGTGGACATCCTGGTGGGAACCCACGCCCTGCTGCAGGAGGACGTGGTCTACCGCGACCTCGCCCTGGCGGTGATCGACGAGCAGCACCGCTTCGGCGTGCATCAGCGGCTCACCCTGTCGTCCAAGGGCGGCGGGCCCGTCGACGTGCTGGTGATGACCGCAACACCCATTCCGCGCACCCTGACGCTCACCACCTATGGCGACATGGACGTCTCCCGCCTCGACGAGAAGCCGCCCGGGCGCACGCCCATCGACACCCGCGCCATGCCCGACTCCCGGATCGAGGAGGTGGTCGAGGGGCTGGGGCGGGCGGTCGCGCGCGGCGCGCAGGCCTACTGGGTGTGCCCGCTGGTCGAGGAATCGGAGACGGTGGACGCCGCGGCCGCCGAGCAGCGCCACGCCGACCTGCAGCGCCGGTTCGGCGAGCGGGTCGGCCTGCTGCACGGCCGGATGAAGGCCGCCGAGAAGGACGCGGTGATGGAGCGGTTCGTCGCCGGCGAACTGGCCGTGCTGGTCTCCACCACGGTGATCGAGGTGGGAGTCGACGTCCCCAACGCGTCCATCATGGTGATCGAGCATGCCGAGCGCTTCGGTCTCGCCCAGCTTCACCAGCTGCGCGGCAGGGTCGGGCGCGGCTCGGCACGCTCGTCGTGCATCCTGCTCTACGGCATGCCGCTCGGCGAGACGGCGCAACAGCGGCTCAAGGTGATCCGCGACACCGACGACGGCTTTCTCATCGCCGAGGAGGACCTGCGGCTGCGCGGCGCGGGCGAACTGCTGGGCACCCGCCAGAGCGGCCTGCCCGAGTTCCGGCTTGCCGACGTGGAAGCCCACGGGGAACTGCTCGCCCAGGCGCGGGAGGACGCAGCTTCGGTGCTGGCGGACGATCCGGAGCTCAAGAGCCAGCGGGGCGCGGCGCTCCGGGTGCTGCTCTACCTGTTCGAGCGCGACTCCGCCGTCAGGCTGCTGGCGTCCGGCTGATCACGGCGCGCCGGCCGCCGCGACGGCCTGCGGCCCGACGGGCGGCAGGACGGCGGTGCGGCTGCGTGACTTGCGCCGTTCCATGTAGAGCGCGGGCAGGGCGAGGCTCGCCACGGCGGCGACGGCGAACAGGTCCTTGAGCAACTCGGGCAGCGGGCCGAGCTGGCGGTCGAACAGCGCCAGCAGGTAGACCAGGATCACGTGGTAGGCGTAGACCTGCAGCGAGTTGCGGCCCAGAAGCTGGAGGAAGGGCAGGCGGAACAGCGCGTTGAGGCCCCGCCCGCTCCACCGCGCCGCGGCGCCCTCGGCCCTCGGACCGGCGACGATCAGCCAGCCGACCACATATGCCAGGGAAACGAAGTTCAGCAGGTAGATGGCGCCGAACTCGGTCCGGTCGAGGTAGCGAATCAGATGCTCGACCGTGGACTCAGGCAGCAATTCCCAGGTCCACGACAGCCGCACGACGGCGAAGAACAGGGTGATGGTCGATGCCATGACGAAGGCGGCGCGCCGTTCCGGGTGGAACACCTCGCGCCAGTCGATCCGGCCCTGGATGGTCAGCGTGCCCAGGATGAGGGCGCTCATGAACACCACCTGCCACGCCAGCATGTTGAAGTGGGTGCGGAGGACGAGCCCGTTGTGGAGGGCGCCGAGCACGCTGTCGATCCCCGCGGCCAGCGGGAAGTGCAGGCCGACCTGCACGGCCAGCCAGAGCGCGGCGGACAGCGCGGCGACCCAGTACCACCGGCCCCTGATGCAGAGCATCAGCAGCGGCGGCGCGGCGACGAGGTAAACGATGTACTGGGGCAGGATGTCCATGTATCCCGGCTGATAGAGGAGTGCGACCGCGGCGAGGGCCGTTCCGTTGTCGCCGCCGACCAGCAGGCCGAGCCAGTCGCTCCAGGCGCGCTCCGCAGCGGGGAACAGCCGCGCCAGCAGCAACACGGTGACGATGCAGGCGGTCGAATAGCAGAACAGCTGGAACGCCCGGCGCCAGATCACCGTGGCCGCCCCGCCGAAGCCTCCGTTCGCCATCCGCCTGGTGTAGACCATGCCGATCAGCAGGCCCGACAGGAAGACGAAGCCCGGCGCGTCCTGGACGAAGCCCAACTCGCCGTGATTCAGCTTCACCAGCTTGTAGCCGTGCTGGAACGACAGGTGGTTGAGCACCATGAAGACGAGGAAGTAACCCCGCAGGCCGTCGATCACTTCCAGGCGGCGGGGTCCGGAGGCGTTGGGGCGCATCCCTTCAGGAAACGCGGTCGTCGGTGTCATCGATGTCTGTCAGTCCTGTGCCGGGGCGATGCTGCCCGAATGAAGAGATAGGCGCGAAAGAAGAGCGATTTGGTCGGGGTTACGGTTTTATCAAGGCGTTGGTGAAAAAATTCGGCGGCGAACCGTCATCATAATTTCAAATGACTGTAACCGGCCTGCAAATCAACCGGTTTCGCCGTCCTCGATGTCGAATCCCCGGCGAAAGCTGGTTCGGCCGTTGGTCCGGTCCGGCAATCTGTCGTATACCGGCAGTCGTTCCAATGCGGGGAGAAAAGCGGATGTCGCGTCTCGAGGCGATTTTTGGGGGCCTGAGCCAGAAGCCGGGCGATGCGTTCATGCGTCAGTTGTTCGATCGCTATCGGGCGCTGATGAACGCCGGCGACGTCGACGCTATCGTTGCGTTGTTCGCGCCCGACGCCCGCTGGGAGGAACCGGTCGGCACGGCGCCTGCCGTCGGCCATGCCGCCATCCGCGCCCGCTACGCCGCCGCCCTGGAGGGATCGGGCGGCTCCATTCCCATGAAGGCCGACGGCGCCGCGCGCGTCGCCGGCAACCGGGCGCTGGCCTGCTCCATTGCCGAGGTCTCTCCCGAGGGCTATCCGATGATCGTCGAGACCGCCAACGTGGTGACCTGCAACGAGGAAGGCCTCATCACCGAGATGCTGGTCTATGTGGGCCTCTCCAGCTTCAAGCGGAAGGAGTAGCCCGATGGCCTCGCGCCGCGACCAGATCGCCATGGCGCCGGAGGAGCTCAAGGCGTTCGTCCTCCGGGAGCACACCCTGATCATCGTCTCCAACGGACCGGGCGGCTTTCCCCACCCCCTGCCGATGTTCTTCTACTACGACGAAGAGGGCCGCTTCCTCGTCTCCACCTACGGCGCCAGCCAGAAGGTGAAGAACCTCGAACGCGATCCCAGGGTGGCGCTGCTGATCGAGGCCGGCGAGGTCTACGAGCAACTGCAGGCGATGATGGCCGAGGCGACGGCCGAGATCATCGACGACACCGACTTCGTGGTCGAGACCATGATGAACATCCGCCGCCAGCGCGATCCTGCCAAGACGGCGTTTCCGCCCGAGGAGATGGAGCAGATCCGCTACGCCGCCCGCAAGCGGGTGATCCTGCGCTTCACCCCGGTGAAGACCATCACCTGGGACCACGCCAAGCTCGGCGGGTCGTACTAGGTTCTATGTCGAAGTCGGATCGATCATGGCGGGCCGCCGCACCGACAACAGGCATGCCGAGGTCACGGATATGGAAACCTGCACGGCGGACTTTAGGATAGGCGTTGAGCCGGTTGATCGAACACAGGCGAGGATCGTCCTGGAAGCACGTATCCGGTTCGGCCGTGGCATGGGGCATGGCGGCGCGCTGAACGTCGGAGACTGTTTCTCCTGCGCGTTGGCGAAGGTGCTGGGCGCACCGCTGCTCTACATCGGTGACGACTTTGCGATGACGGACGTGGTATCGGCGCTCTGACGCGCCTTTGGGTAATCAGGGGAGACTTGGCATGCAGATCGATTTGAGCGGCAGGACCGCGCTGGTGACCGGCTCGACGGCCGGCATCGGCCGCGCGACCATCGACGGGCTCGCCGCCGCCGGCGCGGACGTCGTCGTCAACGGACGGACTCGGGAGGCCGTCGACAAGGCCGTGGCCGAGCTCAAGGCCGCCCATCCCGGCGTCGGCGTGAGCGGCGTCGCCGCCGACGTCTCGGGTGCCGACGGCTGCGCCGCGCTCGTCGGCGCCGTGCCGGACGTGGACATCCTGGTCAACAACGTCGCCACCTTCGGGCCCGGCGCGTTCCTCGACCTGGGGGACGCGGAGTGGAACCGCTACTGGGAGACCAACGTGATGTCCGGCGTGCGCCTGTCGCGGGCCTATCTGGGCGGCATGCTGGAGCGCGACTGGGGGCGCATCGTCTTCATCTCCTCCGAGTCGGCGCAGCGCGTGCCCCGGGACATGGTGCATTACGGCGCCACCAAGATGGCGCAGATCGCGCTCGCCCGCGGCCTCGCCGAAGCGGCGGCGGGCACCGGCGTCACCGTCAATTCGGTGCTGCCGGGGCCGACCACGTCGCGCGCCGTCGGCGGCTTCCTCGGCGCCGTCGCCCGGAAGCAGGGCACCACCCCCGAGGAGGTCGGCGCCGGCTTCATCAAGTCGCAGAAGCCCACCTCGCTGCTGCACCGCTTCACCACGGTCGAGGAGGTGGCGAACATGATCGTCTATCTCTGCTCGCCGCAGGCATCGGGAACCACCGGCGCCGCGCTCCGGGTGGAGGGCGGCGTCGTGGGAACCTCGCTCTAGGCTGTGCGACGGCGGCAGGTCCTGCCCGCCGGCAACGCCTACTGCTGGGCGGGTGCCGTCTTTGCCGGAGGCGGCTGGTACCCGAACTTGCTGTAACGGTGGGTACAGCCGGTCACGAGCACGGACAGAACCATCAAGGCGACGACTTGCTTGACGTGGCTACGCTTCATCTCGCTACTCCCTCAGGCCAGTTCCTCAGCGAGGCGCCCCCCTAGAGCGCCTTCTCATACACCCGATATGTTTTGTAGTGCCGGCACAGGATCATTTCCAGGATGCGCTGCATCGGCACGTTGCTTTCCAGGATCCAGGACAGCTCGGCGCGGCGGTAGCCGACGTCCTTGACGGTCGCGGCGCGGATGGTCTCGATCAGCAGCAGCGCCATGGAAGCGCCGGCCAGCGTGCCCTGGAACTCCTGGCGCACGCCCATCAGCGGCACGCGGCACCAGGTCGGCGACTTGATCATCAGCCGCCACACCAGCTTGGCCCAGCCAAAGGGCAGGATGTTGCCGTTCAGGTCAGAGGCGGCCTGGTTGATGTCAGGGACCGTCAGCATAAAGGCGGTGGGCTTGCCGTCCCACTCCGCGATCATGCAGCCCTCCTCCTTGACGAAGGGCTTCAGGTCCTTGCCCATCTTGTCGATCTCGGCGTCGGTCATGGGGATGAAGCCCCAGTTGTCGCGCCAGGCGTCGTTGAAGATGTCGATGATGATGCGCAGGTCCTGCTCGAAGTGCTTCTTGGTCATGCGGCGCAGGCGGAGCTTCTCCTGCTTGCGCGCCTTGGCCAGGATGCGCTGGACGTTGGCTGGGAACTCCCGGGTGATGTCGAGGTCGTAGGCCCACAGATCCTGGATCTTGGCGTAGCCCATGGTCTCGACGTGCTGGCCGTAGTAGGGCCGGGCATGCCCCATCAGGATACGCGGCGGCTCGTTGAAGCCGTCCACCAGCAGGCCCGATTCCTCGTTGATCGAGGGACTGAACGGCCCCAGCGCCCGGGTCATCCCGCGCGCCTTGAGCCACTCCTCGGCGGCGTGGAAGAGGGCGTCGAACACCAGCGGATCGTCGACCGCCTCGAGGAAGCCGAAATGGCCGGTGCCCTGGCCCTGGTGCTCCTGCGCCAGCCGGTCCACCTGGGCGCTGATCCGGCCCACCGGCTTGCCGTCGACGCGGGCGAGGAAATAGGCGGCCTCGGCGTGCTGGAAGAACGGGTTCTTCTGCCGGTTGAGGATGTCGCGGCGCTCGAAGCGCAGCGGTGGCGCCCAGTAGGGGTCGTCCTTGTAGATCGCCCAGGGGACGTCGATGAAGGTTTCCAGGTCGGCCTTGGAGGTGACCTCGGCGACGTGCACGTCGCCCTCGCCGAACATCATGCGGCTCAGGCCGCTTCGCGACGGCGGTCGCGCGGCGTACCCTTGGCGACGCCGCCGGACAGGCGGGCGACCCACGGGTACCGCTCGGCCATGGCGTCGTCGTAACCCAGATTGAACACGGTGGCGCTCTTCACCGGTCGGCTGTCGTTGGTGTAGAGCGTCCCGAACAGGCGGTCCCAGCCGAAATTGGTGATGCCGTAGTTGCCCTGCTCATTGTGGAAATGGTGCGCCATGTGGAGCTGCTTCATGCGCGCCAGGATGCGGTTCCGGGGCTTGTAGGACAGGTGCTCCACGCAGTGGCAGAATTCGTAGAAGCAGGTGATCAGGCAGCCAGTCGCCAGCCCGAACGCTGCGCCCGGCCAGCCGGCCAGCGCGAAGCCGACAGGCATGCTGACCAGCGCTACGGTCGGCAGCGTGGTGTAGAGCGCGCCGAACAGGATGTGCAGGTCGTGCGGGTCCTGGTGGTGGTCGTAGTGGATGCGCTTCCAGACCGGCGCGGTGACCGGCGACTTGGCCAGCCAGTTGCCGTGCAGGATGAACCGGTGGATGCCGTACCAGGCGAGCGGATAGAGCAGGCCGGCGGCGAGGCCGGTGAGGGCGAGCCGGCCCAGGCTTGCGCTGCTGGTCAGCGCGTAGGCGTAGCCGGCGACGGCGACCACCAGGTAGGCCTGGATGGCGTAGTACTGGAAGTACGCGACCACCAGTTCCTTCAGCGTCATCTTGTCCAGATGATGCCGGCGCCGCTTCCAGAAACCGATCTTTGCAACCACGGATACCGTCCTGCCTTTTCCCTTCGAGGTCGCGCATTGTAGCACGATGGGCTGGAAAATAGTCGTCCTGCGGCGATTATCCAAATGGAAAGGCAAGGGCTGCAAGGGCCGCGGCCGAGCTAGCGCCGCAGCAGGAAGGGCAGGTGCCGCGCCAGCTTCTTCGGCACCACGAGCTGGGCGTCCTCGCGCGCGAAACCGAATCGGATTAGGGCGCCGAGGACGATCAGCAGGGTGACGATGCCGAGGATGAAGTAGCCGGTACGCCACATGCCGGCGGTGAAATGGAACAGCGCCACCATGCCCGCCGAAAGGGCCAGCGCCGTTGCCACCGGCCGCGCCAGCCGGCGGTCGTAGGGCCGCAGCCCGTAGACGTAGCGCACCTGCAGGAAGCCCATCAGGGCGGTCATGTTGATGCCGCCGGCCGCGGCGAGGGCGGCGGCGGCCATGCTGCCGCGCAGCCCGCCGCCGAACAGCTCGGGCATCGGGATGAGCAGGAAGGCGAGAACCGCCGTGGTGGTGACTCCGGCGGCGGCATTGAAGAACGGAATCCGGTAGCGCCCGATCATCGCCAGGATCGACGTTGACGGTCCGGATACCACTTCGAGGCTGCGGCCGATCACCAGGATCAGCATGGCGCCGGCGCCGGCGACGAATTCCGAACCGCTCTGGCGCAGCAACTCGTGGCGATAGCACACCACCAGGGTGGCGACGGGGATGAAAGCGGCCACGGAGACGCGGGTGGCGAAGGCGAGCATCTCGCGGAGCTGTTCGCGCTGGTGCAGGTCGCTGCGCGCCGCGGTCATCGGGGCGAGCACATATTCGAAGCTTTCCCGGAACACGTTGAGCACGCTGACCAGCTTGCGCGCGGCGGCGTAGACGCCGGCGGCCTCGGCGCCGCGCGCGCCCGGCAGCATCATGTTGAGAAAGATCACCGGCAGCCAGGAATGCCACTTCTTGGCGAAGTTCGGCAGCAGCATGCTCGAGGAATAGAACACCATTTCGCGGCCGAGGCCGCCGCCCAGCCCGGTCTTCGTCACCAGATGCCTCAGGCCGTAATACTTGTTCACCAGCCGCAACGCGAAGGCTGCGGTGACGGCCAGGCCGATCAGGTGCGAGATGAATAGTCCGAGGGACAGGAAGCCCAGCCACCAGAACAGCACGCCGAACAGCAGGCGGAAGCCCTGCTCGTAGAAGATGCGGACCTTCACCTCGGGCCCGAACACGGCCCGCGCCCGGATCGCGCCGGTCGCCACCTCGACCGCCGACCATAGCGGCACGGCGAAGGCGTAGAGCCGGATGATCGTGAGCAGATGCTGGGAATCCTGGGCGTTGGCGTTGATCACCCTGGCCAGCAGCGGCGCCGACGCCGCCATCGCGATGCCGACCAGGCAGCTGACGCTGAGCGTGGTGTTCACCGCGTATTTCAGCACCCGGCCGGCTTCGGCCTCGTTGGGTGCCCCCGGCACGAACCGTTGCAGCGCCATGGTCATGCCGAAATCGGAGACGATGGCCAGCCCCTGCACCACGCCCCACAGGGTCATGAACAGCCCGAAGGTCTGCGAGCCGTACATCTGGGTGAACAGGAAGAAGCTGAGCAGTTCGATCACCGCGCCGGCGCGTCCCAGCAGCGCCTTGCCGGCGCCGCGTGCCATCACTGCCTGGGTCGAGGGGCCGGGCGGCGCCGTGGACATGGGGGTGACCTATGCCTCGGTGTAGAACAGCACGGAAGCGCCGAGGAACAGGAAGAGGAACAGCGGGCTCCAAGCCGCCAGCACGGGCGGGATGGTGCCGAACTGGCCGATGGCGAGCAGTAAGTTGTCGACGATGAAGTAGCTGAAGCCGAACGCCATGCCGCCGATCACTCTGAGGAACATGGTGCCCGAACGCTGCACGCCGAAGGCCGCCATCGCACCCAGCAGCGGCATCAGGATGGTGCCGAGCGGACCGGATATCTTGTGGTTGAGCCAGGCGGTCAGCTTGTTGACGCTCATGCCTTCGCCGCGGAGCTGGCTGACGGCGCTCGCCAGCCGCCCGATGGGGACCGTCTCGGGATCGACCGAAAGGGCCTTGAAGCGGGCGGGCGGGATCTTGGTGTCCCAGATCGCGCGGGGCATCGACTGGACCTTCATCTGGTCCACCCAGAACCGGGTGACGTCGAACATGATCCACTGGCCGTTGGTGTAGGCGGCGAAGTTCGCCGAGGTGATCTCCTTGATCTTGTCCTGGGAGTCCAGGTTGTAGAGCGTCACCTTGTCCAGGATGGCGCCGTCCCGCGTCACCGACTGGACACGCACCCGGGTGTTGCCTTCGATCGCCCACGCGTCGGACTTCGAGGGTGGCAACTGCACGTCGCCCACGGCGAAGCCGCTGGCCCGCCATCGCTCGAACTCGTCGTTGGACTGGGCGACGATGGTCTCGTTGAACGCGAAGTGGATCACGGCGGCCACGGCGCAGACGCCCATCATCGGGAAGATGATCCGGAACGACGACAGGCCGGCGGCCTGCATCACCGCGATCTCGCTGCTCTGCGCCAGTGTGGTGCAGGTGATCAGGGTCGCCAGAAGGGCGGAGAACCCGACCACGTTGGAGATCATCTGGGGAAAGCGCAGCATCGTGAAGCGCCAGATCGAGGCCATGCCCGCGCCGTCCGGCGCCAGCACGTCGCCGCTCTGGCTGAGCACGTCCAGCGCCTGCATGATGACGGCGATGCCGAACAGCAGGACGAGGAAGCGGACCAGGAAGGTCTTGGCGATGTATTCCAGGAGGACGGGTACCTCGAGGCGGTGCTGCTGCAAACGGGTCATGCTGCTCCTTCTCCGGCCTGTTCATCGGAAGGCCTGAAGAAGCTCACTTTCTGGACCGTGTTGACGATGGCCTCCCAGCCGTTCTCGATCCACCCGAGCGGCCTCGCGCCGATCCGGTAGGCCGTGGTGTAGAAGAAGAATCCTGCCAGCGCATTGAACGCCACGAACGGCAGCCCGAGGTTCAGCAGGCTGGAGCCGTCGCCCAGTCCGGCTGCCGCCGTGCCGAACTCGAGCATCTTGTGCAGGGTGAGCAGCAGGATGACGCCGACCACCAGGCCAAGCTGCTTCTGCTGGCGCTTCGGCCCCACGCCGAGGCCGACGGCCATGAATGGGAGCACGAGGATGGTCAGCGAGCGCAGCAGCCGGTCGATGAAGGCCGAGGTGTAGACCCGCACCTGCTTGGCCTTGGTGCTGGTGTGGGCCTCGCTCCACAGTTCCGGCAGGGTCAACTCCCGCTCCTTGTCGCCACGGGCGCGGAACTCCTCGATCTGCGGCATCTCGAAGGGATAATCGTGCTGCTTGAAGGAGAAGACGCGCGGCGCAGGCTTCTTAGGGTCCACGTCGACGATGACCCCGTCGCGCAGCCGCATGAGCACGGTGCGTCCGTCCGGTGTGGCGAGGAACGATCCCTCGCGGGCCGTGATGGTGGTCACCTTGCCGCCGGGGCGCTCCTTCTGGGCGAAGATGCCTTCCAGCCGCTGTCCGCCGTCATAGGCCTTCTCGATGCGCAGCGTGAAGCCGTTGCCCAGGTCGTTGTATTCGCCCGGCTTGATGCTGGTGCCGAACGCACCGGAGGTGAGGTCGAACATCAGGCTCTGATAGGTGTAGAAGCTCCGCGGCTGGATGTAGCCCAGCAGGGCCAGGTTGATCACCATCAGCACGAAGGACAGGCAGATCGGCCCGCGCATGAGACGGAGCAGGCTCATGCCGCTGCTCTGCAGCGCCTCCAGCTCGCTCGAACTCGCGAGCTTGCGGAAGGCCAGCAGCACGCCCAGCAGGAAGCCGAGCGGCAGCGCGAGGCCGATATATTGCGGGATCAGGTTGCCCAGCATGCGGAACACCACGCCCACCGGGCCGCCCTGGTTGGCCACAAGGTCGAACAGGCGCAGCATTTTTTCCAGCAGGAGCAGCATGGCCGACAGGCCCACCGTCATCAGCAGGGGCGTCATGACCTGGCGGAGGATGTAGAAGTCGACCTTCTTGAACACGGCCGGATATCCTTTCGGAGGATCGGCAATGGTTGTACGGGGCTGTGGAACCAAGCGATCAGGCGGCAGCGTTCCAAGTAAAGAGAGGCGGCCGATGATTGCAATCGAATTCTGTCGCCCAACATCTGGGTAAAGCGGTCGCCGGGAAATCGGTTCCGTATCCCGAGCTTAGGAGGTGTGCTTGACATCATCGTGGCAGATCCGCCAGCGCCGGGCCATGCTCGTAGCCGCCGCCGTCATCGGCGTCGCCGGTTCCGTGCGGGCGGAGGGCGAGGAGGCAGGTGCCTCGATACCGCCTCGACTGCAGGGGCTCGCCGTTTCCGGCAGGGCCCTGCCGCTCGTCGCCGACAGGATCGATCCCGGCAAGCCGCTCGGCTATTGCAACCCGGCGAACGACCAGCCGGAAATCAGGGTCACCATTCCCAATCTCAGGAACAGCCGCGGCAATCTGCGCATCAGCCTGTACGGTCCCGACGCCGACCAGTGGGTGGGAACCAAGGGTGGCAAGCTGATCCGCTTCGACGTCCCGGCGCAGAAGGGCGAGATGAAGATCTGCATGCCGCTGCCCTATGGCCGCGGCATCTATGCGGTCGGGCTCTATCACGACGAGAACGCCAACGAGAAGTACGGCTTCACCAGCGAAGGCTACGGATTCTCCAACAACGCCAAGGCGGGGCTTTTCGGCCCGCCGCCGCACAAGGACGCGGCGTTCAGCGCCGGGCAGCTGGAGAACGATCTGGAAATTCGCCTGCGCTACTGATCACAAAGCCGCAAGTCTCCGGCCGCGTCACGCTCTTGGCGTTTGACCCGGGACCCATCCGTGCCTAAGTTCTGCGCCGTTTCAGCGGCTCAGGAAGGGTCCCGGTGACTCTCGACGAAATTGGTGTCGTCAGCAATCCGGGCAGTACCCGGATGAACAAGGAACTCAAGCCCTTCCGCCGCGCGGTGGAGGACTATCCCGGCCTGTTGTATCGGGAGCTCGGCGGCATCCAGGAGATGGCCGAGGTCCTGCGCGAGTACGCGGAACGGCGGATCAAGCTGCTGATCATCAGCGGCGGCGACGGCACCCTGCAGGCGGCGGTGACCGCACTCATCAACCACGATCCCTTCGAGGAACTGCCGACCATCGCCATCCTGCCCGGCGGGCGGACCAACATGGTGGCGGAGGCGCTCGGCATGTTCGGACGGCCCCAGGAATGTCTCCACGAGGTGATCGGCCGTGCATCGGGCGGCCGGCCGCTCAAGGAGATCGACCTGCCGTTCATCAGGATGGAGCTCGTGCCGGGCGCGGAGCCGGTGTTCGGCGCCTTCTTCGGCGCGGCGACCATCGTTCGGGGCATCCAGTTCTGTCGCCGCAGCGTCTATCCGCTGGGCCTTCCCAACTTCCTGTCCCACACGGTGGCGATCATCTACCTCGTCTGGCTCGCGCTGTGGCCGTTCAAGGGGCGCCGCTCGCCCATGCGGCGCGAGCCGCTGGCGGTCAACTTCGGGGATTCGACGCCCGAGGCGAAGGCCTACATGATCGTCCTGGTGACGACCTTGAACCGGCTGATCCTGGGCCTCTCCGCCGCCTCGGGGGTGGGCGAGGGCGCACTGCGGTATACCAGCATCGAATACAATGTCATGGCTATCGCCCGGGCGGCGCGGACCTTCCTGTTCGGTCGGCCGTCGGGCAAGCTGGTCCGTGGGCTGGTGCGCCGGCGCCTGCACCGCATCGAATTCCGTACCGGCAGTGCGGTGACGCTTGACGGCGAGTTCTTCACGCCGGACCCTTCCCAGCCGATCCGGCTGGAGGCGACGATGCCCTTCCGGTTCGTGCGGCTGGAAGACGAATGAGCGGCGCCGCCGAGGACCTTGCGTCCGTCCGGCGCATCATCGGCGAGGAGCTTCGCCAGCCGCTGTTTCCCGCCGCCGCGGCCGCCGCCGGAGATATCCGCGCCCTGCACCAGGGCGCGGTGGCCCAGCTGTTCTACGGCTCCTGCCTGCGCGACGGTTCCGACGGCGACAGGATCCTCGACTACTACGTGCTGGTGGACGATCTGGGGCGCGCCAACGGCGGGCCCGTGCTCGGATTCCTCAACCGCATCCTGCCGCCCAACGTCTTTTACCGGGAAACCCGCTTCGACGGTCGCACCGTGCGCAGCAAGTATGCGTTGATGTCCCTCGACGGCTTCGTCGACGCCATGGGAGAGGGGCATCTCAATCCCAGCTTCTGGGCCCGGTTCACCCAGCCCTGCGCGCTCGCCTGGGCGCGCGACGACCGGGTCGCGGCCATTGTCGAGGGGGCGGTGACGCGGGCGGTGGTCACGGCCGCCGGCGCCGCGGGGCGGGCGCTCGCCGAGCCGCTGAGCGCCGACGAGCTGTGGTCCGGCCTGTTCCGGATGACCTACGGCGCCGAACTGCGCTCGGAGAACGCGTCGACCAAGGGTGCGGAGATCTTCGCCGAATTTCCGGAACGGTACCGCATGCTGACGCTGCCCGCCCTGCGGGCGGCCGGTATCGACGCCTCGGCAGGGCAGACGGGCTCGATCCGGGTGCCGGTCTCCGCCGAGGCGCGCCGTCGGGAGGCGCGGCGTTGGCGCTGCCGCCGGGTACAGGGCAAGACGCTCAGCGTCCTCCGGCTGGTGAAGGGCGCCTTCACCTTCAAGGGCGGCCTCGACTACCTGGCCTGGAAGATCCGGCGCCATTCGGGCGTGAGCATCCAGATCAGTCCGTGGCAACGCCGGCATCCGATCATCGGCGGCCTCTACCTCATGATGAAGACGCGCCGCAGCGGCGCCTACCGCTGACGCGGCTCACGCGGCGGAGCCGGCCAGGACGCTGTTGGAGCGGGCCAGCCGGGTGAACGTCTCGACGATGGTCGACACCTGTTCGGGCGTATGGGCGGCGCTCAGGCTGCAGCGCAGCAGGTTGAGGCCCTGCGGCGTGGCGGGCGGCATGGCCAGATTGACGTAGACGCCGTTCTGCAGCAGCTGCTCCCAGAGGCGCACCGCCGTCGCCCGCTCGGGAATCTTCACCGCGACCACGGGGCTGGCGGGCGCTCCCAGGCTGAAGCCCGCGGCGCTCAGGCCCTCGTGGAGCTGGCGGGCATTGCGCCACAATTTTTGCCGGTGCTGCGGCTCCGAGCCCAGGATTTCGACCGCCTTGAGCGCCGAGGCGACGACCGATGGCGGCAGCGAGGCGGTGAACATGTAGGGTCGCGCCGCGAGCCGCAGGATCTCGAACTTCGGGTGGTTGGACACGCAGTAGCCGCCGATCGTGCCGACGCTCTTGCTGAAGGTGCCGACCATGAATTCCACCTGGTCCATGACGCCGGCTTCCTGGGCGACGCCGCAGCCGGTCTCCCCGAACACGCCGATGGAGTGGGCCTCGTCCACCATCAGCGCGGCGCCGTGGCAGTTCTTGACCTCGACGAGTTCCCGCATGGGCGCCTTGTCGCCCAGCATGGAATAGAGGCCCTCGATGACCACCAGCACCCTTGCGTCGCCGCCCAGGCGGCGCAGCCGCTTGTCCAGATCGTCGGGGTCGTTGTGCTTGAACCGCACGATGGTGGCGCCCGACATGGTGCAGGCATCGTAGATGCTGGCGTGGCTGTCGGCGTCGATGACGATCACGTCGTCCTTGCCGGCGAGCGTGCCGATGCTGGCCAGGTTGGCCAGGAAGCCGGTGCTGAACACCAGGCAGTGCTCGGTGCCGTATAGCCCGGCGATGGCCGCTTCCAGCGCCTTGTGGCCGCTGTAGGTGCCGTTCAGCACCCGCGAACCGGTGGTGCCGGTACCGGCGGCGTCCAGCGCCTCATGGGCGGCCCTGACGCAGCGCGGGTCGAAGGTGAGGCCGAGATAGTTGTTGGTGCCGGCGAGGATGGTCCGCTGGCCCTTGATCACCGCCTCGGTGGGCGAAAGGATTTCCTCCATCACCACGTCGATGGGGCTCGCCGCCTCGAAGCCGAGGGCGTCGCGGGCCTTGATCATGGGGTCGAACTTGTCGAACAGGTCAGCCATTGCGCTTCTCGACCAGCCCCTCGACGGCGTCGGCCACCTGGCCGACGGTCTCCAGATCCGGCAGCAGGTTGAGCGGGATGATGATGTCGAAGTGGTCTTCCATCTCGGCGACGAAATCCATGACCGTCAGGGAATCCCACTCCAGGTCGGTGGCGAACGTGGTCTGCGGCGCGACCGGCACGCCCTTCTTGTTGTAGGGCGCGATCAGTTCGCGGATATCGTCCAGCGTCTTGCTCATCTCGCGGTTGCCTGCTGCTTGGTGGCCGGAGCCGGGGTTATAGCATTGGCGGGCGATGCGGCCCAAACGGCGAATGGATCATCGCAGATAGCCGTTCTCCTCGTACCAGGCGCGCGTCGCCGGCAGTCCGATCGACGCCGGCAGCGCCGGGGTCCATCCCGCCTCCTCGAACAGGCTCCGGTCGTGGCAGACCCAGTCGGGAAACGAGAGTTCGCGCGCCTTGCCCGGCGTCAGCATGGGCGCGCCGCCGGTGAACAGGCTCGCCATCCAGGTCAGCGCGCCGACCGAGCCGAGCGCGGCCGGCGGCACGAACAGCGGGCGGTGCCAGGCGGCGCGCCCCGCGATCATCGACAGCACCTCCGGGAATGCGTAGCCGTCGGGTGCGCCGTCATGCACGTCCGCCGTGCGGCCCGAGAGGGCGGGCGCCGCCATCGCCGCCACCACCGCGGCCGCCAGATCGTGGACGTGGATCAGCGAAGTGCGGTGGCGGGGGCTGCCGGGGAGGAGCGCGCGCCGCGACCGGGCCGCCCGGAAGAAGACCAGCGTTTCGCGGTCGCCCGGCCCGTAGACGACCGGGGGCCTCAGGATGGTGAAGTCGAGGCCGCTGCGCTCCAGCACGGCGGTCTCCGCCGCCGCCTTGCTGGCGGCGTAGGCCGACAGCTGCGGCTCACGCGCGGAAATCGACGACAGGTGGATGTATCGGATATTCCGCTCGCCGATCGCATCGAGCACGCGCCTGGTGCCGCCCTCGTTGACGGCGAAGAACTCGCGGGTGCGCCGCGCCTTGATCAGGCCGGCGACGTGGACCACCGCATCGGCGCCGTCCGTCAGCCGGGCCAGCGCGGCCGGATCGTCGAGGTCGCCGGCAATCCAGGCGACACCGGGCCGGGCGGGCTGGGGTCGGCGGGTGAGGGCGTTGACCCGGCAGCCGGCCGCCAGCAGCCGGTCGAGCACGTGTGCGCCGACGAAGCCGGTGGCGCCGGTCAGGGCGACGAGGCCCGCGGGAGCGGTCATCGCCCTATTGCCCGGCGGCGGCCTTCAGGGGCGTAGTGTCTTCGAGCCATGGATAGGGATCGCTGCCGTCGAGGGGCTCCAGCAGGCCCGACATGTAGTTGGCCCGGGCCTTGACCCGGCTGAGCTTGCCGGAGGAGGTGCGCGGCAGGCTGCGCGGCTTCACCAGGGCGACGCGGCAGGAAATGCCCACTTCCTTCTGCACCCGGCGCTTGATCTCGGTGATGAGGGCCGTCCGTTCGGCGGGATCGCTGAGGCGGGCCTGCACCAGGATCATGGCGACTTCCTCGTCGCCGGCGCCCGGCACCGAGATCGCGCCGCTGTCGCCCGAGCGAAGCCCGTCGATCTGCTCGACGGTCCATTCGATGTCCTGCGGCCAGTGGTTGCGACCGTTCAGGATGATCAGGTCCTTGGCCCGGCCGACGATGTAGAGCGAGCCGTCCAGCATGTAGCCCATGTCGCCGGTGTCGAGCCAGCCGGAGTCGTCGAGCACGTTGCGGGTGCCTTCCGGGTCCATGAAGTAGCCGGACATCACCGACGGACCGCGCACGTAGATCTTGCCCACCTGACGGTCGCCGACGGTCTCGCCATCCTCGCTGCGGATTTCGAGCTGGTATTCGGGCAGGGGAATGCCGCAGTTGACCACCTCGCGGGTCTTGACGGTGCGATTGGAGGGCGGCACGGCGCGATGCTCGGCCGACAGCAGGCCTTCGTCGACCACGTCGATGTGGATGCCCTGATGCACCGGCATGAAGCTCACCGCGAGCGTGCACTCGGCCAGGCCGTAGCTGGGCAGGAACGCCTTCTCGTTGAAGCCGGCGGGGGCGAAGGTCCGCGCGAACTCGCGCATGGAATCGGCCCGGATCATCTCCGCCCCGAGGCCGGCGACGCGCCACTGGCTCAGCTTCAGGTCGGCAACGGCCTCGGGCTTGACCCGGCGGGCGCACAGTTCGTAGCCGAAGGTGGGGCTGTAGCTGATGGTGCAGCCGTTGCGGCTGATCAGTTCCAGCCAGAGCATGGGGCGCCGGGCGAAGAACTCTGTCGGCAGGTAATCCGCCGAAACCTGGGTCGTCACCAGGGTGAGCATGGCGCCCACCAGACCCATGTCGTGATAGAAGGGCAGCCACGACATCATCCGGTCGCCGTCCCGCACCTGCACGCCGTCGACGCCGTTGCCGCGGCAGTTGGACATGGCCGAGCGCTGGGTCACGGCGACGCCATGGGGGAATCGGGTGCTGCCGGAAGAATACTGGAGATAGCAGATCTCGTCCTCGCCCTGCGGCTCGAGGGCCGGATTGCCCTCGGGCAGCGCCGCGAGGTCTTCGCTCGAAACCGCGAACACCAGGTCGAGGCCTTCGGCCGCCTGCAGCAGCAGGTCCGACATGCCGGACGGCGACACCGCCGCCGAGGCCTGGCAGCTGACCATCTGCTTGTTGAGCTGCTCCACGTAGCCGTCCTTGCCGCCGAACGAGGTGGGCAGCGGCAGCGGCACGGGCAGCAGGCCGGCATATTGGCAGCCGAAGAACGCGGCGACGAAATCCGACGTGGTGTCGGCGATGAGCGCGACCCGGCTGCCGCGGGAGAGTCCCGCCGTCATCATCCGCCGGGCGATCCCCAGCGCGCGCTCGCGCAGCAGGGAAAACGGCACGGCGTCGATGAGCTCGCCGCGGGCGGAGTAGAAATTGAAGCCCCGAGAGCCCTGCGCTGCATAGTCCAGCGCATCGTGCAGGGTCCTGAAGTCGGCCATGCGGCGAGGCAGGCCGGGATCGTCCGTCGGTGTTGGTATCAGCATGTCCAGCTGTATTCGGTGTTCCTCAATCCGTCACTGCGATCATAACGGAGCGCCATTCCCGAAGCGTTAGCCTCTCCCGTACATGTCACGCCGGTTAAACGGCGCTGAGAGACTAGCTTATCTTTTTCCGTTGCGGGGTCAAAAATTTGTCTTACTTTCCGCTCCACATCGGAAAGGCGCCGGTTTTTAGGGGCAATTGGCTGGAAACGCAAGTGTCAAGCAAGCGGCCGGACCGCATATCCGCCACGCGGGGGACGGCGGGCCAGGCCCGTCCGGCGACCGAGCCCTATCTCGAACGGGCGGCCGTGCACTATCTGGCGCGGTTTGCCTGCAGCGTCGGGCACTTCAAGGCCGTGCTGTGGCGCAAGGTCCGCCGCCGCGGCCTGCCCGAAGACGTTTCGGACGCCGACGCGCAACGATGGATCGATGCTCTCGCCGGCCGGTTCACCGATCTCGGTTTGCTGGACGATGGCAGCTTTGCCGACGGGCGCGCCCGCTCGCTGCATCGCCGCGGCCGGCCGCTCAAGGTCATCGAGCGGGACCTGAAGGCGAAGGGGCTGAGCGCGGAGGACGCCGCACGGGCCGTCGAGGCGCTGCGGGAGGATAGTCCCGACGCGGACCGCGACGCGGCGCGGTCGTTCGCCCGCCGCAAGCGGCTGGGCCCATTCCACCAGGGCGAGGCGGACGCCGACCGCCGCCGCAAGGAACTCGCCGCCATGGCGCGCGCCGGCTTCTCCTACGACGCGGCCCGCGAGGTGCTGCAGGCCGATCCCGATGACGGAATCTGGTAAAGCCGCTATGGTCCGGCCATGAGCGCGCAGATCGAAAGGCTGACCGTCCGCTGGGCGTGGATGCTGGTCGCGGCATTTCTCGCCGCCGCCGCGGCGCCGGCCGTGCAGGCCGACGATGCGCCCGCCGGGATCCCCCAGAGCCTGCCGCTGGTGCCGCTGGTGATCGAGACCCGCGCCGGCGACGTGCCGTTGCAGGTGCAGGTGGCCGACACCGACGATACCCAGGCCTACGGCCTGATGTTTCGGACAAAGATGCCGGAAACCGAGGGCATGCTGTTCGTGTTCGAAAACCCCCGCTTTGTCACCTTCTGGATGAAGAACACGCCGATTCCGCTCGACATGCTGTTCGTCGACGAGGGCGGTACCGTCACCCAGATCGTCACCTCCACCACGCCTTATTCCCTCGACCCAATCCCCTCGGACGGGGCAGCCAAGGCGGTGCTGGAGTTGAACGGTGGCGCCGCGACGCGGCTGGGCATCGCCCGGGGCGACCACCTCCGCCACCCGGCCTTCAGCGACGCCTCCGCCCCGCAGCCTGCCCCGGCGCCCTGAAGCGCTCGACCGAGTTCCTGCGCCGTGACGGCGGGCGCCGGCGATCCTCCTTGCAGGACGGCGTTGCTTCGCGGCACAGTCTCTGACGAGGCGTCGTCAACGGGGGCTGGCACGATGGTTTCTCATCAAGCATTGTCGAAAAGCGTCGGGGCATGGGGGTGAATCCTCCGCCAAAGCTCGAGTGGCTGCAAGCCGGTCGGGCATTCGCTGCGCTCTCCGTGGCATCTCTCCATGCCGCAGGCGCAGTCGCGCGCCATGTCGATGCACCCTATCTCGTCCTGTTCGGCGGCGGCCATGTCGGTGTCGACATCTTCTTTGTGATCAGCGGCTTCATCATGATGCACGTGCACGGGAAGGAGATCGGGCGCCCGGAGCGGGCGGCGCACTTCGTCTACCGACGGGTGACGCGGATATATCCCCTGTACTGGGTGGTGTTCGCCCTGGTGATTCCGCTCTACTTCGCCTTTCCCGACGCCGGCGACGGGCGTCATCGGGAGCTGTCCAACCTGCTGACGAGCTTCTTCCTGCTGCCGTCGGCTTCGAAGCCGCTGATCGGCGTCGCGTGGACGCTGGTGCTGGAGATGATTTTCTACGCCGTCTTCACCGTGCTCATCTTGAGCAGGAGATGGGGCGCGATGCTGTTCGCGGCGTGGATCGCGCTGATCCTGCTGCACGCGGCGATCCGACCGGCCGGCGACCCCGTCGTCGGCACGCTCCTCAACGTCCGGTGCCTGGAATTCATGGCCGGCATGGTGGTCGCCGTCTGGGCCAGCCATCTGCCGGGGAGGATGGCGGTCGCCTCCGCGATCACCGGGCTGGTCGGGCTGGTGGCCGCGGCGCTGGTGCTGCTGCCCGGCTGGTACGAGGGACCCCGCCCGATGGCGGTGCAGGTGGTGCTGATGGTCTTCTGCGCCGGCGCGGTGGCCGGCCTGGTCTCGATGGACGTCGCGCGGGTGGGCAGGGCGCCGCGCCTCGTCGTGGTGCTCGGCAACGCCACCTATTCCATCTACCTCGTCCATTGGCTGATCGGCTGGGTGCTTACCCGCGTCCTGCAACGGGTCGGCGCCTACCACGTGGTGCCGTCGGGGGTGATCTATGGCGGCATCGTGCTCGCCATGGCCGCCGGCGGCGTGGTCGTCTATTTCCTTGTCGAGCGGCCGCTGCTGGCGCTGGCCGCCCGTTACTGGCGCCTGCTGGCCGGCGGGCGCGTCGCGCCGGCCCCGCGGGCAGGCTGATCGCCGCGGGGACGGCCCGGGAGGAGACAATCATCGTCGGCGGGACGCACCGCTTTCCGGTCCTGCCTGTTTGGTTCTTGTGCGGACATGCGCGAAGAGTTAGGAAATCCGCCATCCGGGGTGTAGCTCAGTCTGGTAGAGTGCCTGCTTTGGGAGCAGGATGTCGTCGGTTCGAATCCGGCCACCCCGACCAGTCACGCAGCCCGACGACAAACGCAGGACGAGCACATGCAGGGACAAATTGAGGCGCGCATCTACAAGCCGGCCAAGAACGCCATGCAGTCCGGCTGGGCGAACACGCGCAAATGGGTGCTGGAGTACGAGCAGAACAGCCCGAAGTGCATCGACGACCTGATGGGCTACACTAGCTCGGACGACACGTCGCGGCAGGTGCGGCTCCGCTTCGGCACGCTGGAGGAGGCCGTGGCCTACGCCCGCAGGCACAACCTGACCTATCAGGTGCAGCAGCCTCACGCCCGGCAGGTCCGCATCAAGTCCTACGCCGACAATTTCAAGTTTTCCAGGCCGACGCGGTCGGCCTGATCCGGTATGGCCCCGTAGCTCAACTGGATAGAGCAGCCGCCTTCTAAGCGGCAGGTTGCGCGTTCGAGCCGCGCCGGGGTCGCCATCTTTGCTGGAGAGCGACACGCATGGACGCCAACGACAGCCAACTGGCCTACGTCTCGATCACCGGCACCGACCGTGTCGGCCTCGTCTCCGCCACCACGGCGCGGCTGTTCGACCTGGGCGCCAACCTGGCGGACGCCAGCTTCGCGGTGCTCGGCACCGCCTTCGAGTTCAATGCCGTGTGTGACCTGCCCGGCGATACCTCCCTGGAGGAGGTGGCCGGCCAGCTCCGCGGGCTGGCCGAACTGGAGGGCGCGGTCGTCTCGGTCGCGCCGTTCTCCCACGCCGCTACCCACGCGGAGAACGCCCGCGTCACCCACATGATCGACGTGGTGGGCGGCGACCGGCCGGGCCTGCTGGCGCGGCTGACCGAGGCGCTGCAGGAGTTCGGCGCGAACATCGTCCGGATGAACTCGGTGCGCCTGCCGGGCCTCCAGGGCGTGCAGTACATGACCCGCTTCGAGGTCTATATCCCCGAGCGGCGGACCGATCCCTGCCTCGCCGCCATCGACAACACGGCGCAGCAGCTCGCCTGCGTCTGCCGCTGGCATGCCGTGTGACCGGCCAATTCAATATTAAGACGCATTATCATAATTGTTGACGAGCCGCCGCCCGGCGGATAACCCTTGCGGCCTGACGATCATTCCGTCTCCAGGGCACGCCGGCCTTGCCGTGCCGCGCGAAAACCGACGGAGAGGGCAGGGACAGGCCATGCTGGTAAGAGTGCCCGGACTGCTGACGCCCGACGAGGTGGCCCGCGCCGTCGCCATCCTGCGATCCGCCGACTGGGTCGACGGGAAAGTGACCGCCGGCGCGCAGTCGGCGCAGGCCAAGACCAACCTGCAAGTGCCCGAGAACAGCCGCCAAGCCAAGGAAGCCGGCGCGCTCGTCCTTCGCGGCCTGGGCCGGAGCCCGGTCTTCAACGCGGCCGCGCTGCCGCTACGCGTGTTCCCGCCGCTGTTCAATCGATACGACGCGGGGATGCGGTTCGGCGACCATGTGGACAACGCCATCCGGTTCGGCGCCGGTGCGCGCATCCGCACCGACGTCTCCACGACCGTCTTTCTGAGCCCGCCGGAGGACTACGACGGCGGCGAACTGGTGATCCAGGACACCTATGGGACCCAGTCCGTGAAGTTCGAGGCCGGCGACGCGGTGATCTACCCGTCCACCAGCCTGCACCGGGTCAACGAGATCACCCGCGGCAGCCGCTGGGCGTCGTTCTTCTGGACCCAGAGCCTGGTCAGGTCCGACGAGCGCCGACGGCTGCTGTTCGACATGGACACCGCCATCCAGCGGCTGGCCATGGAACTGGGGCAGACGCACGACGGCGTGGTGTCGCTTACGGCGGGCTACCACAACCTGCTGCGCATGTGGGTGGAGATGTAGCTCAGCCCGATGCGTCGGACTGGGCCTTCATGACCTCGATCTTGGCTTTCATGGCATCGAGCAGACCCTGAACGCCCTTCGACTGGACGATGCTGCCGAACTCGTCCCGCGTGGTGATCAACATGCTGACGCCCTCCAGCTTGACGTCGATGATCTTCAGGCCGTCATCCATGGGCCGCACCAGCCACTCCATCGCAATGGGTTCGCCGTCGCCGACGATTTGCGACTCCACCACCGTGTCGTCGCGGGGGCCCGGCCGCTGGCCGGTGACGTTCAGCTTCTCGTGCTCGAAGCGCGACAGGCGCGAGGTGATGGTCCGGAGCATGTAGTCCTTGAAGACCGTCTGATAGGTCTGGCGCTCCGACTCAGAGGCGGTGCGCCAGTAGCGGCCAAGTGCCTGGCGGCCCAGGAAGCCGACGTCGAACCCTCGCGCCATCAGGGCGCGGAACTCGGCGTCGCGCGATTCGCCCTTCTTGCCCGACTGGAGCAGGTCGACGGCGTCGTCGGCCAGCTTCTGGACGAAGGCGCTGGCCTTCTGGTTCTGCGCGGCGGCGGGCAGAGCGGGCATGGCGGCGGCCGCCACGAGCATCACAACCAGGCCTTTGAACAACTTCATGGTCACGCTTCTCCGTCCTTTCTGCTGCGATGGGCGGGATTTGCGCCCTTCCCACCAACGGGGCCCGGACCTTCCGGTTCCGGGTCGCTCTCTCGGGGCGGGTCCGCCGCGAGGGCGATGCTCGCACCTGGCGGTTATATTGGCCAGACCTGAACGGCCCGTGAACTCCGACCGACTCGCCGGTCAGTGCAGGCGGTTGATGGATTTGGCCAGCAGGACGTAGAGCTTGCCCATGTCCGAAGAGAGCAGCGAGGCGGCCAGCGCGTCCGTCCGTTCGTTCTCCATGGTCTGTCGCAGCAGCCCCTCGAACTGGGTCACGTACCGCGTCACGTAGTCGCGGAAATCGGGCTGGCCGCGGAACTTCTGGGCGATCTTGTCTTCCCATTCGCCGCTGGCCTGCCGGGCGATGTGCCGGGCGAACGCCTGCGTGTCGCCGCCCTTGTACTGCTGCCATATCTTCTGCGGAATCTCTGCCTCCAGCAGCCGGTCGAGGTCGATCGCCAGCGAACCGAGGGATTCGAGGATATTGTTGGCGGTGCGCGAGAAGGCGCTGCCGGTGGCCTGGCGCTCCAGCGCCTCAAGCGCGGCAAGCCGCTTGCCGAGGCTTTCGGCCAGCTCGATCAGCCGCTGGGCCCGTGCCTGGAAGGCTTCCTCGGTCAGTGCCGCACGGCCGCCGGCCTGGGTGGCGGCCTGGGCGAGCTCGCGGGCCGCCGCGACCAGACCGTCGGCCCGGGCGCGGAACTGTTCCGCTTCCCGCGAATAGGCGGCCAGCCGCAGGCTGTTGCTCTCCAGCAGCTTGCCGGTGGCGGTGACGCTGGTGGCGGCGGCTTCCGCGGTATCGCGCGCCGCGTCGGCCCGCGACGAGAGGTCCTCGGCCGAGCGTCCGAGCGCACCCACGGCGTCGTCGGCGACGGTCGTCAGCTTCTGGCTCACGGTCTCCAGGATCTCGCCGACGCTGAGCACCCGTTCGAAGGCGCGGTTGCTGACCCGCCGCGCCTCCACGTCATGGGCTTCCAGCGCCAGCCTCAGCTTTTCGATGCGCTGCGCCGCGCCATCCGTCGAATGGCTTACGGCCTCGCCCTGCCCAAGGACGGCCGCAGCGGCCGCTTCGAGCTGCCTGACGCTCTCCGCCGCGGTATCCCTGAGACCCTGCATCTGGTTCAGCAGTTCCAGCGCCGAGGCGCGCGCGCGGCCGCCGAAGGTGCCGGCGGAGTGGGTGAGCCCCTCGGCGGCGGCGCTCAGCACCTGCTCCACGCGGCCAGCCTCGTCGAGTGTCTGGCGCAGCACGCCGGACAGGTTCGCCGAGCGTGCCGCGAGGGTTTCCTCGAGGGTGTGGGACTGGCGCTCCAGGCTCGTCCCCAGCGCGCCGAGGCGCTCGGCGGCGGCGCCGACCTTCGATCCAAGGTCGGTGACGCGCACCTCGGCCCGGCCGGCAACGTCGACGATGCGTCCGGTCTCCTGCGCGACCGTTTCGCCCAGCGCCCTGGCACGGGAGGTGGCGGCATCCGCGGCGCCCTCGAGGCGGGCCACTTGGCCGCCGAGCCGCTGACCGGTCGCGTCGATCGCCTCGGAGGCGGCAAGCGAGGCGGCGCCTACCTCGCCCGAGGCCTGCTGCAGCGAAGCCCGCAGGGTCTCGATCCCGGCGAGCGCGGTCTGCGCCTCCTTCAGGACGGCTTCGGCGTCTTCGCCCATGGTCAGGCGCAGGACGTGGGATGCCTGGGCGATCGAGTCGGCGGCGGCGGCGGCCATGCGCTCCAGCTCTCCGGTGCGTTCCCGGAACGCGGTGGCGGACTGGGCGGCCTGCTCGGCGGCGGCCGTTGCCGCGCCTTGCCACGCGGCCGTCGTGGTGTCGGCCTGCTGGCGCATGCGTTCGCCGGCTTCGCCCATCTGCGCCGAGGCCTCGCCGGCCCGGGCCTGCATGGAGGCGGTCAGCGCAATGAATCGCTTGCCGGCGTCGTCGACGCGGCTGACGGCGTCGCCGATGCCGTTGTTGAGCCCCTGCAGCGCCTCCTCCGACAGCCCCTTCATGAACTCGGTCTGCAACGAGAAGTGGTCCGATGTCTGCTTGATCCAGCGCTGGGCTTCCTCGGCGATGGCGTTCAGGCGCTTGCCGTGGGCGGCGACCGTTTCCTCCATCTTCTCGGCCCGGTAGCGGCTGCGCTCGCCGGCCTCTTCCATGGCGATCACCTCGCGTCTGGTGACCTCGGTGATGTCGCGCATCTTGGCGGCGAGCAGGTCGCCTGCGCCCATCATCGCCTTGGCCTGGGCGGCGTATCCCCGGTTGATCTCGTCGATCTGCTTGGCAGCGCTGGCGGTCGCCGCGTCCATCTGGCCGACGATCCGGGAATAGCTTTCGCTGATCGCCTCGGTGCGCTTGGCCGCGCGCTCGGCGGCGGTGAGCATGTCGTCGGAGCGGTTGGCGAGCAGCGCCTGGGCGGCGCGGGTGGCCTCGACCGACTGGGCGGAGGTGCGGGACAGCTTTTCGACCGACGCGCCGACCGCCCGCTCGATGGCGGCGGCGCGGCGCTCGAGCGTCTCCAGCGCCTCGCCCAGGGTCGTCGCCTGCGCGTCGAGTACGGTGCGGGCCTGGCCGGTGCCCCGCTCCAGCGTGTCGGAGGCTTCGAACAGGGTGTCGGTCTGGCGCCGGAGCATCAGTTCCATCGCCTCGGACCGCTCGCGCGCCAGTTCGGTCGCGTGCTCGAGCTGGGCGGCCTGGGCCTTGAGGTTGCGCACCGCCCAGGCGACGCGCTGCTGCGCCTCGTCGGACGGATAGGTCATGGAAACCAGGCTGTCGTTGATCAGCTCGCTGGTGTAGCGCAGCGCCCGGGCCTGAAGCAGGTTGATGCTCACCAGCCAGACGGCGAGGAGCGGCAGGATCGTCGCCATGGCATAGAGCACCGCCTGCTCCACGGAAACGGTCGCCAGTGCCGCGCTGGTCTGCATGTAGAAGGCGTAGAGGCCGCAAAGCGCGAGCCAGATGACGCTCAGCACGGACGCGACGATCAGCACATGGCGCGACGAACCGGGCCGCGGCGGCTCGTGGACCGGACGGGGCGGGCCCGCCGTCGGCGTCAATTCTCCCTGAACCGTGCGCACGTTCGCGACGTCCACCTCGACCTGCGGCATCGCGACCCTCCCGAGCTGTGGCAGAAAGCCCGACTCTTGCGCAATGGGTGAAGCCGGTCAACTGGAACGCCAATGATTTCCGTAGCTCAGCCGGTTTTTTCGTGACGCGTTGTGAAGCGCGGGCCGCTTCGGTATCCTGCCGGCATCCGTCGGGGGAGGAGTCCATGACCAGCCTGGTCGCCGCCTGCGCCTTGTTCTTCCTGATCCATTCGCTGATCGCCGGCACCGGGGTGCGCTTCGCCATCGCGGGGCGGATCGGCGAGAAGCCCTACCGGGGCCTGTTCAGCGTAGTCTCGCTGGGCTCGCTCGTCTGGATGGCGATGAGTTACAACTGGGTGTCGGAAACCGGCTCCAAGTTGTTGTGGTTCTTTGGCTATGCCGGACATGGCATTGCCGTGATCCTGGTGTTGCTTGCCTTTCTCTTCGCTGTCGTGGGCATGACCTCGCGCAACCCGACCTCGGTGGAGCAGGAGGGGCTGCTGCGGGAGCCGGAGCCGGCGAAAGGCATCCAGCGGATCACCCGCCATCCTTTCCTCGTGGGCGTGGTGCTATGGTCGACGGCCCACCTGATCGCCAACGGCGACCTGGGATCGGTGATCTTCTTTGCCACGTTCCTGCTGGTCGCCCTCGTGGGGATGGCGAACATCGACCGCAAGCGCGCCCGGCAGGACCCGGAAGGCTGGGCCCGATTCGCCGCGCAGACCTCGCGCCTGCCGTTCCTGGCCATCGCCCAGGGCCGCAACCGGTTCAGCGCCGCGGAGCTTGGCTGGTGGAGGATCCTTTTGGCGATAGTGCTTTACGGCGTGATCCTCTACCTGCACGGCTGGATGTTCGGCGTGCCGGTAATCGCCCACTGAGCAGCCTCAGGCCGCCCAGGTGCGGTAGGTCCGGTTTTCCGGATGGTAGACCAGCACCCGGTGGTTGTTGGTGTCGACCAGGAAGATGCGCCCGTCCTCGGCCACGGTGACGCCGGCGGGCTCCGCCGACGGCCGGCACACGGGATCGGTGCAGGTGTAGGAGCCGTCGTCTAGGTCGCCGGCCTCGCCCGAGGCCAGGTCAAGCACGCGCAGGACGCCGTTGTAGCTGTCGGCCACCACCAGCGCGCCGTCGCCCAGCAGGTCGAGGCCGAGCGGGTGCTGTAGGCGCGCCTCGGCGAACGGGCCGTTGACGTGGCCGAAGTCGAACAGGCTGTCGCCGACCAGGGTGGAGACCATGCGCGGCTGTCGCAATCCTACGGCTCGGATGGCGGAGGTTTCGCTGTCGGCGAAGTAAAGGGTGCCATGGTCCTCGGACAGCGCGAGCCCGCTCGGCTGGGCGAGGCTCGCCTTGTCCGCCTCGCCGTCGCGAAGTTCCTCGGCGCCGGTGCCGGCCAGCGGATAGACGGTCGATCCCAGCAGGTCGAGCACACCGATCTGGTGGGTGCCGGCGTTGGCGAAGTAGAGCGCGCCGCCGGCGACGGCGAGATCCCAGGGCGAGGCGAGGGAGGCCGACGTGGCCGGCTGGACGCGCTCCAGGACCGGGCCCCGATTGCCGGTGCCCGTCAGGGTCTCGACCGTGTCCTCCGCGAGCAGGATGCGCCGGATCGCGTGGTTGCCCGTGTCGGCGACGTAGATCACGCCGTCGTCGCAGGCGAGGCCTTGCGGGCTGTCGAAAGAAGCCTCCTCGGCGGTGCCGTCCTCGAAGCCCTGATGGCCCGAGCCCAACGCGCGGACGACCTCGCCATCCTCGTCCAGCAGCACGATCCGGTTGTGCCCGGAATCGGCCAGCGCCCACAGGGCGGTGCCGGGCAGGCGCCGCATCTTGGCGGGGAAGGCGAGGGCGCCTTCCGGCTGCGGCTGCGCCGTCAGGCTGAGGCGCGACGGTTCGAGCTGGTCGCCGTCGGCGGCCTCCTGCAGCAGGTCGGCGACGAAGCGCAGCAGCTTGTCGCGCGACGGCTCGCCCGAGGCCTGGCCCAGCACCGAACCGTCGGGCGCGATGAAGATGATGGTCGGCCAAGCTCTTACGGCATATTGCTGCCACAGGACATGATCACGGTCCTGGATCACCGGATGCCGGATGCCGTGGCGGGCGATGGCGTCCCGCAGGTTCGACGAGTCCTTCTCGGCGGCGAATTTGGGCGAGTGCACGCCGATCACCGCCACCTCCTCGGGGAACGCCTCCTCGAGGATGGCGAGGGTCGGCAGCAGGTGGAGGCAGTTGATGCAGCAATAGGTCCAGAAGTCGAGCAGGACCACCTTGCCCCTCAGGTCCGCCAGCGAGAGCGGTCTCTCGACGTTGAACCACTCCAGGCCGGGACGGTCGATCTCCGGCGCGCGCACCTTGCCCTTCAACATGTCGGATTCTCCCTCGCCGGCCCGGACTGCGTCCCAGCATAACGCATGGCCGCGGCCGGTGTTCGGCCGGGCCGGGAAACTAGCGGCTCAGGTCCTTGACCGCCCGCTCGAGGCCTTCGAGGGTCATCGGGAACATCCGGTGGCCCATGATCTGCTTCATGATCCGCACCGAGGGCGTGGAGTCCCAGTAGCCTTCCGGCACGGGATTGAGCCAGACCGCCTTGTGGTAGACGTCGAGCACGCGGTGCATCCACACCTCGCCGGATTCCTCGTTCCAGTGCTCCACCGAACCGCCGGGATGGACGATCTCGTAGGGGCTCATGGTGGCGTCGCCAACGAAGATGACCTTGTAGTCGTGGGGATAGGTGTGCAGCACCTGCAGGGTGTTGATCTTGTCGGCCCGGCGGCGGACGTTGTCCTGCCACACCTCCTCGTAGACGCAGTTGTGGAAGTAGAAATACTCCATGTTCTTGAATTCCGAGCGGGCGGCGGAGAACAGCTCCTCGCACACCCGGATATGCGGGTCCATGGAGCCGCCCACGTCGAAGAACAGCAGCACCTTCACGTTGTTGTGGCGCTCCGGCACCATCTTCAGGTCGAGCCAGCCGGCGTTTTCGGCGGTGGCGCGGATGGTGCCTGGGAGGTCCAGTTCGCTGGCGGCACCCTGGCGCGCGAAGCGGCGAAGGCGGCGCAGGGCTACCTTGATGTTGCGCGTACCCAGCTCGACCGTATCGTCCAGGTTGCGGAACTCCCGCTTGTCCCACACCTTCACGGCGCGGCGGTGGCGGGACTCCGCCTGGCCG
>WGNW01000098.1 GCA_016124315.1 Alphaproteobacteria bacterium
CGCCGTACTCGGTGATGTTCTTGACCACGCCCTCGATGACCTGGCCTTCCTCGAGGTTGGCCACGAGCTCCGAGCGCTGCTCGGCGCGGCTCTCCTCGAGCACGGTGCGGCGCGACACCACGATGTTGCCGCGGCGGCGGTCCATCTTCAGGATCTGGAACGGCTGCGGCACGCCCATGAGCGGGGTGACGTCGCGCACCGGGCGGATGTCGACCTGGCTGCCGGGCAGGAACGCCACGGCGCCGTCGAGGTCGACGGTGAAGCCGCCCTTGACGCGGCCGAAGATGACGCCTTCCACGCGGGCACTGTCGCCGGCGGCTTCCTCGAGCCGGTCCCAGGCTTCCTCACGGCGGGCGCGTTCGCGGCTGATCACCGCCTCGCCCATGGCGTTTTCCATGCGCTCCAGGAACACCTCGACGGTGTCGCCGACGATCAGCGCCGGCTTGTTGCCGTGGGCGCCGAACTCGGCCAGGGGAACGCGGCCCTCGGCCTTCAGGCCGACGTCGATGACGACGACATCGTTCTCGATGCCGACGACGGTGCCCTTGACGACCGAGCCTTCGACGGCGTCGCCGCTGCCGAAGCTTTCGTCGAGAAGGGCTGCGAACTCATCGCGCAGCGCGGTGTTCGCTTCTTGGGGATTGGTGGACAATGCAAG
Organism: Alphaproteobacteria bacterium; assembly: GCA_016124315.1. GTDB lineage: Bacteria > Pseudomonadota > Alphaproteobacteria > SMXS01 > SMXS01 > RI-34. Next base: position 659 of record WGNW01000098.1, read on the forward strand.
CTCCTGATCTTCGATTTTACAGGCCAGCCGGTTTTTCCGGCGGTCTTCCCACTGCCGTGCGGTGAAGGCAATGGGCCTCCACAACGGCTTTCGCCGCTTCAAAGGCGGCTTCTATACCCAGATTCGTGGTGTCGAGCAAGTGCGAGTCGGGCGCCGGTTTCAGCGGCGCGACGGAGCGTGCGGCATCGCGCCGGTCCCGTTCCTCGATATCGCGCCGGATGCGCTCCTCGTCTGCGGTCATGCCCCTCGCTCTCAATTCCTCGGCGCGCCTGCGGGCGCGGACGGCGGCACTGGCGGTGACGAACAGTTTCACGTCGGCCTCCGGACAGATCACCGTGCCCGTGTCGCGGCCGTCGAGCACCGCTCCGCCGGGCTGCGCCGCGAAGGCCCGCTGATAGTCCAGCAGAGCCGCCCTGACGCGTGGAATTGCCGAAACCCTGGACGCGGCATCGCCCGTCGCCTCGTCCCTGAGATGAGGATCGTCGAGATCCTCCCGGGACAGGGTCCGCGCGGCTTCCTCCGCCGTTGCGACAGTATCTAGGTCGCCGCCGGCGCGGAGCAACTTGCGCCCCACGGCACGGTAGAGCGAGCCGGTGTCGAGATGGGGCAGCCCGTAATGGGCGGCGAGAAGACGGGCCAGCGTGCCCTTTCCCGACGAGGCCGGCCCGTCGATGGCGATGATCACGCCGCCGCCTCCAGCCGCGCGCCCGCCGCCGCCATCAGGCCGGCGAAGCCGGGGAAGGAGGTGGCGATCATGGCGTCCTCGTCGACGGTCACCGGCTCGCGCGAGGCGCAACCCAGCACCAGGAACGACATGGCGATCCGGTGGTCCATGAACGTCTCGACGGTGCCGCCACCGGCGACGTCGCCCGGCCGGCCTTCGACGACCAGGCCGTCCTCCAGTTCCTCGACGGCCACGCCGTTCGCCGCCAGGCCGGCGGCCATGGCGGCGATGCGGTCGGATTCCTTGACCCGCAATTCGCCGAGACCGCGCATCACGGTGCGCCCTTCGGCGAACGCCGCGGCGACGGCGAGCACCGGATATTCGTCGATCATGCTGGGCGCCCGCTCGGGCGGCACGTCAACTCCGCGCAGGCTGCTGGACCGCGCCGTCACGTCGGCCACGGGCTCGCCGCCCTCGATGCGCCGGTTGGCGATATCGAGCGAGGCGCCCATCTCGGCCAGCGTCTCGAACAACCCCGCCCGCAGCGGATTGACGGAGATGCCGGTCACGGTGACCTCCGAGCCTTCGGTGACCAGCGCCGCCACCAGCGGAAAGGCGGCGGACGACGGATCGCCGGGCACGGCGAGCGCGGCGCCGCGCAGCTCCGGCTGCCCGTCGAGGCTGATCACCGCGCCCTCGACGCTCACCGTGGCGCCGAAGTGGCGCAGCATGTTCTCGGTATGGTCGCGGGTGCGCTGGCGCTCGACCACGATGGTCCGGCCCGGCGCGTTCAGTCCCGCCAGCATGACGGCCGACTTCACCTGGGCCGATGGCACCGGCACTTCGTAGCGCAACGGCAGCGGCATTCGGGCCCCTTCGACCGTCAGGGGCAGCCTGCCGCCCTCGGCGGCGGTGAAGCGGGCGCCCATCTGGCGCAGCGGCGCCATCACCCGCTCCATGGGCCGCCTGCGCAGCGAGGCGTCGCCGGTGAACACGGTGGTGAACGGATGAGTCGCCGCGACACCCATCAGCAGGCGCACGCCGGTGCCCGCATTGGCAAGGTCGACCACGTCGGACGGGGCCCGCAGGCCGCCGACGCCGACGCCGCGCACGGTCCAGGCGCCGTCGCCGTCCCGCTCCACCGAGGCGCCGAACTGGCGCATGGCCCGCGCCGTGGCCAGCACGTCCTCGCCCTCGAGCAGGCCGGAGATCCGCGTCTCACCCACGGCGAGCCCGCCGAGCATCAGCGCCCGGTGCGAAATCGATTTGTCGCCCGGCGCCGCGTAGCGTCCGTGAAGACCGGTAATCCTGTGTGCGGTGCGCGCGGCCATGCCTGGTACCCTGTGATTGCGGCGCCTCTCTAGCACAGCTTCCGCAGCGGGCCAATTGAAGCCGTCCGGGGTGAAATACGGCTTTGACACCCGTTGTCGCATCTGGCAATGGGTTTCGCCGAATTACGCCGTCGCAGCCAAAGTGAGGACAAGGTGGCAAAACCAGAGCTGGGAACCAAGCGCCAGTGCCCCAAATGCGGCACCCGATTCTATGATCTCGGCAAGGCGGATCCGATCACCTGCATCAACTGCCAGCACACCTTCTATCCGGAGGCGATCCTGAAGCCGCGCCGTCCCGTCGCCGAGGCGACCGAGGAAAAGCCGAAGAAGCCGGAGCGGCCGAGCAAGGACGAGGAGGAGGATGAGGAGGAGGATTCCGACGATATGGACAACCTTCTCGAGATCGAGGACGACGAGGACGATGACATCGACGGCGAGGTCGACGTCGAAGTGGACGACGAAGGCGACGAGGACAAATAGTCCCTTGACCTTGCGGCGTCGCCCTAGCATATAGACGCGACTTTCGGGGCGGCGCCGCTCCCGAAGCCACTCCTGGGGGCTGTAGCTCAGTTGGGAGAGCGCTACAATGGCATTGTAGAGGTCAGGGGTTCGATTCCCCTCAGCTCCACCAGAACCCCGGAAAGAGCCGCCCTCGGGCGGCTTTTTTCGTTGGGCCCGACCACCGCCGGTGCGCAGCAGGGTACCTGTTTCGACAGTAGATTTCACTGTGTCCGCTGAGGTATAGGAGGAAGCGGGCATTCTTTTCGGCACGTCGGCGCGGGCCCGCCGGCGTGCAGGAGTCGGACCCCGAGTCGCGGGCCAGCGGAAGGAATGCGATGCCCCACGCCACTGTCGTCCGCCACGTCCTCTTCGAGGATCTCGGCCTGTTCGCCGCGCCCCTGGCCGCCCGCGGCTTCACCATCTCGACGGTGGACGCGGGGATCGACGACGTCGGCGGGGCGATCCGCGAAGCCGATCTCACGGTGCTGTGCGGCGGCCCCATCGGCGTCTACGAAACCGAGCACTATCCGTTCCTGCTGGACGAACTGGCGGCGCTGGAGGAGCGGCTCGAAGCCGGCCGTCCAACCCTCGGCCTCTGCCTGGGCGCCCAGCTGATGGCCGCAGCGCTGGGCGCGCCGGTCTATCCGGGCCGGCGCAAGGAAATCGGCTGGGGCCGGATCGGCCTCACCCTGGACGGCCGCGACTCGTGCCTGTCCGTCATTGCCGAGACCCCGGTTCTCCACTGGCACGCCGACGCCTTCGACCTGCCGCCCGGCGCCGTGCTGCTGGCCCGTTCGGACCTCTATCCGCATCAGGCCTTCAGCATCGGACCGCAGATTCTCGCGTTGCAGTTCCACCCGGAGGCGGACCCGCGCCGGATCGAGCAGTGGCTGATCGGACATGCGGCCGAACTGACGGCCAGCGGAATCGACGTGGTCGGCCTCCGGTCCAAGACGGCGGCGGTCCGCGCGGCCGTGGAAGCCGCCGCGCCGGTGCTCCTCAACCGCTGGCTCGACGGCTGGGCGTGACCCGCCGGGCTACCGCGACCCGGTGGTGACGAAGCAGTCGACCTGCCGCTGCCTGAGTGCATCGCACAGCGCCGTCGCCGCCTCCCGGTCGTCAAAGCCTCCGACCTGCGCCCGGTAGAACACCCCCTTCCCGCCCAGGTCGGCGCGCGTGACGAGGAACTCGCGCCCGTCGAGCAGATCCTTGTTGGCCGAGGCAAGCCTGAGCCAGCGCATGCGCGCCTCCTGCTCCGAGCGTCCCGCGCCCACCTGCACCCTCCAGCCGTCGGAGTCGGCCGACGCCGGCGTCCCGGCGTCCTTCACGACCACCGGAACGGCCTGGGGAGCCGTCTGCACCGGACGGACAGCGGACGCCCGCGGCGCCGGAGGTGTTCCGACGGCGACCGGCGCGCCGACAGCAAGCCGCACCGTGCGCAGAGCGTGGCACGCCACCCCCCGCGCGCTGAACGCGGCGCACAGGCTGTTCGCGGCGGCCTGATCCGCCAGCGGGTCCGTCCGGACCGCCGCCAGCACGCCGCGCGCCGTCGCCTGGGTCAGTTCGACGCTGAGCGCGGTGCCGCCCAGCAGCGCTCCATAGCGTCCCCGGAGGGTGTCACGCAGGGCGGCGGCTTCGGCTTCCGTCCGCTCCGGGCCGAACTGCACCCTGACGACGGCCTTGCCCGGCCCACCGGCGTTCTGCGGCTGCTTCGCCGGCGGTGCGGGCCGAAGCGCCGGCGGCGCCGGCTCGGCAGCCCTGGGCGGCGGCTGCGCCGGCGGCGAGGACGATGAAGATGGTTGGGCGGGGGAAGAGGCCGGGACCGGCGCGGGCGGCTCCGGTGCCGCCCTGGCCGCGGAGGGCGCCGCGGCCGCCGGAGCCGGCGGCCCGTCGTCGAAGTCGGGCATCGGCACGGCGCCGCGTATCGCCTCCGGCGGCGCGGAGAACAGCTTCTCCCCAAGCATGTCCGACAGGTCGCCCGCCGGAGCGGCGGCCTCGTCCCGGCCGAGCGCGAGGACGTCCGGGCGTCCGATGTCGCGCGGCTTTGACGGGTCGGTGGAGCCGACGGGAGGCTGCGAAACGACGAGGGTTGCGGCGAGCTTGTCCGCCTCCTCGATCTGGGCCGCCTTCAGATAGCCGGCGATGGTGGGGAGCGCCTGCTGCGCCTCGGCGACCCCCGCCTTCGCCGCGAGGCTGAGCCAGGCATAGGCCAGGACGTAATCGCGGGCGATGTAGTCGCCGTTGAAGTACTGGACGCCGAGGAGATATTCGGACCGCGGATCGCCGCCCCGCGCGGCCTGCCGCCAGTAGTACACGGCCTCGGTGCCCTGCGGCGGATCGCGCTCGTAGTACAGCGAACCCAGGTTGGCCATCGCCCCCACATGGCCTGCGGCGGCGGCGCGCCGGTAATATTGCTCGGCCTTCGTCATGTCCTTGTCGACGCCCTGCCCCAGACGGAACATCTGGCCCAGGTTGTAGAGCGCCCGCGGATCGTTTTCGGCGGCATAGGGCAGCCATTCGTGGATGGCGGTCTTGTAGTCGCCGCGTTTGTAGGCCACGGCGCCGGCCTGGAAGTCGGCCCGCGCCGCACCGCCCGCCATCGCCGCGACCATCAGCAACAGCAGCGCAGCCATGCGCAGGCCCGGGGGCGCACCGCGAGGCCGGCGTCCGCCCGCCGCTTGGGGATCGTCCATCAGCGCTCCACCGCCTCCCGCGCAGCGGTACCACTGATAGGGGTCACCATACCGGTGAACCACAACATGCGCCTCGCCTTCAGTTCGTTCCTCCAGAGCTCGCGTGCCATGGCGAAGTATAGCGACCGGCCCGAAGCCCGTCCACGCAACCGCAGGGCGCAGCCTCTTGAACCTGTCCTCAGGCCCCCCAAATAGGGAGGGCGGTGCCGGTTGCCGGGCCGCACACCAGGGTGCCGAAAGGGCCCACCAACTGCCCGCTTCAGGGAAGGAGGCATGAATGACGCGCGTATCCTTGCTGTCCAGTCCATTCCTGCTCGGATTCGAGCGTCTGGAGGGGCTGCTGGAGCGCGCCGCACGCACGGCCGACGACGGCTATCCCCCGTACAACATAGAGCAGACCAGCGAGACCAGCTGGCGGATCGTGTTGGCTGTCGCGGGATTTCAGCCCGACGACCTGAGCGTGACGGTCGAGGACAACCAGCTTGTCCTGTCGGGTGCGCAGTCCGCTCCCAAGGAGCGCACCTACATCCATCGGGGCATCGCGACGCGCCAGTTCCAGCGGCGCTTCGTGCTCGCCGACGGGATCGAGGTCACCCATGCAGGCGTCGAGAACGGCTTGCTCACCATCGATCTCGTGCGGCCGAAAGCCGAGAGCGTGGTGCGCAAGATTTCGATCGCGACGCCCCAAGCCTCTGGACCGGCTCGAAAGGAGAGGTCGAATGACTGACAAGCAGATCGAAACACTGAGAAATCTGACGCCCGAGGCGTTCGCCGCGCTCGGCGCCGAAAACACCGTCTACATCAAGCCGGTGGTTCAGGACGGCGTGGCCGCCTTCGCGGTCCACACCGCGGCGGGGCAGCCCATCGGACTGCTCGAGAGCCAGGCCCATGCGCAGGCGGCGGCCCTGGCCCACGACATGACGCTGGTGAGCGTCCACTGACGGCAAACGCCGTCCGCGGCTTCCCACATTGAGAGGACAGGGTTCGGTTCAGGCCGCGTTGGTCTGGGCCGAACCCTGCGTCAGCAGGGCGTAGAGGGCCCCCGAACCGTCCGCCCCCCGCAGCTTCTCGCAGGTGCCCCGGTCGCGCAGCAGGCGCGAGACCTTGGCGAGCGCCTTCAGGTGGTCGGCGCCGGCGCTTTCGGGCGCCAGGAGCAGGAAGATCAGATCCACCGGCTGTTCGTCGATGGATTCGAAATCGATGGCCTCGTCCAGCCGGGCGAACAGGCCGTAGAGCCGGGTGAGCTTTTCCAGCCTGCCATGGGGAATGGCGACGCCCTGGCCGACGCCCGTCGTCCCCAGCCGCTCGCGTCCCAGGATCGTCTCCAGGATCTCGCGGGCGCTGATCCCGGTCATCGCCGAGGCGCGCTCGGCCAGTTCCTGCAACGCCTGTCGCTTACTGCTGGCCTTCAGCCCTGAATACACGGCGTCAGGCGATAGAAGCTGTTGAATTTCCATGGCGTATCCGTTCATCGGCGGGCTGGCCCGCCGTGTCGCCCCAATCCTACCCTTGCGGGTCGATCCAGCCGATATTGCCGTCGGGTCGGCGGTACACAACGTTGAGCCGGCCGTGCGCGGAATTTCGGAACATCATTATCGGCGTGTCCGAAAGGTCCATGCGCATGACCGCGCCTCCTACCGTCGTCGTCGGGATCTCGAACCGCGTCTCAGCGACGATAACCGGCTGAAGGTCTTCAGGTTCCTCATGGTGCTCCTCCTCGCCAGCGAGCACATAGCCGGACGCCTGGACGGGCTCCGGCTCGTTCTTCGAGGTTGCGTGATGGTTGCGCAGCCGCCGCTTGTAGCGGCGCAGGCGCTTCTCGATGCGGTCGAGCGCCTGATCGAAGCAGGCATAGGCCTCGTCGGCCGAGGCGTGGCTCTGCATCACGATCCCATGGCCGGCATGCACCGAGCAATCCACCCGGATCAGGTGCGCCTCGCGGGAGAAGGTGATGTGGGCATCGACGGCCCGGTCGAAATATTTGCTGACCCGCTCTTCGATCCGGTCGGTCACATAGTCGCGCAACGCGTCGCCGACATCGATCTGCTTGCCGTTGACCTGGATTTCCATGCTTGCCGTTACACCCTGCGATCGTCGTGATGGGTCAATGACGGTGCTCCGCCCCGCGTCGGCGGGTCATGCTCCTGCCGGGAGGCGCGGACCATAGTGATGTCCCGTTCAACTGTCAAACGCCAGCGCCCCCGTCCCCTCGCACAGATTTTAGGCGGCGCCGCTGCACTGAGGAAGGAATGTGCATGGCCTCCCGGTATTTTGCGACCGTTCGCCGCGCGATATCAATATCGGAATCCCGCAACAGTTCGACGATCCGGTCGTCGGAGAGGATGTTGCGGGTGTCCTCGGCGTCGATCAGCTCGCGGATGCGGTGCCGTACCGCTTCGGCCGAATGGGACTCCCCGCCTTCGGCGGCGGCGATCGCCGCGGTGAAGAAGTATTTGAGCTCGAACGTCCCGCGGCTGCAGGACAGGTACTTGCCGGCGGTGACGCGGCTGACCGTGCTTTCGTGCATGCCGATCGCATCGGCCACCTGGCGGAGGTTGAGCGGCCGCATGTGGGCGACCCCGCTGAGGAAGAACCCTTCCTGGCGGCGCACCAGTTCGCTCGCCACCTTGAGGATGGTCTTCGCCCGCTGGTCCAGCGCCTTGACCAACCAGCTGGCGTTGCTGAAGCAGTCGGACAGGAACGCCCGCTCCTCCTTCGACCGCGTGGCGCTCCTCACCTCCGCGTAATAGCGGGTGTTGACCAGCACCCTCGGCAGCACGTCGGCGTTCAGCTCGATCGCCCAGGACCCGTCGCCACGGCGGGCCACGAAGAGATCCGGCACGACCACCTCGGTGGGTCCGGAATCGAAGACCAGTCCGGGCTTGGGATCGAGCGAGCGCAGTTCGCCCAGCATGTCCGCGAAGTCCTCGTCGCTGACGCCGCATTGCCGCTTGAGCCAGTCGATCCGGCCCTCGGCCAGCGCTTCCAGGTTGGCGACGAGGGTCTGCATGGCCGGATCGAACCGGTCGCGGTCGCGCAGCTGGATCGCCAGGCACTCGGCCACGGAGCGGGCGCACACGCCGGACGGATCGAACGTCTGCAGCGTCCGCAGCGTCTCCTCCACGAGCGCTGCGTCGCAGCCCAGCCAATCGGCGATGTCGGCGACGTCGCCGCGGAGGTACCCGGCCTCGTCCACCAGGTCGATGAGGTAGCGGCCGATCAGCTGGTGCTGCGGGCCCAGCGCCACTGTGCCCAGCTGCTGCCCCAGATGTTCCCGCAGCGACAGCCGTTCGGCGAGCCGCGCAATCGGGTCGCCGCCCTCCTCGCCGCCCTCGCGGACCGGGCCACGGATGCTGCCGCCTCCCGGCCCTTCGTCGGGCGCAGCCCGCGGCGAGAGGTCGCGGTCGTCATTGGTGAAGAGGTTCTCGTAAGGGCCTTCAGGCGCCGCCTCCGCCTCGGCCTGGGACGGCTCGGACGGGGCCGCATCGTCCAGGTCGGGCTCGGGGGCCGATAGGGATTCGCCGAATTCCAGCAAGGGGTTGGACTCGACCTGCTGCTCGACGAACTCGGCAAGGTCCAGGCTCGACAGCTGCAGCAGCTTGATGGCCTGCTGCAGCTGCTGCGTCATGACCAGCTGCTGGCCCTGTCGCAATACCTGTCGCAAACCCGATGCCATGACGACCTATTCGCCGCAAGCCGGAGGCGGCCCCGCGCGGCACCGGGAGACCTGGATCACCGGCTGAATCTTTCTCCCAGATACACCCGGCGCACATCTTCATTGGCCACGATCTCGTCGGGCGTACCGCTCATCAGCACATTGCCGTCGTAGATAATATACGCCCGGTCGATGATGTCGAAAGTTTCCCGCACGTTGTGGTCGGTGATCAGCACCCCAATGCCGCGGTCCTTGAGATGGGCCACCAGGTCGCGGATGTCGCCGATGGCGATCGGATCGATGCCGGCGAACGGCTCGTCGAGGAGGATGATGTTGGGGCGCCCGGCCAGCGCCCGGGCGATCTCCACCCGCCGCCGCTCGCCGCCCGACAGAGACAGGGCCGGCGCGTGGCGCAGGCGCGTGATGCCGAACTCATCGAGTAGGTTGTCGAGCATCTGCTCGCGGGCGTGGCGGTCCGGCTCGACCAGTTCGAGCACCGCCATGATGTTGTTTTCCACCGACATGCCCCGGAAGATCGAGGCTTCCTGGGGCAGGTAGCCGATCCCCAGCCGGGATCTGCGGTACATGGGAAGGTGGGTGACATTCAGCCCGTCGAGGATGATCTCGCCGGAGTCGGCTCTGATCAGGCCGACGATCGCATAGAAGCAGGTTGTCTTGCCGGCGCCGTTGGGGCCAAGCAAACCGACCACCTCGCCGCGGTGCACGTCGAGGCTGACGCCCTTGAGCACCGGGCGCCCCTTGAAGGTCTTGCCGATGCCCGACACGCAGAGCCCCTCGCGGCGGTCCTCCGGATCGACCTCGGGCGGCACCTGCCCGTCGTCCTTCACCGTGGCCGCGATGGTCTCGAATACCCTGGACTCGTTCTGCTCGAACAGGTCGCCGGGTTTGAGCTTGCCTTCTCCAGAGGACAATGGACCGCCTTACTTGCTCTTCTTGGGCGCGGCGCTGGAACTGTTGCCCGTCGCCGGGACGAATTCGCCGCGCACCCGTTGTTCGCCCTGCAGGTTGGGCAGGCCCTGGAAATTGGCCTTGCCCGTGTCGAGGTTCAGCTCCAGCCGGCTGCCGCGCACCACCGTGCCGGCCTGGCGCAGCACCACGCGCCCGCCCATGGTCACCAGCTGGCGCCCGACGTCGTAGACGGCCCAGTCGCCGTCGGCGGTATCGCCGCGCGAGCTCAGGCGGACGTTGCCGCGGCTGTCGATCCGGGTGACCGAACCGGTGATGCCGCCATTCTGGGCCTTGTCGCCGCCCGCCGTGCCGCCGCTTGCCTTGTCGCCGCTTGCCTTGTTGGCCGCGGCATTCTTCGCGTTCTTGTCGGCTTCCTGGTAATACACCCGGACCTCGTCGGCCAGCAGGGTCATGTCGCCTTGCACGGCCTCCACCTTGCCCGTGAAGACGGCCACCTTGCCATCCTTCTTGACCTCCAGCCGGTCGGCGGAGAACTGGATCGGCGCCTTCGCGTCATGCCCGCTGAAACCGCTCTTCGCCGCCAGCGCCGAACCGGCGCCCAGCGCCGCGCACACCGCCAGCACGGCCGCAAGTCTCGCCAATTGTATCCTCACGTAGCCGGGCATCGCGTCGCCTTAGTCGATTGCGCGGGGATATACGGTCATCTTCACCCCGTTGCGCAATGTGATGTTTTCACTGTTGACGTCGACGTCGACGCCGCCCGCCTGAAACCTGCCGAATGGACCCTGTCCCCGAACCGTGCTGTCGCTCGAGCCTTTGCCTTGCGCCAGGTTGAGGGTCAACTGGGGAGTGTGGACCTCCATCCCTGAATCGGAGAATACATTGACTTGTCCGCCCAAATCCAGAACCTCCGCTTGCGGGTGGAAGGTGCCGACCGGGGCGTCCAGCGCGAACCACGCGCCGTTCTTCATCTTGATGTCGGCCGAGATGGTGTCGAGCGTCACGGTCTCGCTGCTCGTCGCGTCGTGATGCGCCGACTGGGCGCTGATCGAGAACGACCGGTCGTTCGTGTCCGTTCCGACGAAGCGCGGCTCGATGATCCGGGCGGTGTCGTCGGATTCCTTCAGCTCCGAGAAGGCCAGGGTGAAGCCGCTGCTGGTGTCGCGGATCGCCGGCAGCAGCAGGATGCCGAACAGCAGCACGGCGGCGCCCGCCGGCAGGATGCGCTTCATCAGCCGCACGAAGCGGCTGTAGCGATCCTCCCGCGTTACCAGGGCGTCGTAGCGTTGCACCACCACCTGTCTCCGGTGAATTGGATGGCCTACGCAGTAGATAGGCCGACTTGGACGACTGGCACTATCTATGGACGCCGCGGCGCCGGATCAAGCCGCATGGGGCCGTCTCCGCGCGCGGCGCTCACGAATGGGAGAAGATGTCTTCCTCGCTCCAGCCGGCGAGGTCCAGCCGCGCCCTGGTGGGCAGGAACCCGAAGCAGGCCCGCGCCAGCTCCGTCCGCCCCTCGCGGGCCAGCATCTCGTCGAGCCTGGCGGCCAGGGCGTGAAGGTGCAGCACGTCGGAGGCGGCATAGGCGAGTTGCGCCTCCGTCAGTTCCCCGGCGCCCCAGTCCGAGCTCTGCTGCTGCTTCGACAGGTCGATATTGAGCAGTTCGCGGCACAGCTCCTTGAGGCCGTGCCGGTCGGTGTAGGTGCGCACCAGGCGGGAGGCGATCTTGGTGCAGTAGACCGGCGCCGGCATGACGCCCAGCGCCTGATACAGGACGGCCATGTCGAAGCGGCCGAAATGAAACAGCTTGAGCACCGCCGGATCGGCCAGCAATGCGCTCAGGTTGGGCGCCTCGCCGCCGCCGCGCGCAATCTGCACCAGATGCGCCGTGCCGTCGCCCGCCGACAGCTGCACCAGGCACAGCCGGTCGCGGGCCGGCTTCAACCCCATCGTCTCCGTATCGATCGCCACGGCGTTGCCGAACGACAGGCCCGGCGGCAGATCGCCGCGATGCAGGGTGATCGTCATGAGCGGGGTGATCTCGTTGATGGTGCCCAGGAGAAGACTCGAACTTCCACGACCTTGCGGCCACTAGCACCTGAAGCTAGCGCGTCTACCAATTCCGCCACCTGGGCAACTCCGTGTGTCACGGTGGACGCAGTACCTATTGCCCGGCACGGTGGTTGTCAACATGCCTTTCGCAACGACCATGAAACATGTCGCGTGCACGGCCGGCGCATGGCCGCCGCCGGGAAGTTTGATGTGGCAATCCTGCCTTCGGGCGGTATTTTAGCCGTCGTCTTCGCCACGCCTCACGCAGAGTATTCATGACACGCGACCTCATAACGGTGATCGGCGGCTCCGGCTTCATCGGCCGGTACGTCGTTCGCGACCTGGCCAGGAAGAAAATGCGCGTCCGGGTGGGCTGCCGCCACCCCAACGAGGCGCTGTTCCTCAAGCCCATGGGCAATGTGGGACAGGTCCAGCTGAGCGGCTGCAACGTGCGGTACCCCGAGACGGTAGCACGCGCCGTCCAGGGCGCGACCGCCGTGGTGAACCTGGTCGGCATCCTGCAGCCCAGCGGCCACCAGGACTTCGAATCGATCCACGCCGAGGGCGCCGGCGAAGTGGCGCGCGCCGCCGCTTCCGCCGGGGTGAAGCGCCTGGTTCACGTCTCCGCCATCGGCGCCGACCCGCGCTCCGAATCGGCCTACGCCCGCACCAAGGGCGAAGGGGAAGCGGCCGTCCGCGAAGCGTTCCCGTCGGCGACGATCCTGCGGCCGAGCATCGTGTTCGGCCCCGAGGACGACTTCTTCAACCGGTTCGCCGCCATGGCCCGGTTCTCGCCCGCCCTGCCGCTGATCGGCGGTGGCCGGACCCGGTTCCAGCCGGTCTACGCGTGCGACGTGGCCGACGCGATCGTCGCGGCGGCCACCACCGACCGTGCCGCCGGGCAGACCTTCGAGCTGGGCGGCCCGCGGATCTACACGTTCCGCGAAGTCCTCGAGCTGGTGCTGGCCGAAACCCGCCGCAAGCGGATGCTGGTGCCGCTGCCCTTCGGCCTGGCCCAGATCATCGGCTTCTTCGCCGGCATCCTGCCGAACGCGCCCATCACCGCCGACCAGGTGGAGCTGCTGAAGCACGACAACGTCGTCGCCGAAGGAGCCCTCAACCTGAAGGACCTGGGCATCGAGTCCACGCCCGCCGAATCGGTTGTGGGGTCGTACCTGCGGCGGTTCCGCAAGTCGGGGCTGAGCGAAGGGGCGCCCGCGCCGGTTTCCTGACGCCGTCACCGCTTGTTGCCGGCGACCGCAACTGTGCTACCGTTCCGCCTTCCCTGGCGCGGCCCAGGGACCCTGCCGTCCTCACCGGCACGGCCAAGACCTGACTGGACTGAATGACCCCCCGGCTTTTCCACCTCTGGCTCTCCCCGTTCTCCCGCAAGGTCCGCATCGCCATGGCGGAGCTGGGCGTCGAGGTGAAGCTGGTCGCCGAGCCGGTGTGGGAGCGCCGCCCGGAGTTCCTCGCCATCAACCCCGCGGGCCAGGTGCCCGTGCTGGTGGAGGAAGACGGCACGGCGATCGTCGACAGCGGCGCGATCTGCGAGTACCTGAACGAAACGGTCTCGGACAAGACGCTGCTGGGCCGCGATCCGATCAGCCGCGCCGAGGTCCGCCGGCTGGTGGCGTGGTTCGACCTCAAGTTCCACCGCGAGGTGACCGACAATCTCGTCACCGAGAAGGTGCTCAAGCGCTTCATGAAGATGGGCACGCCCAATTCCAGCGCCATCCGGGCCGGCCTGCACAACATCGGCTACCACATGGAGTACATCGCCTACCTGGCCGAACGGCGGCGCTGGCTCGCGGGCGACGACTTTTCCCTGGCCGACATCGCCGCGGCGGCGCATCTGTCCTGTATCGACTACTTGGACAACGTGCCGTGGGACCAGCATCCGGAAACCAAGGACTGGTATTCTCGGGTCAAGTCGCGCCCGAGCTTCCGGCCGGTGCTGGCCGACCGCATCCCCGGCCTCGCGCCGCCTCCCCACTATGACAACCTCGACTTCTGAGGCGCCCGGGAACCTCAAGCGCGCCATCGTCGAAAGGGCCCTTTCCGAGGGTTTCGATGCCGCCGGCTTCTGCGCCCCCGATTCCATTCCACTGATGCCTGAGCGGCTGGCAGCGTTCCTCGACGCCGGCCGGCACGGCGGACTGGCATGGCTGGCCGACAAAGCCGACCGGCGCGGCAATCCGGGCGTGCTGTGGCCGGAGGTGCGCAGCATCCTGGTGCTGGGCATGAACTATGGTCCGCCGGACGACCCGATGGACCGCCTCGCGCGGACCGACCGGGCCACGGTCTCGGTCTACGCCCGCAACCGCGACTACCACGACGTGGTGAAGAAGGCGCTCAAGCGCGTCGCCCGCTGGATGCACCAGCATCATGGCGCAGCGGTGAAGGTGTTCGTCGACACCGCGCCGGTGGCCGAGAAGCCGCTCGCCGAGGCCGCCGGGCTGGGATGGCAGGGCAAGCACACCAACCTGGTGTCGCGCGATTACGGCTCGTGGCTGTTCCTGGGCGCCGTCTACAGCGACCTGGAGGTGCCCGCCGACGCCGCCGGGACCGACCGTTGCGGCGCCTGCCGCGCCTGCCTGGACGCCTGCCCGACGGACGCGTTTCCCGCGCCCTACCAGCTCGACGCGCGCCGCTGCATCTCCTACCTGACCATCGAGCACGCCGGCCACATCCCGGCCGAGTTCCGCCGCCCCATGGGCAACCGGATCTATGGCTGCGACGACTGCCTGGCGGTGTGCCCGTGGAACAAATTCGCCCGAACCGCCCGCGAGGCGGCCTTCCACGCCCGCGCGGAACTGGCCGCGCCCCGCCTCGCGGATCTGGCTGGCCTGGACGACGCCGGCTTCCGCGCGCTGTTCTCCGGCTCGCCGATCAAGCGCATCGGCCGCGACCGCTTCGTGCGCAACGTGCTGATCGCCCTGGGCAACAGCGGCGAGCCCGCCTCGCTGGCCGCCGTCGAGGGGTTGCTCGACGACCCCTCGCCGCTGGTCAGGGCGATGGCGGTCTGGGCGCTGCGGCATCTGGCCGACGCAGCAGCGGTCGACGCCGAACGCCGCCGCCGGTTGCCCGGTGAGCCGGACCCTAATGTGCGGCGGGAGTGGGAGGATTAGCCTCCTTGGCGGGCGCGGCCTCTTTCGGCGTCCGCTCGTCACCCTTGGCCTCGGCCGGCGCGGCCTTCCCGTCATCCGCCGCGGCCTCGTCCGTTCCGTCGCCGCCCTTCGCCTCGAGGGCGCGTGCTTTCTTGATGCTGTCGGCCGCCGCCCGGCCGGCAAGGGTGTCCGGCGACAGCTTGGTCACCTGGATCCAGTCGACGATGGCCGCCTGCGTGTTGCCGATGGCCTCGTTGAGGTTACCCTCCTCGAGCAGCGCTTCCACGTTGGTGGAATCCATGGCCAGCGCCTGATCGAGGTCGGCGCGGGCCGAGGCGAACTGGCCTAGCGCCCGGTGCGCCGATGCCCGGTAGGTGAGCGCGTCGGCCTGCGGGCCGCCCCGCTTGATTGCCTCGTCCAGGTCGGTCACGGCGCCTTCCAGGTTGCCGAGCTCCACCCGCGCCCGCGCCCGGTCGATGAGAATCTGGGCCGCCTGCTGGTCGGTGACGGCCTTCTCGCTCAGCGCCTCGGAGAGCACCGTGAACGCCTTCTCGTTCTTGCCGGCCATCAGCCAGGCATTGCCCGCCTGGGCCAGCAGGTCGATCGACAGGGTGGGCGGCACCTGCGCCGGGGGCGCCTCGTCCTGGGCGCCGTTGACCGCTTCCTCGGTCGGGTTCGGCTTGGCCTGGGCGGCACGCGTTTCCTGCTTTGCCCGGCGCGCCAGTTCCTCCAGCATCTGGGCCGATTTCTCGTACTGGCCCAGCTCGAACAGGGCGAGCGCCATGCAGTGCTCCGACGGCAGGCCGCCGCCGTAGTCGCGCCACTGGCTGGCGAGGTCGTAGGCCCGCTTGGGCGCCATGTCGATCAGCTTCATGCATTCGGTGTAGTTGTTCGCGGCGGCGGGGCGGGCGGCGACGGCCAGCACGGCAAAGCCAAGGACGGTGGCGAAGGTTTTCAAGGGGAAGCCTTGTAGGGTTCTGCGCATAACTTCTAGATTGCGGTCCGGCCGGCCCTCGGGCCAGCCCTGCGATCGGACGCGGCGTCCGGCGCCGCACGGAACATATAGGAGATCGGAGCCGATGAAGCGACTCTTCGTCTTCGGCATGGGCTATACCGCGCAGGAGGTCGGCCGCCAGGTCCGTGCCGACGGATGGCGCGTGGCCGGCACCTGCCGCAGCGCCGAGACCGCCGAGGCGCTGGACCGCCAGGGCTTCGAGATGTTCCTGTTCGACGGCCGGCAGCCCATGGAGTCGGCCGCCCGGGCCCTCGCCGGGACCACCCACCTGCTGGCCTCGGTGCCGCCCGACGATTCGGGCGACCCGGTGCTGCGCGCCCATGCGGGCGACATCGCCTCGCTGCCCGGCCTCGCCTGGGCCGGCTACCTGTCCACCACCGGCATTTACGGCGACCGCGACGGCGCCTGGGTCGACGAGAGCACGCCGCGCTCGCCCACCACGCCCCGCGGCCGCCGCCGCGCCGAGGCGGAGATGGCGTGGATGGGCCTGCGCGAGCTGGGCATGGTGCCGGTGCACCTGTTCCGCCTGCCCGGCATCTACGGCCCCGGCCGCAGCGCCATCGATGCGGTGCGGGCCGGCCGCACCCGGCGCATCTTCAAACCGGGACAGGTGTTCTCGCGCATCCACGTCGACGACCTGGCCGCCGCCCTGATCGCCTCCATGGTCCAGCCCCGGCCAGGCGCCGTCTACAATCTGTGCGACGACGAGCCGGCGCCGCCCCAGGACGTCACGGCCTATGCCTGCGAGCTGCTGGGCCTGCCGGTCGAACCGCTGACGCCCCTTGAGGAGGCCGACCTCAGCCCCATGGCGCGCAGCTTCTACGAGGACAGCAAGCGGGTCAGCAACGAGCGGATGAAGCGCGAGTTGGGTGTCCGCCTCGCCTATCCCACCTACCGAGAAGGCCTGCGGGCGATCCTCGCCCGTCAGGGCAGCTGACCGCCCCGGTTCGGGCGGGAGTGACGCCACTCGGCCAGCAGGGTGCGCAGCGCCGCTACGAAGGGCAGCGGCTGGTCGAGGAACACGTGGTGGTCCGCCTCCGGGATGGCGACGAACGGCACCGAGCTGTCCAGCACCTCGAACATGTAGTCGGCGATCTCCTGGGTGAAGAGCTGGCTGCGGTCGCCGTACATCACGCCGACCCGGCACGGAATGCTCTTCAGCGCCTCGCGCATGTCGCCGAAGCGGAACTTGCCGAACAGCTGGTCGTCGAACTTCCAGGTCCAGCCGCCGTCCGCCTGGGTCACCGAATGGCGGCCGATGTAATCGACCAGGTAGTCGTTGTCGCACTCCTGCGGCGGCATCAGCCGGAAGCGGGCCAGGATAGTCTCGAAATCGGGATAGATCTTCTTGGGGCGGATCGGCGCCCGCTTGCGGTCCCGCTGCCACTGGTAATCGGGCGGCCGCACCGGTGAGTCCACCAGCACCACGCCGGTCAGCCGGTCGCCGTAGAGGGTCGTGGTGTGCAGGGTGACGAAGCCGCCGAAGCTGTGGCCGACGATGATCGGCTTGTCGTCGAAGCCCGCGTCCTCGCACACCGCCATCAGCTCCGCCGCGAACAGGTCGCCCGAATAGGCGTCGCGGCGCCCGCTGTCGCCGGCGCCCGACAGGTCGATCGCCGCGACGCTGTAGTGGTCGGTGAAGAACGGCGCGAGGAACCGCCACCAGTGGGCGTGGGCGCCGCCGCCGTGCACCAGCAGCAGGCCCGGCTTGCCCGGCCGGTCCCAGAGCAGGTAGTGGATGGGGCAGCCCTCGACGATGACCGTGCGGTCCTCGTAGGCGAAGGTCAGGGCTTTGCGGAACCATTCCGGCGCATCGGGATGGACCTGGTCGATCGGCGCTTGCTTGTTCATGGCGACATCTTGGTCCGCCGCCGGACGGCGCGCAAGATCGGCTTCAGGCCTGCCAGACCTGCGCCCCCTCGCCCGCGGCCAGCGCGCCGATCGACCACATCTCAACGCGCCAGGGACTGAGCTTCAGGGCGCCGTAGGTCGGATCCTCGGCACTCTTCCAGAACATGTGCAGATCGTAGCCGTAGGGCTCGGGCTTGGAGCCGAACAGCGCCCACACACGCTGCTTCTCGGCCGGGTCCTCCGCCCATTCGGTGCGGCAATCGGCGATGACGTGCTCCCGGTCGGGCGTCCAGTAGGCGACCGAGACATACGGGTTTCCGGCCAGGTGCCGGGCCTTCAGGCTTTGCCGGCCGGTGGCGATCCATCCCTGCGGCCGGCCGCCGGGAAACTCCCACACGGGATGAAGGATGCGCGCCCGCAGCCGGCCCCTGGTGTCCTGCGTCGAGACCGACGCCCAGACCACCGACGAGACCCGCCGCTCGAAGGTTCCCCGCATGTCGTCGAACGCAGTGCCGGCCATCCGATCCTCCCCTGTTACCGAAAGGGAACATCAAGCCCGGGCACGCGTCAAGCGCCGGCCATCCCTTCGATCGCGGCACGCACCAGTTCGGGCTCCTCCATGGGCAGGAAGTGCGTGGTGCCGGGCACCTGCTCCAGGCGCCAGTCCGGCTGGCGGGCGCGGAGCAGTTCGGGCACGCCCTCGCGCAGGGTGGACTCCTTCTCGGCGTAGAGGATGTGCACGGGACAGCGCACCCGGCCCATGTCGCGCCAGAAGATGTGCCCCGCCGAGCCGAACACGGCCGCCTCCCAGGCCGGCGCACAGGTGAGCTCAACCTGCCCGTCCGGCAGATCCCGGGTGCCGCCCTCGATGTAGTCGCGCAGCACCGCGTCGGGCCAGGTGGCGAAGGCGCCGCGGCCCCGGTAGGCCTCCAGCATCGCCTCGCGGCCGGGAAACACGGCGCGCCGCCGGGCGGCGCCCTGGGCGAGCGGGTTGGGCGCCGGACGGCCGGCCCTGCGCTCCAGCCACAGCCGCCGCGACACCCGGGCGTGCATCAGCACCGGCTCCACCATCACCAGCCCACGCGCCATCTCCGGGCGGGAAGCGGCCGCCAGCATGGCCACCCGGCCGCCCATGGAATGGCCCGACAGCAGGGCGGGCTCGCCCAGCGCGTCGAGCAGCGCGACCAGGTCGTCGCGGAACGCTTCCCAGCTTCCCAGCCGGTCGGGGTCGGCCGGCGCCTCGGAGAAGCCGTGGCCCCGCTGGTCGGGCGCGACGATGCGGAACCGGCCGGCCAGCGGCGCGAGCAGTTCCCGGTAGGTGCCGGCGTTGAAGCCGGTGGCGTGGGCGAAGACCAGCAGCGGGCGGTTCGCACCGCCCTGCCAGCGCAGCAGCGAAAAGCGCCCGCGGCCCGGCAGGTCGATGGTTTCGCGGGCCGGTGAGGCGCTGCTGGCGTCGCGCTGGAGCATGCGGTGTCCCCTGGTGAAGCGTCGGCGGAGGTGGGGCGCGAGGCCCGCAGTGGGCCGCACCCTAGCAAAGTTCCTCGCCGAGGAAACCATCAAGTCCGACATTCATCCGTGACGGTTGGCGCACAATCGGCGTGACAAGCGGTTGTCGGGCCTGCAAATTGCACGTCCCCCGCCCCGGAGCTCCCGTGACACCGCCTCCCCACCCGCAAGACGGCAACCCCATGCGCGGCATCCTGCTGATGCTGGCCGCCTTCGTGACCTTCTCGTGCATGGACACCACCGCCAAGCTGCTCGGCGGCATGGGCTACGAGGCGGTGTTCATCATCTGGGGACGGCTGATTTTCCAGGTGGCGGTACTCGCGCCGTTCGTGCTGAAGCATGGCGGCCCGCGGGCGGTAGCCAGCCGTCATCCCCGGCTGCAGGTGATCCGCGGCCTGAGCATGCTGGGCGCAGGCGTATCGTTCGTCACCGGGCTGCACTTCCTGCCGCTCGCCACCATGACCGCCATCAACTTCATCGGCCCGTTCGTGGTGACCATCATGTCCATCGTCTTTTTGAAAGAGCATGTGGGGCCGCACCGCTGGATGGCGATCGTGGTGGGCTTCGCCGGCGCGCTGCTGATCATCCGGCCGGGCACCGCCGGCTTCCATCCGGCCTCGCTGTTCGCCGTGGTCACCGCCTGCTGCTGGTCGGTGGCGATGATCACCACCCGGCAGATCCGGCCCGACGATTCCACCCTCACCACCCTGGTGTGGACCGTGCTGACCGGACTCGCCGGCTCATCGCTGCTCGTGTCCATGTTCTGGAAGCCCGTATCGTGGGAAGCCATTGGCCTGCTGGCCTTCATGGGCGTCGGCGCGACGCTGGGCCAGCTCTTCATGGTCAAGGCGCTGAACCACGCCGGCGCTTCCATGCTCGCCCCCTTCGCCTACAGCCAGATCATCTGGGCGACGCTGCTGGGCTTCGCCATCTGGGGCGAATTCCCCGACCACTGGACCTGGTTCGGCGCGGCGATCATCGTCGCCTGCGGCCTCTATGTCTGGCACCGGGAGCGGCGCCTCGCCGCGCCCCGGCTGAAGCAGCCGGCCTGATCGTCCCGCGCGAGGCTTGCCCGGCCCTGGCCGGGCGGCATAGGCTCGAAGGGGAGCCATTCGGGGAGAGGGGAATGCTGAAGCTGATCCGGTGCCTGCGGCGCCTGCCCGGGCTGTCGCTCGGGGAATTCCACGCACACTGGCTGGAACACCACGCCCGGCTGCCCCTCGGCGACCGGCCGGTCCGGCGCTATGTGCAGTATCACCGCCTGCCGGACGACCCCATCTACAAGGCGATGATGCAGGCCGAGGGCGCGACGGCCGAGCCTTATGACGGCGTCTCGATCCAGTGGTGGGACGACCATCGGTCCATGGCGGACGACCTGGCCGGCTCGCCCGAGGGGCAAGTGGCCCTCGGGGACGAGCAGCACTTCGTCGACCCCGCCGGCTCCACCGCCTGCCTGACCGAGGAGCGGGTTATCATCGAGCCCGCGGGCGACGTCCCCTACGTGCTGTTCGAGTGCCTGCGCCGGCGCGACGACATGGACCGCGCGGCGTTCCAGAAGCGCTGGGAGCAGCATGCCTTCATCGGCCGGCAGGCGCACCGGATGGGCCTGCTCAAGGGCTACATCCAGAACTGCGCCCTGCTCGAGGACGACGACCGCTGGGCCGCCACCGGCGGCGACGGCGCGGCCGCCTGGGACGGCGTGGTGACCGCTTATTTCGACAGCGTCGCCAAGCTGAAGGCGCTGCTGGCGGCGCCGCTGGGCTCCGCCGAAGCCTACGAGGACGAACGGACCTTCATGGACCACGTCCGCTCGTCCTACCTGGTCGCGCGGCGCCACGTGATCAGGGATGTGGTCCGCTAGGCGGCCCCGGGGCCGGGTCGGGCTAGCCGGCTTCCTGCAGGATGACGTTGTTCAGGATCACCTTGCCCTTGCGGATCTCCTTGGCCTTCGCATACTCGGGCGAGTCCCAGAACGCCCGGAACGCCTCGCGCGATGGCCAGCGGATGACGATGGTCTGGAAGCCTTCCGGCCACTCGCCCTCGACGACCTCGGGCGCCGCGCTCTGGGCGACGTACTCGCCGCCATACTGCTTCACCAGCGGCGCGGCGATGGCGCCGTAGGCCTCCAGGAAGCTGGGGTCGAGAACCTTCATGTTGGCGACCACGTATATGCTCATTGCCTCTCTCCTCGGGCAGGCGGCGGCGCGCTCAGCGCGGCGCCATGCGGATGGCGCCGTCGAGGCGGATGGTCTCGCCGTTGAGCATGGTATTGGTGCAGATCTCGCGCACCATGGAGGCGAACTCCTCCGGCTTGCCGAGGCGCTTGGGGAACGGGATCGAGTTGGCCAGGGATTCGAGCACCTCGTCGCGGGCGCGCAGCATCAGCGGCGTGGCGAAGATGCCCGGGCAGATGGTGTTGCAGCGGATGCCCACGTTCGACAGGTCGCGGGCGATCACCAGCGTCATGCCGACGATGCCGGCCTTCGACGCCGTGTAAGCGATCTGGCCGATCTGGCCGTCGAAGGCGGCGACCGAGGCGGTCTGCACGATCACGCCGCGCTCGCCGTCGTCCATGGGATCGAGGGTCTGCATCTCGGCGGCCACCAGGCGCGAGCAGTTGAAGTGGCCGATCAGGTTGGCGTCGATCACCCGCTTGAAATCGGCCAGCGCCATCGGCCCGTCGCGGCCGACGATCTTGTTCGCCTTGCCGAAGCCGGCGCAGTTGACCAGGATGCGGGGGATGCCGTGCGCACTCTTGGCGGCCTCCAGGCCGGCCAGCGCGTCCTCCTCCGACGACACGTCGACCCTGGCGAACACGCCGCCGATCTCGCCGGCGACCTTCGGCCCCAGATCCTCGTTCAGGTCCCAGATGGTGACCTTCACCCCGTTCTCGGTCAGCATGCGCGCGGTGGCCGCGCCCAGACCCGACGCGCCGCCCGTGATGATGGCGGACTGTCCCTGCAGTTTCATGTGTCTTCCCCGCTTTGGATGATTGACTCGGATGGTTGCCCCACCCGGATTAGCGGCGCGGCGGACGCAAGGCAAGCGCCGTCGTTACCGAAAGGTAAAGACGGCCGCGGCGGCGCCTGCGGCGTTGACTTGTCGGCCGCCGCGCCGCAGGGTTTGCGCCCATCCAACGAGGAGGAAGCCCCATGACCATCATCATCGGCGCGGAGATCCGCATCGAGCCCGAGGACATGCCCAAGATCCGGCAGTTCGCGTCCGTCATGGTCGAGAAGACCGTGACCCTGGAGAAGGACACCTGCATCAGCTACGCCTTCTCGGAGGACTTCAACGACCCCGGCCTAGTGCGCATCTTCGAGGTCTGGGAGTCCGACGCGGCGCTGGCCGAGCACTTCAAGACCCAGCACATGGCCGACTTCCAGGAAGGCATGAAGGGCATCCGCGTGAAGGGCGTGACCGCCAACCGCTACGAGGTTGGCAGCTACGGCCCGCTGCAGCGCTGAGGGCCCGGCCATGACCATTCCCGGACCCGCCCGCATCGAGCCCCTTGCCGACGACCAGCTTCCCGACTGGATGCGCGACGGCCCCGCCATCCTGCGCGTCAACATCATGAAGACGCTGGCACACCACCCGGATCTGCTGAAGCCCTGGAACCGGTTCGCCGGCCACGTCATGGGCTACACCAGCACGCTCAATGGCCGCGAGCGCGAGATCCTGATCCTGCGCACCGGCTGGAACCACCAGTCCGACTACGAATGGGGCCAGCACGTCATCATCGGCCGCCGCTCGGGCCTGAGCGACGACGAGATCATGGCCATCGCCACCTGGCCGAAAGGCGGCGCCTGGACCGAGCAGGAGACGCTGCTGCTGACCGCCGCCGACGAGCTCTACAACGACTCCCAGATCGGCGACGCGACCTGGGCGGCGCTGCGCAAGCACTACGACGAGAAGCAGATGCTCGACATCGTCTTCGCCGTCGGCCAGTACACCCTGGTCTGCTACACCCTGAAGTCGGCGCGGGTGCAGCTCGACGAGGGCGTCGGCGGCCTGCCCGACCTCAAAGGCTAGGAAGGCGGCGTGGGCACCCCCGTGATCGCCGTCGTCGGCATTCCGCGGGCGGCCGGGCTGTCGGACGACATCGTCGCGGCGCTCGGCGCCCTCGGCCTCGACTGCCTGCGACACGACGTTCACCGGATGGACGAGATCACCGACGACCTGTCGGGCGTCGAGGTGCTGCTGTCGACGGGCGTGCCCTGCCGCGCGGCCGACATGGACCGCATGCCGCGGCTGCACGGCATCGTCTCGCCGGTGCTGGGCTTCGACTGGATCGACGCCGTGGAGGCGAGCCGGCGCGGCATCGCCGTGTGCAACACCGAGGCCGCCGAGAACCGGGAGGGCATGGCCGAGGCGACGATCATGCTGCTCCTCGCCCTGCTCTACCGGCTGCACGAGACCGAGGCGCTGCTGCGCGCCAACGACGCCTCGGACCCGCTGCGGCGCCACATCCTGAAGGGCCGCACCGTCGGCATCGTCGGCTATGGCGGCATCACCCGCGAGGTGATCGCCCGGCTTTCGGCATGGGGCTGCAGCTTCCTCGTCCACAGCCGCTCGGCGAGCGAGCCGGTGCCGGGCGTGAGCTTCGTCGGCCTCGACGAGCT
Organism: Alphaproteobacteria bacterium; assembly: GCA_016124315.1. GTDB lineage: Bacteria > Pseudomonadota > Alphaproteobacteria > SMXS01 > SMXS01 > RI-34. Next base: position 24,592 of record WGNW01000098.1, read on the forward strand.
GCTCGAGCGCAGCGACGCCATCCTGGTGCTGACCAGCCTCAACCCGTCGACCCGGCACATGCTGGGCCGCGAGCAGTTCGCCAGGGTCCGCCCCGGCACCCTGCTGGTCAACACCGCCCGCGGCGCCATCATCGACGAGGCGGCGCTGGTGGAGGCGCTGAAGTCCGGCCGGCTCGGCGCCGCCGCCATCGACGTGTTCGAGACCGAGCCGTGCCCGCCCGACCATCCGCTGCGTGACCTGCCCAACGTGATCCTCACGCCGCACGCCATCGGCCACAACGAGGAGGCCAAGGCCTCCGGCCCGGCGCTCACCGCCGCCATCCTCAAGACCCTGGCTGAAGGCGGCCTGCCGGACAGCTGCAAGAACCCGGCGGCCGTCGCGTCGCGGGCGACGCCGACCTAGCCGCACCGCGCCCCGTCATTCCCGCCCACGCGGGAACCCGGATGATCATCGAGTTCCCGTTCGCGTCGTGGCTCGGTGGCTTCCGCCTCCTTCGGTGGTCAGTTGCGCGACCTGGCGACGGCGCTTCCGTGACGATGTCGGTGATGCATGTCGGGGTAGTGCGGATGCCGGTGGACCATCGGAGCGTGCCGGTGCCAGTGGGTGTGAGGTTCGCCGTCCGGCACCTCCGGACCGTGCTCATGCCGGTGATGCTCGTCATGGACGTGCCGGTGCTCATGCTCCAACGCCTCGTGGACATGCTCGTGGTCATGGCGTTCGGCGAGATGCAGCCACAGGCCGCCCGCCATGAAGCCGCCCGCCAGCAACAGCTGGAGCGATACCGGCTCGCCGAGCATCGCCACCGCAATCAGCGCGCCGACGAACGGGGCCAGCGAGAAATACGCCCCCGTCCGCGCGGCGCCGAGATGGCGCAGGCCAAGCACGAACAGCGCGAGGCTTACGCCATAGCCGAGGAAGCCTATCACGCCCCCGGCGAGCAGGAGCGTGGCGGACGGAAGCGAGGCGCCGCTAAACATCGCCAGCCACAGGTTGACCGCACCTGCCACCAACCCCTTGATCATGGCGATCTGCACCGGGTCGGCCGACGAGAGCTTGCGCGTAAGGTTGTTGTCGATGCCCCAGCACAGGCATGCCCCGCCGATCAGCAGGGCGCCCCACCGGAACGCGGGCTGCCCCTCCCAGGACAGCAGGAGGGCGCCGGCGAGAATGGAGAATGCTCCCAGCAGAAGACGGCGGTCCACGTTCTCCCGGAACACGATCCAGGCAATCCCCATCGTCGCCAAGCCTTCAAGGTTGAGGAGAAGCGACGCGCCCGACGCCGTGGTCCGCGCCAACCCCAGCATCAGCAACAAGGGGCCGAGGAGACCGCCGGTCAGGATCACCAGGGCAAGCCAGGGCACGTCGGTCCTGCGGATGGGGGCCTCCACATCAGGAATGCGCAACGCCCCTCGGAAAACATGCACGCCGGCAAGGCCGATTCCCGCCCCGAGGTACAGGACGCCCGCAAGCGTCCACGGGTCGACATTGTCGAGGAGCAGCTTGGCGAGCGGCGTGCTGGCTCCGAAGAGCACTGCCGACAGCAACGCGAAGACGACACCCGTGCGACTCATGTTGCGATCCTACATCCCAAGCGGCGAAAACCCGCAAGGACCGCGAACGGACCGGCAGACCCGTTGGCCAATGCGGCCAGTGGCATCAGCCTGCATCGCGGAGTTCCAAGGCCCAGACAGCGGCCGCCCCATGCCGGTCCGGCACGGCGACGTAAAGCGTGTGGAGCGCCGGCAGATAGAGGCCGGTCCGCGCGCCGCTTCCCGTGCGCACCCGCGCCTCTAGGCTGCCCTCGCGCCATACGTCGACATATCCCGCGCCGCACACGATCAGCTCGCGAGAACCGGCCTCGTAAATGTCGTCGGCGTCGCCGCAGGCGGGGTGGAGCGCCACGGTCTTGCCGGTTGCCACCTCAATTCGCGCCCAGGCGGCAGGCAGCCGATAGGCAATCGCGATGGTCCGGCCGGACGGGTCGATAGCCATCGGAAAATTGAGCCGGTGAAGCCCCGTCGGCCAGCGCGCCAATACACGGCTCCGGTCGAGATCTAGTTCGAGGATCGCGCCATCGCCCGGGACGTTCACGTAGGCGCGGTCGCCGCTGAGCTGAAATCCCTCCGGGTGGCCGTGAAAGATCACGCGGCTCGTCAGCCGGTGCGTCGCCGGGTCGATCATGGCGAGCCCGCCATTGCCGTAGCCGACCACCACTCGGCCGTTGCGCGGATCGACGCGCACGTCGTCGGCATCGTCGCGCAGGTCGACGCTCGCGACCAGACGGAGGTCGGCGCCCGAGTAGAACCGGACGGAACCATCCCCGCATGCGACGACGATTTCACCCTCCTCGGGCAACCATTCGACACCCTGCGGCTCGTCGAGCCCTGCGATCCGGCCCGTCACCTTCCCAGACTTGGTATCGACGACATCGAGCGAACCGTTTGCCACCTCAGCGACGAACAGCCTCGCACCTTCGGGATCGAACGCGAGATGGTCGATCCTGTCCTTCGTAGCGGGAAGCGCAATGACGCGCCGGAGCACAAGAGGCGAGCCCGGATCCGTGGGCTGGACAGACGGCGAAGCGCTCCATGCCAGACCCAACATGGCGCCTCCCGTGACGAGGAGTCCCACAATAGCCCACCGGATCCGTCCGGATATCTGCATTCCCCGCGCCTTTGGCAATGATCGCGCCGCCGCAAAGCCACCGCTCCAAAGCTGGTGCATATGCATGGTAGGCCGCCCGGCCGACGCCGCCAAGCCAACACAGCCGCATCCACGGCGACGTTGGCCGGGCATGAAGACCATGCCGGCCCGCGCCCTTGTCGAGAGTGCCCCGGTGCGATCCCGGGAGGCGATTAATCCGCCCCGCCACGGTCGCAGGTGGCGAGCGGCAAGCGGACGGCGAACCGACCCAACCAATCGCCGTTATATCCAATGTCATTGACGCCGATGGCGTGCGTCCGCGTATCATGGGCGCATCTTACGGTCCTTGGACCATTCAATCGGAGAAGAGCGCATGGCCCGGGACCCTGAGGCGTCCGCCACCCCCCTTGACCTTCGGCAGGTCGACGCCCATCCGGACTACTGGTATCCGCTGGCCTGGTCCGGCGAGCTGAAGGCCGGCAAGGCGATCGGCCGCCGGTTCGCCGGCCAGCCGATCGTGCTCTATCGCGGCCAGTCCGGCACGGTGTTCGCGCTGGAGGACCGCTGCGCCCACCGGCAGGTGCCGCTGCATGTCGGCGTCGTCTCCGGCGACACGCTGAAATGCGGCTATCACGGCTGGGCCTACGACTGTTCGGGCAAGTGCGTCGACGTACCCTATTTCGGCATGGCGAAGCTGCCGAACGGCGTGCGCTCCTATCCCGCGCGCGAGATCGACGGCCTGATCTTCGTGTTCCCCGGCGACCCGGCGCTGGCCGACCGGCGCGCGCCGGCCTCGCTGGGCTCCGCGGCCGACCGCGGCTACAAGACGCGGCAGCTCAACCGCGAGGTGGCCTGCCACTACACCTTCATGCACGAGAACCTGTTCGACATGAACCACCAGTTCCTGCACCGCAAGCAGATGGGCAACATCAAGGCCCGGTGCCTCGACCGCCGCGTCGGCCCGGACTGGTGCGAGGTGGACTATTCGTTCAGCCGGACCGAAGGCCGCAGCAGCCTGGGCGAGGCGGTGATCGTCGACCTGGTCCGCCCCAAGGGCGAGAAGGACTTCGGCGACCTGATGACCATCCGCACCCAATACCCCTACCAGCGCCTCAAGGTGTGGGTGGGGCGCGAGCTGGGCGGCGACCTGCCGCCGGTGCTGGACGTCTGGCTGGCCTACACCCCGCTCGACGCCGCGCAGCGCACCAACCGCACCTTCGGCTACCTGTCGGTCATGAAACCGCCGGTGCCGGGCCTGATCCACATGCTGTGGCCGTTCGTGACCTGGTTCACCGAGCGCATCTTCGCCGAGGACAAGGACATCGTGGAGATGGAACAGGCGGCCCACGACGCCCAGGGCGGCGACTGGAACAACGAGGTATTCCCCGCCATCCGCGACCTGCGCGCCCTGCTTGCCCGGCTCGGCCAATCCCCTGCGGCGGCGGTCGTCGCCGCCGAGTGACGCCGGCCGTCGAAACCACCAGATGCGCCCCTTTGGGCCAATCGGCGTGGAGCAGCCATCTATAATTTACATCGTAAGTAAATTGGCCCATCTTCTTGGCCGTCCCGGAGAGAGACGGGTACCCACCGATTGAACTGCCGGGGGAGATCAGAATGAAATTCGGCGTCAGCATCTTCGTCACCCACTTCAGCGCCGGCCCGGCGGAGATCGCGGTCGAAGCCGAACGCCTCGGCTTCGAATCCCTGTTCGTGTCGGAGCACTCCCACATTCCGGTCGACACCCAGTTTGCGCTGGGCGGAGACGTCCCCATGGCGTACCGGAGCATGCTCGATCCGTTCGTCGCCCTGGGGGCCGCCGCGGCGGTCACCAGGACCATCACCCTGGGCACCGCGATCTGCATCCTGCCCCAGCACGACCCGATCCATTGCGCCAAGGCGGTCTCGACGCTGGACCAGGTGTCCGGCGGGCGCATCGTCTTCGGCATCGGCGCCGGCTGGAACCCGCCGGAGATGGAAAATCACGGCGTCGCCTTCGGCAACCGGTTCAAGGTGATGCGGGAGCGCGCGGAAGCGATCAGGCGGCTGTGGACCGAGGACGAGGCCGAGTACCACGGAGATTTCGTGGATTTCAGCCGCTCCTGGCAGTGGCCCAAGCCGCTGCAGAAGCCCCATCCGCCGATCCTCGTGGCGGGCGCCGGCGCCGGCGTGATCAAGCGCGCGGTCGGCTACGGCGACGGCTGGATGCCGGTCATCGCGTCGCAGTGGCACGAATCCATGCGCGGCAAGATGACGCCACTGCACGAGCTGCCCATGATGGTCGCCGAGCAGCGCCAGCTGGAAGAGGCTGCCGGCCGCGGCCGGACGTCGATCACCGCCCTGGGACTGCCGCCGACGGCGGAGTTCATCGACGCGCTCGAGGAGAACGGCGTCGAACGGATGGTGTTCGGCCTGCCGCACGACGGCCGCGAGCAGGCATTCGCCCAGCTGCAGGCCTACGCGGACGCCATATCCGCCTATCGCGGCGCCTGACCGGCACCGGCAAATATGCTCGACTCCGGCGGGCCGCCGTGTGAGCATTCCGCCATGGACGAAGCAAAGCTCACGCAGATCCTGGACCGCCAGGCGATCACCGACGGCCTCCACTGGTACACCAGGTGGGTCGACCTCAACCGCGTCGACAAGCAGGTCGAGATCTTCACCGAGGACGGGCGCATCAAGTTCGGCGGCGACCAGTGGATCGAGGGACGGGCCAACATCGAGGCGCTGATCACGCCCCTGGTGCAGGTGTATTCCGCGACCCACCACTACATCACCAACGTCGAGATCACCTTCGACAGCGCCGAGGAAGCCCGCTCGCAGTGCTACCTGCACGCCTGGCACCGCCCCGCCGCCGGCGGCGACGACTTCGTGCTCTACGCCCAGTACCACGACCGCTGGGTGAAGACCGCGGACGGCTGGCGGATCAAGGAACGGCGGCTGAAGACCGCCGGCACCGTCGGACGCCCCGAGGGCATGGCCGGCCTCGAGCCGCTCGGCCGCGCCAAGTAGCGGAACCGCCGGCCGGTGGCGCCGGACCGTTTCTCCTTCAGGCCGCGACACGCACCGGGCGTGGTACGATGCGGTACGGGCAGAGGGAGGACGAACGATGATCCGCAAATTCGCGCTGGCCGTTCTGGCGGTGTGTTTCGTGCTCGGCGGGCCGGCGACGGCCGCCACCACCGCCGATCTCCAGAAGGCCGCCGCCGAGCTGCAGCGGCGGATCGCCAACGCGCAGAACCTGACGGACGCAGGGCGGGCCGAGCTGCAGTCGCTCCAGGCCAGCTGGGCCGCGGGCAACACCGACCCGGCCGCCGCGTGGGAGCAGCTGCAGGCGGACCTGTTCGCTGTGCCGGAACTGACGAGTGCGCAGAAGGAAAAGCTGAAGGCCGTCTTTGCCGAACTGTCCGCCGGGCAGATCGACTACACCCAGGCACGCGACAAGGCCAACGCCATCGCCACCAGTGCCGGCTATTCCGCCGACGACGTCCAGATTCTCATCGACTTCATCGTCCTGGTCATCGCCGACACGAATTCCGGATAGGCCATGACCAATGGGGAGACAGCGACCATGAGCCATGCGACGGAAGACGCCGCCCCGCGTCGGGGGCCGCCGTGGATACGGCCGGAGATCCAGCAGCGGATCGCATGGCGCGACGGCGACGTGGTGATCTCCGTGCCGCCGAAAAGCGGCACCACCTGGACCATGAACATCGTCCACCAGCTGTTCACCGGCGGCACGGCCGACTTCCGCGACATCTACGAGGAAGTGCCCTGGATCGAGTTCCTCAGCCATCCCGGCCAGCCACTCCAGTCGGTCGTCGACCGCGTGGAAGCGATGCCCGCCGGCCGCCGCCGCGCCTTCAAGACCCATTCCGCGCCGCCGGCGCTGCCCTTCATCGAGGCCGGCTCGGGCCGGGACGTGAAGTACATCGTCGTCTTCCGCAACCCCGAGGAGGCGCTGGTCTCCTTCCGCCCGTTCATCGAGAAGCACTCGGACGCCTGGTTCGAGCTCTGGCAGATGCCTCGGCAGGCCATGTGCCGGCAGGACTTCCCCTCGTTCTACGCCGAAGTGGTGGACCGCCAGGGCATGCAGGGCATGTTCTTCGCCTTCCTCGCCGCCTGGTGGCCGCTGCGCCGCGAGGAGAACGTCCTGCTGCTGCACTTCGCCGACATGAAGCGGGACCACGAGGCCTCGATCCGGACGATCGCCGGCTTCCTCGGCGTCGAGCCGGAAGCGGACCGCTGGCCGGCGATCCTGGAATACACGTCGTTCCCCTGGATGAAGCGGCACGAGGACAAGTTCGAGGCCGTCACCACCGGCGAGATCCCGATCCTCACCAGCGGGGCGATGATCCGCAAGGGCGAGGCGGGCAAGGCCGCATCCGACGGGATGACCGAGGAGATTTCCCGCCACCTGCGCGACCTGGGCCGCCGGATCTGCCCCGACGAGGCCGCCCTGACCTGGCTCTACGAAGGCGGCGAACTGCCGTGAGCGAAGGCCGCCGGCGGGTGTTGCGGCACGCGACACGGTCTGGGGCGGCTACGCCGGCTATTTCGCCGATCCGGACAGCCCTTCCCGTGTTCGTCGGCGGAACGGCCGGAGACTTCTGAGAAGTCCTTGCCGGCGTCCTTGCGCTCCCGGGCTCCGGCCCGGCGCTACAGGCCGCCGGCGAGCACCTTGTCGAGGGTCGCCGGGTAGTCGCGCACGCGCACGCCGGTGGCGTTGTAGAGGGCGTTGGTGACGGCGGCCGCGGCGCCGCAGACACCGAGCTCTCCCAGGCCCTTGGTCTGCATCGGGTTGCTCCAGTCGTCCCGCTCGTCGAGCAGCAGCACGTCGATCTGCGGCACGTCGGCGTTCACGGCGACATGGTACTCGGCGAGGTCGTGGTTGACGATCTGGCCGTGGCGCGGATCGTGCAACAACGCCTCGGTCAGCGCCATGCCGATGCCCCAGGTCATCCCGCCGAGAAACTGGGAGCGCGCCGTCTTGCGGTTGAGAATGCGGCCCGCCGCGAAGGCGCCCAGCATGCGCCGCACTCGCGTCTCGCCGGTGACCGCGTTCACGGCCACCTCGGCGAAATAGGCGCCGTAGGTCGCCTGGCGCACCGCCGAGCTGGTCTCGCCCGGCTCCACATGGCCCTCGGCCTCGAGGCAGCGTCCGCCGAGCACCTCGGCGAGCGGCGTCGCGCGGTTGCCGGCGACGGCCACGCCGTCCTTGAGGGTGAGGTCGCCCTCGGCGCAACCGAGAGCCTCGGCGATCCGCCCGCGGATCTCCTCGCAGGCGAGGAAGACCGCGGTGCCGCTCGACGACGCGCCGAACGAGCCGCCCGAGCCCGAGCCGGGCGGCAGCTCGGTGTCGCCCAGCCGCGTGGTGACCCTGTCGGCGGGCAGGCCGAGCATCTCGCAGGCGATCTGGCTCAGCACGGCGTAGCTGCCCGTGCCGATGTCGGTCATGTCGGTCTCGACCTCGGCGGTGCCGTCCGGGTTCAGCCGGACGCGGGCCTCGGCCTCCACCACCATGTTGACCCGGAACGCCGAGGCCATGCCCATGCCGACCAGCCATTCGCCGTCGCGCACCGAGCGCGGTTCCGCCCGCCGCTTGTCCCAGCCGAAGGCGCGCGCGCCCTCGTCCAGCGCCTCGGCGAGCTTGTGGGAGGAGAACGGGATGTGCTGCGACGGGTCTTCCGCGGGGATGTTGATCTTGCGGAACGCCACCGGATCGAGGCCGGCCTTCTCGGCCATCTCGTCCATGGCGTTCTCGAATGCGGTCACGCCGACCGCCTCGCCGGGCGCGCGCACCGAGCCCGCGCAGGTGCGGTTCACCCGGGCGATCCGGAGGCCGGTCGTCCGGTTATCGCCGCGATACATGAACGGCGTCGCCTGCGTCACCGGCTCGGAGAACGCCTCGCCGGGCAGGCTGGAGACCAGCGCCTCGTGCCCGATGCCGGTCAGCCGTCCGTCGCCGCCGGCGGCGAGGCGGACGCGCTGGCGGGTCTCGGAGCGGCGCATGGTCGTCTCGAACACCTGCGGCCGGCTCATGGCGACCGAGACCGGCCGGCCGAGCTGCCGCGCCGCGAGCGCCGCGGCCACCGCCTCCGGCGCGATGCCGAGCTTGGAGCCGAAGCCGCCGCCCACATAGGGCGACAGGATGCGGACGTTGCTGGGATCGATCCCGAGGCTGTCGGCCAGCTCGTTGCGGTTGAACTTCAGCATCTGGTAGCTGCCGCGCAGGGTCAGCCGGTCGCCGTCCCAGTCGGCGATCGATGCATGCGGCTCCATGGGCGCGCTGGAATGGCCGGGCGTGGTGTAGGTGACGTCGACGCTGTGGACGGCGTCGCGCATCGCCGCATCGAGGTCGCCCATGGACGACTGCTGGTCGTCGGGCGCTTCCGGCTCGACGGCCTCCGGGTCGACGGCGCTGCCCTCGTCCCGCTCGATCTCGAACTGCAGGGCCAGCGCGCCGTGGCAGGCCTGCTCGTAGGTCTCGGCGACGACGAGCGCCACCGGCTGGCCATTGTAGAAGACCTCGTCCGTCTGGAGCACGTGCAGCCGCTCGCCGGCCTTCGGATCGACGCCCGGCCGCGGGTCGCGGGGCGCCCACGGCAGAGGGCGCGTATTCTCGTGGGTGAGCACCGCGCGCACGCCCGGCGCGGCCTCGGCCTCGGCCGTGTGGATCGTATGGATGCGCCCGCGCGGTACGGTGGCCTGCACCAGCGCGGCGTGTGCGAGGTCCGCAAGGGCGAAATCGGCGGCGTAGACGGCCGTGCCGGTCACCTTGGCCGGGCCGTCGACGCGGGAGACGGCAGATCCGACGATGGTCATGGCAGGCCTCCGGCGTCGGCGAGGGCGCGGGCGACGACCCGCGCGAGCAGGGGGATCTTGGCGGCGTTCCCGGCGACGGGCCGCGCGCCCTCGGTGGCGGCCTCGCCGGCCTCGCGGGCGAGGGCGGCGTCGAGCGTGCGCCCGATGAGCAAGCGCTCGGCGGGCTCGGCCCGCCAGGGCTTGTGCGCCACCCCGCCGAGCGCGACGCGCGCGTCCTCGATGATCCCGTCGACGACGGCGAGCGAGACGCAAGCGGAGACGAGGGGCCATTCGAACGAGGCGCGGTGGCGCAGCTTCGTATAGGCCTGCGCGCGGCCGGCGGCGTCGCGGGGCACGAACACGGCGGAGATCACCTCGCCGGGCGCGAGATCGGTCTCGATCCAGGGCGTTTCGCCGGGAAGCCGGTGCAGCCGCTCGATCGGGATCGAGCGCTCGCCCGACGGCCCGACGACCAGCGCCTCGGCGTCGAGCGCGACGAGCGCCACCGCGAGGTCGGAGGGGTCGGTGGCGACGCAGGCCTCGCTCGCGCCGAACAGGGCGGCCTGAACGTCGCGGCCCCGGCGGGCGCCGCAGCCCGTGCCGGGATCGCGCTTCTCGCAGGGCGAGACGCCGTCGCGGAAGTACAGGCAGCGGGTGCGCTGGAGCAGGTTGCCGCCGATCGTCGCCATGTTGCGCACCATCGGCGAGGCGGTCTCGTCAAGCGCGGCGGCGACGGCCGGCAGGCGCGCGCGCACCTGCGGGTGGTCCGCGACCTCGGACAGCCTGGCGAGCGCGCCGATCCGAAAGCCGTCGATCGTCGAGGCGATCGACGCGAACGGCAGGTCCCCGATGTCGACCACGCCGTCCGGCCGCGCGATCCCGTCCTGGAGGAGCTGCACGAGATCGGTCCCGCCGGCGAGGAACACCGTGTTCGGCTCGCGCGCGCCGTGATCGACGGCGGCGGCGACGTCCCGGACCTTGCGATAGGCGAAGGGCTGCATCAGGCGCCTCCCGCCGCCTGGCGCACGGCCGCGACGATGTTCGGGTACGCCCCGCAGCGGCAGAGATTGCCCG